>CAZITN010000050.1:0-11695 GCA_964542175.1 uncultured Thermodesulfovibrio sp. | reverse complement strand
TGAATGCCCTCTTTACCAGCTCATGCTGCTGGACACTGTCATCTATGACAAGAATCTTCCCCATGGATTTTCTTATCTTAAGTTCGCAAGACTGCAAAAGTCAATCAGGCAAGCGTCATTGGTACATTGGTCATTGGTGGAATTGAAGAGCATTGTCTGTCAGTCCCTGCCTCTGACCCCGAACGTAGAACGTTGCTGAGCTTTTCTCGCCTCCCCCCTTACCTCTTGCCTCTTACGCCTTGCCCATGAATTCTTCTACCTATTGCCTTTTACCTTTAATTTTTTCCGCTCCCGTAAATTGTTCGCCTTTCTCGCGTGTCTCACATTTCTATCATCTTTATCAACCCCATCAACCCAATAAACGCTATTAACGCAATGGACCAAGCCTTCCCATCTACCATCCATCCTTCAGTATTACAATATCCACCCGTCGGTTCTTCGCCCTTCCTTCGGGGGTGCTGTTCTCCCTGACCGGTCTGTAAGGGCCGTAACCCGCCAGGATTATCCTCTCCGGAGGTATCCCGAACCTCTCCACAAAGACCTGGAGCACTGCGTAGGCCCTCCGCACCGAGAGCATCCAGTTGGACCGTTCTCCCCCCTTATGGGGAATACTGTCTGTATGCCCCTCAATCATTATCCTGTTTCCAAGCCCCTTCAAAAAGATCGCCAGTTCACCCAGTGCCTTAAGAGACGACTCCTTCAGTTCAGCCTTGCCCGGCCTGAAAAGAAAGCTCTCACCGAGAGTTACAATCACACCCCTTTCGTCCTTCCTGACCTCAACGTCATCCCTTCCCTTCAATATCCCTCTTATCCCCGCCTCCACCTCACCCATAACCTCCGGTATGGGGATAATCCTCTGTTCCCGGACCGCCGTCGCCTCCAGGCCTTCCTGATGAAGGGCATCCTTCAGGGAGGCTGCAAAACTCCGGAGCTTCTCTGTATCCACCACACTCAGGGCATAGAGGGTGGCGAAAAAGGCAAAGAGGAGAGTGATGAAATCTGCATAGGAAACCACCCAGCGGTCTGTCTTCTCCACTTCCCGCTCTATCCTTCTCCTTCTTTTCATCTCTTCCCCCTGGAAGGACGTTCCAGGAAGGAGGAGAGCCTCTCACGAAGGAATTCCGGATGGAGACCCGACTGGATACCAGCAACACCTTCAACGATAAGTCTCATCAACTGGAGTTCCCTCTCAAGCCGCGTCCTGATCTTCTTTGAGATAGGCAGGAGCACAAGATTGGCCAGACCGACACCATAGACCGTTGCCACGAATGCAACGGCTATTCCCTCTCCAAGCTTGCCAGGATCTGCAAGGTTCTGCATAACATGGATCAGTCCGATCACCGCTCCTATGATCCCTATTGTGGGGGCATAGCCCCCTGCCGTCTCATACACTCCTGCCTGCCGCCTCCTTGAGTCCTCGTGGGTGACCATCTCCTCTTCCATCGTCTCACGGAGTGCAGTACGGCTCAGACCGTCAAGGGCGAGGCCCATCGCCTTCCTGAAGAAGGGGTCTCTGATCCCGCTGATCTCACCCTCAAGTGCTACAAGCCCTTTCCGGCGGGTAACAGATGCAAAGGTTATGATACTCTGGATATATTCATTCAGATCACTCTCAAGGGAGGTAACAAAGACATCCTTCAGCCCCGAAAGGGCCCTTCCGATATCCTTGAAAGAATAACTAAGGAGTGTGGCACCGAAGGTCCCCCCGAAGACAATTGCCGCTGCAGCCGGCTGGAATATGAAACCGAGGTTCCCGCCCTCGAGTATCGTCCCAAGCAAAACGGCTGCTATACCAAGGGACAGCCCTATAAGGCTTGCACCATCCATATATCATGTCTCTTCCCATCGCTTCTTTATGACTTCCCGCTGCCGTTTCAGTGTGTACTGGATGATCTCCTCTCTCACCTCTTCGGTCATCTCCATAAACTTCACTGCCGTCTCATAGATCCGTTCACCGTCTCTGGTTATCTCCTTCACCCTTACCACCTCCCCGTAAGTTAGTATCGCCACCGGCGGATAGGTGGGAAGGACCATCTTCAACTCCATTATATCCCCGACTTTTACCTCTTCATGGAAATCGAACCTCATCCCTGTTGCCGAGATATTCACAGGAATCCGTTCTTCATAGTCCAGTCCTTCATCCTTCATCATCAGGGTGTTTATAAGAAAATCGAGTTTTGTATTTATCTCCTTCAGGAGCCCCGCAAGGGGGTTTTCCTGGACTTCCTCATCCGGGAGATCCAGGCCTTCTATCGTCAGCGGTGGAGATATGAAGCGGGAAGAGCCCTTTGGAGACGGACCTGCCCGCCTTATCCTTACAGGCATCATATCATCCACTCTGAAGAATGCCCTGCGTTCCTCCTTGGACGGTGCAACGAGTATCGTCCCGTCGTCATTCATCCGTTCCACTTTGACCGACTGTGAACCCGAGTCATGAACAATGATAAGTACGCGGCCTCCAAGGCCTGTCACTGCTTCGTCAAGCTTAAGGAGATATTTCCCTTCCCTCACTTCAGCGACTCTTCCATGAAGAGAGAGGGAGCCGTCTTCCGTTCTTATCCTGACATCTGAACCGGAATCAATATTCATCTTCCTTCTCTCCTTTTCCGACAGGTGTCTGGAGAAAGGCTCCGGCCACCTCAGGGTCAAACTGGGAACCGGCACACCTCTTTATCTCCTCTATCGCCACGTCGTGACCGAGTCCCTTCCTGTACGGCCTTGTGGAAGTCATGGAATCGTAGGTATCCGCTACTGCGAGAATCCTCGCAATGAGAGGGATTTCCTCACCTGCGATCCCGTCGGGGTATCCACTGCCGTCGAATCTCTCATGATGATGCCTGATAAGGAGTTTTTCAAGAGGGAAGGAACCCAGGGGCGAGACGATATTGTAGCCTATGACAGGATGCTTTTTTATCTCCTCGAATTCCGAGTCTGTAAGCCGGGCGGGCTTGAGAAGAATCATATCCTTCACGCCTATTTTGCCTATGTCATGGAGGTATCCACCGAACCTTATGGCGTCCTTCTCCTCCTGAGTGCAGTTCATCCTATCTGCAATCTGGAGGGCTATCCTGGTAACCCGCTCGGAATGTTTCTTGGTATAGGCATCCCTGGCCTCGATGGTAAGGACAAGGCTCTTCAGGGTATTTATGAGGTTGTTGTAGGTGACCTCATAGAGGGCATTGTTTTCAAGCCTCATGGAGACCTTCCGGAGGAGTGTCCTCGCAAGCTTCACCTCTTCGTCAGAAAAGTGATAACTGTCCACCTTGTCGGTGATTACCAGATAGCCGAGCACCTCAGTCCCTCCAACCATCACGGGAAGGATAAGCATCTGTGACTTCAGGGGGCTCCCGTCAAGGGGACTGGGCTCATCCACATCGAGGATCAGATAGTCCTTGTCTGACCTGAGAGACTCGAAGACCGATCCTGAGAAGAGAAGCACCATCCTTGCACTGGCCCCATTGCTCCTCGAGACAAGATAGCCGTTCTCCCTGATCATGAGCACCATGACACTTCTTGCCCTCATGAGCCGCTCCATCATTGCAGGCAGTCTCTCCATCAGCGTCTCTGTATCGGGTATCTCATCTATCTCAAGGTTCAGGGTGAGAAGGCTGTTTATCTCATCCAGTTTTCTGAAGAGGGCGGAATTGAGGGTCTTCACCACACGGCTTTTATCACCGTCTTCCGGAATGGTCTTCAGGATTTCTCGCTCCCTGCTTACCCTGTCAAGGACATACCGGATATCCTTCAGGTTGAAGGGCTTTGTGATGAAGTCAGAGGCCCCTTCCCTCATTGCAGAGAGCGCGGTGTCAATGTGAGAGTGGGCGGTAACCACCACAACGGGGATGGTCGGGTCAATCTCATGGATCTGTTCCATCAGCTGCAGCCCGTTCAGCCCCGGCATCTTGAGGTCTGTGAATATTATGTCATACCCTTCCTCCCGGACCTTCCGGAGTCCGTCATCGCCGTCTACAGCAGAGGCCGCTTCAAAGTCCCCGGCTGTTTTCACCATCTCCGTGAGAACATCCCGCACAACTTCCTCATCATCCACTACCAGTACGCGCTGCATCTTCCCTTCCCTGCAAAAGATTGTCCTTAAGGATCTCCGCTTCCGGATTCTCAATAACGCCAATCTCCCGGAGCCTCTCAAGTCTGCCCAGGGTGCTCAGCATCACTTCCTCAACCCCGGACTCCCTGATTGACCTGATCATATCGAGGTCCCTGTATGTCTCCCGGAGTATCCTCCTGAGCTCCTCGTTCTCTTCCCTGAGGATGGTACGATTCATGGCATTCTCAACCACAATCAGAAGCTCCTGAAGCTTGAAAGGTTTTGTTATATAGTCATAAGCACCGAGCCTCATCGCCTCAAGGGCGTTGTCCAGCGTACCATAGGCGGTGAGTATGACCACAGATGAAGAAGGACTCAGGCTCCTGACGGATTTAAGCACTTCAATCCCGTCAGCCCCGGGCATCTTGAGGTCTGTGATTACGAGATGATACTCAGACCTCTTAACGGCAGATATCCCCTCCAGCCCATCCCTGGCAGAATCGACAGAAAAGCCCTCTTTCGCAAGAAGGCTGACAACTACATCCCTTGCGATCTCATCATCATCAATGACGAGGATTCTGAATTTACTCCTTTCCATTATTCACGGTCTCCTTTACCCGTTTTATTACCTCCATCCTTGTCTGCTCGGTGATCTGTCTTCTCTTGGCCTCGGTGGAGATATCGACCACGTCCTCCACCTCGCCGACCCCGTTGCTGGTTCTTTCAAGGAGGCTGTCCTGGGCTCTGGAGACCTTGGCGTAGACCTTCAGCATCGCACTGATCTGTGAGGGAATGACCGTCATGACTGACTCCTTTCAGTCCGTTATGCCCCGGGGCCACCTCAATAAGGAACTGCTGTCCGTCCCCGGGGGCGAAGGCTTCCCTACCTGATCTACTTATCGGACATTTGACGGAAAACTTTAGGTCTACTGCTCTGGTCAGTCCGGCTGAAGAACCGGCCCTCCCTTCATGATATGTTCTCCAGACGATGATCCTACCTCCTTCCATGCCTCCCTCAGTGTCAGGATTATCTCAAGTGCCTTCTGAAGCCGCTCAAGATCAGATGTCAGGTTTACTACCGAGACCTCCTTCATCAGGTACATATACAGTTCGCCAAGGCGCTCAGAAACTTCCCCCCCGACCTCGCGGTTCAGACTACGATAGAGTTCCTCTACTATCGAAAGCACCCTTGAGAGATAAAGGGATTTCTCTGATATATTTCCGTTTCTTATTGCCGACATCGCCTTCATCAGAAAGGAGGCCATACCGTCGTACAGCATCACAACTAGGTCAAGTGGCTGGAGCTCTGTCCCGGCCTCTTCCATCCTGTCACTCATCAGCCCATCCTGAAAATTCCCCTTTTCCATCCATTCCTCCTTCCATGCCAACCAGCGGTCAATGCGGATTGATACCCCTCAGGGCCTCTCTGAGCTCTATAAACCTCTCACGGCCTTCCTCAAGAAGGGGGTGCAACTCGTACTCAATCAGGTCAGCCACGCCGACCCAGTCCTGCATCTCGAAGGATGCCAGCATCTCCTCAAAGACCTGCTCATACTCTTCCCAGCAATCAAGGGAGGTATCGTCCACCTCAAGCCCCCGTCCTGCAAGGTGTTCCACGCCGTACTTCACCTCTTCCACATAGTTGATCAGGTTCTTGAGCCCCTCCAGGACTGCAGAAAGGACTGCGAATGTATCTGTACCGCAATCCATCCTCAGTGTCCTTGCCGCCCTCTGCAGTTCACCATCCAGTTCCTCAACGATACCCGGCATGTCTTCCAGGCTTTCAAGGAGCGTGAAGACCAGTTCTTCCTCCTTTTCATTCAGCACTCCCAGCATGATAGGCACCTCCGTTAATTGTTGTAGAAGCGACCTTCAAAGAGACCCGCTTCATGAGAACCCGCTGTCCTCTTGATAAACTTATCGACTTTCGGAGGAAAAACTTTAGAAATTGATGTGATTTTCTTTGACAATCCTTTCTCCTTCTCCCCCGCAGGCTGTAACAGCCTCTCCGGAAGTGCACCTCTCGAGCCAGTCAAAGAATCCCAGAAGTGATTCAGCATGCCGTTTAAGATCTGAATACTGCTCCCTTGCCTCACCAGCCAGATCATCAATCCGTTCACCAGCAAGGCTCTCCATGCCGTAACGGAAAATCAGCAGTAAGGATCTGAGCATCGGCCTGCTCATGCACCGGAGTTCAATCTCTCCATTCATGTATTTGATATTCTCCCAGAGTTCACGCAGGAGGTAAGGATCGGGGGTCTCCTTGCCTCCCTCTCTGCCTATCACATCTACAATCCTGAGTGCTGCCGTAGCAAGGTCTCTGATCTCTCTGAGCGCAATCCTGTCTTCTTCCGATTCTCCCACCAGAGTCAGCATGTCAGATTCATACCAGCAATCGAGCCTCTCAAGAAGCCCGGGGGCCGTCCTCTCCCAGTCCGGCATCTCCATGCCGTCAAGCACGGCCCTCCAGGTCATCCTGTACAGATGAGTAAAGAGTGCTTCCCTGCCGAGTTTCTTTCTTACGAGGGGCCTGTAATGCACCATCCCGTCCCTGTCAAAGAACGAACGGTAAACCTGGACATCCCTCCATTCCTCCTTTGGTTCGGCAACAAATTCCTCACCGCGCAGGACTGCATTCGCAATCCTCCAGAGCAGTTCCGGCTTTATCAATTCCTTGCAGAGGTTTTTCCTGCAGTCGGACTGGAAGCCGCAGGGACTGCAGGAGATATCCGCCTTTATGACATAGTCTCCCTCGCTGTATGGACCTGTCTCACGGAAGTAGACAGAGGCAAGGGAGATGTTGATGGTAGTGGTCCCGACTGCAGTGGCTATATGGAGGGGACCTGTATCGTTGCTGATATAGAGATCCAGCAGGTGGATCAGGGATACAAGCTCAGCCAGGCTGGTACTCCCTATCATGTTGATACAGTCCTTTCCGAAGCACTGCAGGAATTCCTTGCCGAACTTCCTTTCTGATGAAGCCCCTGTAATGACCACCTTCACCCCGTTTCTTTCTTTAAGCATCCTTCCAAGAAGCGCAAAACTCTCCACCGGCCAGCGCTTGTCTTCTGCGCTTGCCCCCAACTGGAGTCCTACAAGACGGTCACCTTCTCTTACTCCTGCTCTGAAAAGGCGCTCCCTCATCCGGTCCAGTTCGTCCCTTTCGACCTGGAGGGAAAGCCCCTTCTCGGAAGCATCCACTCCAGCCACCTTGAGATGCATATCACAGAGATGAAAGGGGTTGACCGTCCTTGAGGGGATTACATTGAAGAAATACCTTATCCAGGGGTCAGGCTTGATGCTGTAGCCCTTCTCATCGATGGATACCCCTCTTGTCTCCCGAGCCCTTATCATGGAAGTCATCACAGCACTGTCCAGGGAGTGGGTAAAGTTTATCACACGATCATAAACCGTCTCATTCACGGAGTCAATCAGTTCCTTCAAATATCGATAGGATTCAATTATTCCACCAGAATCCACCTGATAGATGATGTTTCTTATGTTTACCGGGAAGACACGGTCAACCCCGGGAAGGAAGGGGATGATCCCCTCAAAATCCCTGTTAACCAGAAGGGTCGTGACGGCTCCTGGATACCTCTCCTTGATACCCCTGAGAACCGGGGTGGTCTGTATCAGGTCTCCCATCCTTGTAAGATTGACTATCAGAAAATTTTTCATGCCTGTCATTCCTTCAGGAGATACTGACTTTTCATCTGGTTCATGAGGAGTATCAACTTCTCGGTCTCGGAGAGTTCCCTCTCCCCGATCTTTATTCCCGAGGCGAGGTCTTCAATCCCTGCCACGGATCTCTCCATCTCACCTGAATCCCTGATACCATCAAGAAACCCCTTTAACTCAGGCAGGTCCCTTGCCCGGTCAATCAGGTCATCAAGGTCAATCTTTCCTGTTGTCCAGTTTGGTGATTCGAACCCCCGATGGACAATAAACTCAATCATTTCCTTCATCCTCTCTTCATAGGTATGCTCCCTGAGCACCCTCTCCATTGCAGCCCTTGCAATATCCTCCCTCTCATCGGGGTGATCAAGATAGTACCGTATCTTCTTCCGGAGGTCATCCACCTCACTGAAACAGATCACCTCCTCTCCCACCTTGAAGAGTTCCGGGAGGAGTTTTCTCTCATCAACCAGCTGGAACCCTCCGCAGGCCGGGATCTCGAATGTCCTGGGGTTTACGAAATCGCCGTCTGGTTCAGGCCCGTTGTGGACAGAAGAGGAATGAAGGTTAAGGTTTATGGAGGATGCGTTGAATATCTTCACCATCTCCTCAATACCCACACGGGCTCCCTCTCTCTGTATGCACCTCTTGAGAGGAGATTTGAGATCCCATTCATTACCCCATATCTTAAGGTCAAGATCAACAAGCCCAAGGAAAAACTCCCTTCTGTTCCTGTAACCAGCCCCCACAAAAGATATCTGGCTCCCATACTCCCTCCGCTCCTCGTCGGTCAGATCAACCACCCTGTGATGAGCGGTTGAAGCGGCAAGGGGGAGGTAATGGGCATAGGAGCCCGCCCGTTCTATCTCCTCAAGAAAGTCGCCTCTCTGGATCACGAAAAAATAATCGTAAAGGGAGTGTATCTCCCTCCAGTAAGTCATGTGCCTGTAGTTCTCCACAAACCAGAAGGCGGTTCTCAAGCCAATGGACCTCATCCGAAGCAGTGCCTCCCTCTGGAGGGGGGCCTGGGCAAGGGCGATGAGCAGGTCCGGTCCAGCCTCCTCGCACCTTGCCATGATGGTTGCAGAGACAAAATCGACAAACCTTTTTCTGAGTTCATTTACCACAACAGGCTTCTCTGAAAGGGTCTCTATTCCCAGAAATATATCTTTGTAGATTGAGTTATCTATGTACTCCACACTATGACCGAGCTTACGGAGGGCAGAGGCGCAATACTCCGTCACCGGGAGAGAGCCACCATAGATCGGACCTACGAGGCAGATCCTCATACCTTTAACAGCCTTTCTTGCAATCAGGAGTCTCCTTTTTGCCTCCTCGAAAAAACCCTGATTAAGCCTGACAGAGGGGGAGTGCTCCAGGATGGCAAAGTCCATCCTGCAAGGAGGGATCTGAAGGTCGGTTATTATTCTGACCTTCCCTAACAGGTCTTCCAGCTCTCTCTGGATAAGGGCCTCTTTGAGCAGGCCAAGAGATGGCTCAATCACCATTATCTCGGCATCTGTTGCCTCCATTAGCCGCTCTATGTGATAGCCAAAGCCGAACCCTAAAACATAAACCGCCCCCCTGTCTTTCAGATCAGGCAGATGCTTCTCCATCCACTGCCTGGATTCCTCGATGGGCCTGTACCTGCTGTGAAGGCTGACCCCTCTGACCTTCACTGTTTTCTCTCCTCCGGGAGTCTTGACAACAGAGGCATCACCCAGCCTTTCGGCCTGGAGCAATCTCTCTGCAAGGCCGGGATCGGTTCTTCTCAGGGCTTTCAGGTTCTTGCTGAACAGGGAATCGTTGGGAAAGGTCTCCTCTCCTTTCAGGTCCCCTTCAGGTTCCGCTCTCTTTATGTACGACTTGAACCTCTCGGTATTGTTCCGGATATACTCAGGGAAACTCCTGTCAATCTCAACCAGGCTGAACAGGATATCTCTCCCGAAGAGGTCCTCACCCCTGGCCATCTTCTCACTTATCCTCCTTCTCTCCTTGAAACAGGGGGTATCAAACTCGGCATGGGCAAAGGACGATATCTTGTTCGCTATCTGTTCCGGGTCCCCCAGATATGAAAAGTGCCACCCCCCGTTTCCTATGGAAGAGAGCTTCCCCCTCCTGTCTCTCATCTTCTGGGGAGTATCAAGCTGGCCGTATCGGAGGACAACCGTTCCCACCCACTCCCGGGAAGCTCTCATATTCAGGTAATAGTAAAACAAACCCTGCCTCAGGCTCTTTGGATACTCAGTCATGGATGGGGTTATCTTCTCAGGGTTTGGTATCTCGTCAACATCAGATATAAGAATAATATCGTCTGAGCTTGCATCACCAAGCCCCCGCATTATGGCATTCCTCTGATGCCACTCCCGCTTCCACCGGTCAGGGCCATCCGGCATATCATCCACAACTACATGGATGATCCTGTCAAGGAAACGTTTGAAGCGGTCTCTGTTTTGCTGGAATATCAAATCCTTTCTCTTTCCACTGAAGGTCCTGGTGGCTTCCACAAGGACAAACCTGTCAACCACCTTATCAAGTATGTTCAGTCTCATCTCAAGCAGATCAAGCTCATTGTTGAAGATAAAGCAGTCGTATATCCTTGGAGAGCCCCCCCGGGGACCAGGCTCTGCAGGCCTTCTCCCGGCCCTCTTCTTTTCCACCTGGAGGAAGAGATCATTCCAGGCCTCGACAAACCGCCCTATCGGGAACTTTTCCCTTACCGTCTCTCTTCCCTTCTCTCCGATCGCCTTAGCCAGATCTATATCCTCAAGAAGCATCTCTATCGCCCTTCTGAGATACTCCGGTTTGCCGGAGATGAACCCGTTCAGGCCGTCCGATATTGGGGATGTGCTGTTTGCTACTGATACAACTGGCATACCCGTCGCCATCGCCTCCAGCATGGAGAGGTTGTATCCATCATCATAATCCTCATAGAGGGTACAGAAGAAGATCCTCGACTCCGAATAAAGCCGTTTCAGATCCTCAAAACCTGCAGAGATTCTTGCCTCCCTCTCAGAGGGATTGATCCCTATTGTTTCCACCCTGATCCCCTTAAGTATATCTTCGAGATCGCTTTTGAATCCATGGGCGATATCCCTCTCCCTGAGAAAATGTCCAACCCTCAGGACTACCGGTTTCTGACCTGTGTATCTGTAAAATTCATCAATATCTATACCTGGAATGATAACCCTTCCCTCCAGACCCCACATCTGACGTTTCCTCTCAGAGACAAAGACCGGCACGACCCTCTCATCTGGTCCCAGAAGGGAACTTATTGAAGCGAGATACTCCTCACGGAGTATTCTCCTTTTCTGTGCATCAAACAATGTAGTGGGCTTTGTATGGAAAACAAGGATTTTCGGAATACCCCGCCCATAGAGATCAAACAGATCCCGCGGGTTATGACAGAGCGCAAGGTCATATACTCCTTCGGCAAGCCCTTTAATTGCATCTTCAGACCTGATAAGCCTGAGATTTTCAGGGAGCGGTCTGAACTGGTACATCCACCCGCTGTAGCCACCCTTATCCCTTTCCACAACATCAAAGAGATGGCCTGTTTTTGAAAGCAGGTAGATATACCCTTCGTGCCAGTTAAAGGTAAGAATCCTTAGCGTCATCCCTTATCCCTTTCTCCATTCCGTCATTCCTCTAATTCCGGAAAGCCTCTTTCAGGATATCTATCATCCGCTGGACCCTGTGAACATAGGTATGCTCTTTCAGGACCCTTTCATGGGCCCTTCCTGCTATCTCCTTTCTTGCCCTCTCGTTTCCCAGGTAAAACCCGACCAGTTCCGGTATCTCTTCAACTTCCCTGTAAGTGATCACCTCCCTGCCCGGCTCAAAGAGCTCCTCTACCGCACTCTGATGATCGGTGATCAGAAAGCCCCTGCAGGCTGGAACATCAAAGACGCGCTGGTTTACCGCTTCAGGCATCTGGAGGCTCGTGGTATTGAAATTTACCTTGCAGGCGTTGTA
>CAZITN010000049.1:0-21740 GCA_964542175.1 uncultured Thermodesulfovibrio sp. | reverse complement strand
TGACAACCCTGATCAGACAGTCTTCAGCAGCACCTGCTGATTCAGGTTCCTGTCCCTTGAATAGAGCTTGGTCGCTTCGACTCGGTTGCATTGTGTTTGATCTTCCCTTCGGGAATCTAAATGTGAGGAACATGATAATATCTCATCCGCTCGCCTCCGCTCACTGGGCATTTTCAAAGCCTTGCCGCCTCCCGGCAATATTATTTTGTACAGATGTGGTCATAATTATATTCTCCGGTATGTGTAGTAGGCGTGACAGGCACCTTCGGAGGAGACCATACAGGCTCCGATAGGGTGCTTCGGAGTGCAGGCGTTACCGAAAACCCTGCAGTCGGAAGGCCTTGATTTGCCCCGGAGGATCTCACCGCAGAGGCATAGCTTGTGGTCGTCAATCTTCTTGTGGGGAAGGTTTTCAGCAAAGACCTTTTCTGCATCAATGGCTGCATATTCATCCTGGAGCCTCAGGCCGCTTTCAGGAATATCGCCAAATCCACGCCATCTGAAGTGGTCTCTTACAGTGAAGTATTTCTCCACGAGTCCCTTGGCCCTGGGGTTTCCCTCGGGCCTGACTGCGCGGGTGTATTGAATCTCCACTGAAGGGCTGTCTTTCTCAATCTGCTCAAGTATCATTACTATACTCTGGAGTATATCAACAGGCTCAAATCCTGCTATTACGATGGGGACACGGTATCTTTCGGCAATCTCCATATATATCCCCCTGCCTGTTATTGTGCTTACATGTCCCGGAGCGATAAAGGCATCAATCCTCACATCCTCCGAGTTCATTATCGCAAGGAGAGCCGGCGGGACAAGGACATGGTTTATATGGAAGCAAACGTTCCCCAGCCCATCGTTTATTGCCTGCTCAATCACGGCAGCCGTGATCGGCGCAGTGGTCTCAAAACCTATGGCGAAGTAGACCACTCTCTTATCCGGGTTTTCCCTGGCGATCCTGAGGGCATCAAGAGGGGAATAGACCATCCTGATATCACCACCCCTTGCCCTCTCCTCAAGGAGGGAGCCCTCTGAGCCAGGGACCCGCATCATATCGCCCAGAGTGGTGAGTATGGTATTGTCGGTCCTTGAGAGTGCTATCGCATGGTCTATCCGTTCCTTAGGCATTACACAGACAGGACACCCCGGGCCATGGAGGAACCGGAGGCTATCAGGTAGAATCTGGTTTATTCCATACCTCATGATTACATGGGTATGGCCGCCACATATCTCCATTATGTTCAAAGGTCTTTTTAGTGACTTCTCGATGGCCTTTGCAATGGCTTCTATCTTTTCTCCATCCCTGAAGTCTTTATATATGTTCATCAAGTTGGCCTCCTGCTCTGTTTTCGATTATAGCAAAAAGCCTGCTCAGGATGCTGTTTGAAAGGAGCATCCCCCTTTCAGTAAGAGAGGCTCTGTTTTCCTGAATGGTCACGAAATCTCCCATGATCAATTCCTCCAGATCTTTGACACTAAATGGAAGCCCTTCCATCTCCACCCCCTCTTTCATTCTGAGCCCCAGGAAAACTCTCTCTTTGAGTATGTCCTCCCTTGTAAGGGAAATGACACTATTGTATACCCTCTCTCCCGAAGAGATTCTTTCTACATACAAAGGGATGTCTCTGAAGGTTTCGTACCGTCTGTTTCGGAAAAAGGAATGGGCCGAGGCACCGAATCCCAGGTATTCCTCTCTTCTCCAGTACTTCAGATTATGCTTGCACTCGTAGCCGGGAAGGGCATGATTGGAGATCTCGTAGTGAATGAACCCCTCAGAGTGTAGTATGGATGATACTGTAAAATATTGTTTCCCTACTTCTTCCTCCATTGGAAGTACTGTTCTTCCCTCCATAAGGAGTCTGTACAGGGGGGTCTCTTCCTCCGGTGTGAGTTCATAGGCTGAGATATGTCGGGGTGAGTAAGAGAGAATTTCACTGAGTGTTCCTTTCAGAACCCTTTCGGTCTGGCCGGGTATGGCATATATGATATCTGCGGAGAAGTTTTCAAAGATACGGCTTGCCTGTTTCAGGCATTCCCTCGCATCATCAGGGCTGTGTATCCGTCCGAGGAACCGGAGGAAATATTCGTCAAGACTCTGAACCCCGATGCTCAGTCTGTTAATACCTGCTGTTCTGTAACCTATGAGTTTATCGGTATCGGTGGTCCCGGGGTTGATCTCCATTGTGATCTCGGGTCTTTCACTGATGCTGAACCGTACCGTTATTCTGTCTATGAGCCGTTCTATAGCTTCCGGGCTATAGAGGGAAGGTGTCCCACCACCTATGTATACCGTATCCACCGGAGGTGTATAGGGAGCATCCGAGATTTCCTCAAGCAGGGCATTCAGATAGGCATCAGCCATGTCCTCTTTGTAGGGAACAGAGTAGAAATCGCAATAATTGCATTTTTTCAAACAGAAGGGGATATGGATATAGATACCTGCAGGCACTTTTTTATATAATCATAACCTGAGAACTAAAAGCAAAGGGGAGAAGAATGGAAAATTCGGATCTTGTAAAAAATCTCAGAAGGATGTCTCTCTTTTCTGATCTTACAGAGGAAGAGTTGACAGAGATAGCTGGTTACCTAAAGGAGAAACCCGTCCAGAAGAGGGACTTGATCTTTTCAGAAGGGGACCCCCCGAATTTTCTCTACATCGTAAAGGAGGGTAAGGTGAAGATTACAAAGATCTCCCAGGAAGGAAAGGAGTTGATACTTGAGATAATCTCCCCCTACCATGTCTTCGGCGGGGTTGCCGTCATGCGAGGCTTCCCCTATCCTGCCAATGCCGTTGCCATGGAGGACGGAAAGGTCCTGTTGATCTCAAGAAAGGACCTGATGCGGATACTTGACGGGTTTCCACAGCTTATGTTTTCCTTTGCCATGGATCTTGGCGAAAGGGTGAAGGGTTCCCATGAGATGCTCAAAAACATAGCCCTTGAAAAAGTTGAATCCAGGGTCGCGTCGCTGCTTCTGAAACTGATGGAGAAAATGGGCCGGGAGACCGAGAACGGCTCAATGATTGATATGCGCCTTACAAAGCAGGATATAGCCGATATGGTGGGAACCACCGTGGAGACAGCCATCAGGACGGTCTCGAAGCTTAAGAAACTCGGCTATATCCGTGAAGAGTCCGGCAGGATATACATAACCGATCCAGAGGGACTTAAAGACATCGCCTCTTAGTCCTCGTCAGCCTTGGGAAGCAGGGTTGCGAGCATATTGTAGAAGAAGAGTATGCTTGAAAGGAGCTGGAGAACTCCACTGAGCCCTGTAAGTGACTTGTAAACACCGTTTTCCGGGGCTGACTGCTGGAGGGTATAGAATATCACCATCCCTATCAGACCGATATTGGCGAGCCAGAACTGAATCTCACCTATCATCTTGCTCTTTATCAGCTTGCCTGAGAACCGGGGCAGGATGTGGTATCCCACACCGTAGATCATCATCGAGACCCATCCTATCAGCATGAAGTGGGAGTGGACAAACTTCAGTGTCAGCATGTTGGTGTTCATTATCATGAGTATTCCTATAACCGATGCCACCGCCAGATAGACGATGCTTGCCACTATGAAATTTTTTACGAACCGATCCATAACCATCCTCCTTCAGTCTTAGAGATATTTCAGTTTCTCCTGTTGTTATGGATAGGATAAATGGAATCAACAGAGTTTTTCTATGATAAAAATCATAACCTTAGGGGCAGGTAAAACCACGGCCTCAGCGCACGCTGTTCATATTCCGGTTGGGACATGGAGATTCTTCGGCCTAAGGGCCTCAGAATGACGGCGTTGGGGTTGTCACCCTGGGCAAAGCAAAGGGTCTTGTTTTTCGGCTGGGACATGGGGGATTCTTCGGCCTAAGGGCCTCAGAACCTCTATCAACCGGTCATTCTGAGCGCCAGCGAAGAATCTCGCCTTTAGATTCTTTGGGCAAGGCAGTCTATTATTATGCAACGTTTAGTTCTACTTTCCGAAGGGGCAGACCGGGTAGCGGCACTCCTTGCAGTTAAGACACAGTCCTCCATGTCCCATAGCTGCAAGATCTTCCCTTGCAATATGTTCACCTGCCAGAATCCTCGGGAGGACGAGGTCAAAAATGGTCGTTCTGTGATACATCCCGCAGGCCGGTATGCCAAGGACAGGGATGTTGCAGGGTTTATCCATTCCATTGCCTCCCCTGTCAGGGGTGGATAAATATGCCACTAAAAACATTGCACCAGGGAGTACGGAGGAGCCATAATGCATCTCTCCAACGCCGAGGTTTCTTATTGCAAACCTTGTCACATCATCGGGGTCAACGGACATACCGCCTGTGGTGATCAGGAGGTCTGCCCCGGCATCCATCAGTTCCCTGAGCCGTTCCTCAATATAACCGGCATCATCCGGTGCATAGTATATGCCAACGATCTCTCCGTCGAACTCCTTGATTTTTCTCTCGATTATCGGAGCGAAGGCATCCTTGATCCTCCCGTAATAGACCTCGTTACCGGTGATCACCACGCCGGCACGCGGCCTCCGAAGTTCTTTGACCTCTATTACTCCGCTTCTTCTGACTTCTGACTCCTCACTCCTCACTTTCCTGACTGCCTCTTCCACCAGCCCTTTCTTTACCACCAGAGGGATAGCCCTTGTACCGGCAAGGAGCTGCCCCTTCTTTACCACTGTATTGTTATGAAGTGTTGCGCACATTACCTCTCCGAGCATGTTAAAGGCCCTGAGTCTTTCGGTGTCGATCTTCAGGAGGCCGGTCCTTGAGGCGATTATGTTTATCTTTCCCTCCTTAGGCTCACCCTGCATCTTCACCCCATCACCCATAAGGGCCCTGGCCAGCCGGTATGCTGCATCATCTTCGTGCAACTCGTCCTCGCCGATATTCAGGACATAGAGCTTCTCCTTCCCGAGCCTCTGGAGATGACAGACATCCTCTGGTCTTATAACATGTCCCTTCCTGAAGGCACGCCCCTTGAACTCTCCCGGTCTTATTTCAGTGATGTCATGGGCAAGGACCATACCCACAGCCTTCTCTACGGGTATGGTCGTCTGGTTTTCCCTGTCCTGTCCTGAGTAGTCAAGATCACACATGGTAACCTCCTTCAGCTTTTTATCCATTCTCTGAATTTTTCATCTGTAATCTTCCTTAATTCATCCTCAAACTTACCGTATCGTTTAAGGAAGTCTCTTGCTGCATCTGTCAATCTCGCCCCGCCGCCGTTCTTACCTCCTGTACGTCTCTCTACAAGCTTCATTCCAAGCCTCTCTTCCATCGCCTTTA
Organism: uncultured Thermodesulfovibrio sp.; assembly: GCA_964542175.1. Taxonomy (GTDB): domain Bacteria; phylum Nitrospirota; class Thermodesulfovibrionia; order Thermodesulfovibrionales; family JdFR-85; genus WFTX01. Next base: position 16,472 of record CAZITN010000049.1, on the reverse strand, counting down.
TGTAACTCCATGCCTTTCTGTAAGAGATATTTATCTCCTTTGCCGCCTGGTTGATGGAGCCGTGTTTCTCAATAGCCTGAAGCAGGAACCTCCTGCCCCGTCCGAAAACAGGTTCTCCATCCACCTCTATCCATATCTTTGACTTGATTTTCATGGTAATTTACCCCGGAGCATAATGTAAGATTCTGAGTTCTTTTCCATCGTGTTCATCTTTAAGTCGTTCTGACAAATCTGCATAACGGTTCACAAAAAAACTATTCTTCTTCCGTGGAGATCGTTATCCTCTCAAGCCAGAAAATCCCCTTCAGGGGGGAAAGGAGACCCTTGAGGGTACTTTCAATCAGAAGGCGGACAAAGTCCTTTCTGATAGGGATCTGGTTGTCATCAGCGAAGAGGGCTAAAGCTGATGGCTCTATGTAAAGGTTGATCCTGCTGCCTTTGTAACCCAGGGATTCGGCTATTCCCACAAGCACCTTCCCGATGTACTGCTGGGTGAACTCATTCAGCGGGACGATCATATCATTTACAAAGAGCGTGGTCTTCAATCTTGTAATAACCTCCCTCTTTGCAGGCTCTGCAATAGATGTTTCCATTTTTCCTCACCTCCCTCATATCCTGGACATACTCGCCGCACCCATCACACCTGACTCTTGAAAGGGGTCTTCCGGGCATGTCTTCAGGGGGAATATTTACCTTCACATCCTGCGATGTGAAGAGTTCACTGTCAGGCATAACCTTGTATGCCTCAAGTTGCCTCTGGTATTTGTTTTCTATGTCAGGAAAATATTCCCTTGATTTCTCCCTTGCCTCTTCAAGTGCCACCACTCTCACCGACTTGCCTGTCTCAAGATTTACAAAGGTGGCGGCCATCTTGCCATAGTCCACAAACCGCATGGTCCTCTTCCCAAGGCTGCAGCCGGTGACGGACTGGAGGGCGTCGGTGGCACAACGGTCAATCTCCACAAAGAGATAGAGTTTCTTGCGGTCGGCACCCTTAGGGTCTGTTATACCGATCTTGTCAAGGCCGTACATTGCCATCCTCACCCCCAGGACCTGCCCCGGGCAGAGATGACCGTGGACCCTGACGGATTCCTCGAGCAGTTCCTCAAACCTCTCACGAATCGACATGACTGGTAATCTCCTTTATCCTTTCGATAACGGTATATAACTTGAAGGGCTTCTGGATAAGTCTCTTTTCATCGAGGCCACTGATTTCTTCGCGATATTGATCGCCATAGGCAGTGATAAAAAGAACCTCACCACTGAATCCCCTTTCCTTCAATCTGTTATACAGTTCAATCCCTGAAATGCTGCCAAGATTTATATCAATAATAAGGAGATCAAAGAGACCTGTTACTGCAAGCTGCTCTGCAAGCTCCGCCCTTGTGAGACCTGTCACTCCGAATCCCCGCCTGTCAAGATACTGAAGAAGGGCTGAGACAATCGTTGGCTCGTCATCAACGATCAGTATATTGATCTTCCCGTCCTCCCTATATAAATTCTAACCGATGACTCTGTAAAATTACTGCAAATTATCTATAAAGATACATACCCATTAAATAAACAAGACATCCTCCTGGACACAGTTCCGGAAGGAGAGGGGGGACCTCTCCTTCCGGAACTGTGTTTATGCCTTTACCAGTTTCACCCTCGTGTCATAGAAGGATGAACTTGCACCGATCGGATCGGTCATGCAGGCGTTCTTCAGCACAGGATCAACCCTCATAGCGGCATTGGGGCAGAGGCCTGTGGCCCTTCTTTTGTCCCCTTTGACGGTTTTTCCGTCTATCTGGACATCCGATGCACCATAGCCCCAGTGGCCAAAGTGCCAGGAGACTGCCACAACGCCGGGACGCATAGCTTCAACGGCCTTGATCTTTCCGACCATCTCGATATCATCCCGGTTGGGGAGATCCCACTTCCCGTCTCTGTTGGTTGCAGAGACGAGCTTTGCCCTGTCTCCATCCTTGAAACCAAGTTCTGCTGCAGTTTTTGCGTTTATCAGTATGTAGTTTTCAGGAAGGATGGAACTCATCCAGTAGTTGCCAGGCAGTGTCCTTGACTGGCCGCCAAGGATGTCCTTGTAGGTGATGAGCTGGAGCGGAAACTCCCTGTCATCTATCACCCTGCCTGCCGCATCCTTTGCAGGCTCATAGATGGCGATGCCAGAGAACCGTTTACCACTAAGGGAGTGCCTCTGTTTTGCAACATTCTCTGCATAGAGGTTCATCCCCTTCTTGTACTTGTGTACGATACCCTTCTCTTCGAACTTCCTCGACCACTCTTCCCACCGGCCGCCACGGTTCAGGAGATAGACCACCTTCCGCCAGTTCTCTTTCCCGGCGGCCTTCTCCCACCTTGACGGATCAAAGGCGGTCTTTGCAAGGTGCCTTCTGGCGTTCATGAAGAGTTTCAGTTCGTCCCTGGAGGCATCGGGTACCTCCTGACCCTTCTTGTCACCCCAGGCGAGGTTTGCAATCAGTTTCAGGAACCAGTCTTCCCTCGTGTTGAAGTCAAGCCCCTCGCCGAGGCCGTTCTTACCGCAGCCGGGGAGGTTGAGTCTTTCAGCTATGGCAAGCATCACCGCTTCCATGGAGCAATGCTGTTTCTCGCCAAAAACCTTAACTACCTCCGTTAGCGGCGTGACTGTGGGCTGGCGTACCTTTGACGCCCTCTGTGGTACGTCAGGCGTGGTATGTGGTGTACCCCATCTTTCCCAGATAGCCGTGTCAGGAAAGACATAATCGGCGTACATGGTGGTGTCACCAATAACAATATCAGTAGCAATAACCAGAGGAATTATATCCGGATCTGCAAGTGCCTTTACCTGTTCATTTGCCCCGGGTATGGATAGAGCCGGCGTTCCCTTGTGGATCCAGAGCGCCTTGATCGGATAGGGGTACCTGTCTGCAGCAGATGGTATGATCTCCTGATAGACGTTACCGCTGAAGGGGAACCAGGGCCTCTTTGCAGGATAGCCCTTGAAGAGGGTGGACTCCTCGTACTTTGACTTCTCCCTCGTGAGTTTGTGGCCGAACTTGTGGAGTTTTCCGGGATGCATCTTCTTCAGGTTGAAGGGCCTTTTGAGCTTGGAGCCGTCTTCATGCCAGTGTCCGCCACCGGTGGTCATCCCGCCCTTGTGGTCGATGTTTCCAACCAGTATATTGAGGGCTATTATGGCCTGGCCGTTGTAGTAGCCGTTGGTGTGCTGGACCGGTCCGCGGTACATCTCGGCTCCCACCTTCTTACCGTGGGATGTAAACTCCCTTGCCACATCGATGATGTCGTTTTCGGGCACTCCGCAGATCTCAGACCACTCGGAGAGGCTCTTTGAGAATGCCTCTTCCTTCAGGATGGTAAAGGCAGTCTTGACCTTTATCCCCTCTATGGTTCCCGAGTACTCAAGATCACCTGTTACTGCATCCTTGCCTACTGCCACAGGTTTTCCGCCATTCATGGCCACGAACTCGTCACCACCGATGCCTATCTCGGAGGCGCGGAGGAGTTTCCCGGGGCCGTCTTTTTCGATCTTTACGAGATGTGTGGAGTTGGACCATGTGGTCTCACCTGCCGCCTTTGCAGCGGCCTTGTTTGCAGCGGTGAGATACTTTGCATCGTATCTTTTGTTCTCGATTATCCACCGGATCATGGCAAGGGCTAATGCTGCGTCTGTCCCGGGCTTGACGGGGAGCCACTTCCATGCCTTTGCTGCGGACTTGGACATCCTGGGGTCAACCACGGCCACCTTCAGACGGCCGGTCTGAAGACCCTCGGTGATCTTCTCACACATGGGCGGCGGGCCGAAATTTGCCTCTACAAAGCCTGTGCCGAAGAAGATGATGAACTCCGAGTTCATGGCATCGGGTTTCATATGGTGTTTGCCTTTGCCCCACTTGCCCTTCTTGTACGGCCTTGTTGCCTCGTTGTAGGCAATGTGGTGTGACTGCTCACAGATGGTGGTGTGCTCATAGAAGTTTACTGAGCCGAAACTCCCGCCAAGCCACCTCTTGGCAAGTTCCTTTCTTCCGTGCTCGATACGGCCAAACTGGAAAACCAACTGGTTGTTTACAGGGCCGAGGTCGGGATGGTTCGGGTCTATGAGTACATCAAGGTGGTTTTTGTACTTCGATTTGAACTTGCTTACCGACATCTTGCCCTTGGCTACAGCCTTGGCATCCTTTGCCATCTTCTTTGAAAGTGCAGAGTCACGGAGTTTGTAAATATCTTTGAGTCCCGGGACACGGTGGTTCTCACCGACATCCTTGAAGAGGTAGCCACCGTTAACGATCTCGTCAATCGCCTGGTCAAAGGAGATGACTTTGAACTTGCCCGACCCCCTTGGACCAGTTCTCTTCAGGACCTTGACGATCCTGTACGGGTCATAGAGGCTCTGGATACCTGCCTGCCCCTTGGGACAGATCTTGGCGTCTATCTTTGCGGCAGTCCACGGAGAGGTCTTCTGCTGCAGGTTCGGTATCATGTTCTGTGCCGAATAGGGGTTTCCGTCTATCTTGACCGCTACGCCGTCGAGGATCTTTACCTTGATCGGACAGGCTGTATGGCACTGGAGGCAGACAGAGTAGATGACGTGTTCTGCATTTGCCAGTGGATAACCGCCTCCGGTAGCGGCCTCGGCATTTCTGAGCAGTCCGAGGGCATTCTCAACCTTGCTCATAAATAGGGCAGAACCCCCGAGGAGTGCACCGGTCTTCAGTAACCCCCTTCTTGTCACTTCCTTCTGCGGAAGGGACTCAAGCATATCTGCAATCCTGCAGGATTTATCCTTCTCAGCCATTATCTCACCTCCTCCTTATTGATGGCATACCAGGCATGATGCCGGGTTGCTTATTGCGATGTTAGCCCTGTCCTTGTAACCGATGTAATATACCCTTGGTTTTGTGCCGGAGGCCTCTTTCAACCGGAAGACCTTTTCCTTATTGATCAGCTTGGATACCAGGGATTTCGGGTCATTAAGATCACCAAAGTACATGGCCCTTCCGATACAGGTGGAGACACAGGCAGGGATCATCCCGCTCTCTACACGGTGAATACAGAAAGTGCATTTTCTTATCGTACCCTTTGTCTTCTTACGATTGAGTTTTTTCCCATACTCAAAGAAATCCCTTGTCTCATAGGGCTCAAGTTTAGGGGTGTTTTCTGTATAATATCCTCCCCGCTCGTCAACTATAGCGTAATAGGGGCAGGCCTTCTTTGCCGCATCCATTGCAGAGCGGCTGGATGAGAGTTTTTTGTAATTGAATACCACTATCCCGTCCGGCCTCTTCTCGATAGCACCGCTTTTGTGTTTGTTGGCAGCCTTCATGCAGGGAGGGTTATCACACTGCTGGCAGTTGCCTGGCATGAAGAACCTGTCAATGTCAGGGTAACTCTGATACTCTGTCTCGAATACCCATCTGTAAGAGGTTCCTGGTGGACAGACATTCTCAGCCATACATGATACCGTACAGGCATGATCTCCCACGCAACGTCTAATATCGATGACCATCCCCCAGGAACGCTTCTCAACCGGTTTTTTTAGAGCCCGGTTGAGATCTTCATGCATCCTCACGATCTCGTTTACAGCCATACACTCCTCCTTCCGTAAAACTTATTTTGATACACTCTGACAAGGAGCCTTTTCCTGTTTTTCTTACTGAATCACCCCCTTTAGTCATCTGATTCTCCTTCTTGAAGTCCCTTATTGCCTCCCCCAACTCACTTGCAAGTGCAGGAAACCTTCAAGAGACAAAAAAGATGATGAGAAAGAGCAAAATAAGAAGTATCTCTGTCAGCCTATGTTCAAACATCAGTTGAATATTAATAAACAATTTTCGTGCCAGGCGGGAAACTCGTTGATTTTAAATAGATTTTTGATGCAGGTAATTCATGATTGTTACTTTCAGGTGACACTGTAATTATATTGTCAGTGAGAAGAGGGTTCACTGACAATAAAAAAACCTTCAGTTTCAGATACTTTCAGGTGCAATCTGGTTGGGGGCTCCCTCATGGCCCTGTGTTTCAGGATAGTAACATTCCGGTATGGGACGAACTGTTTGGGATTGTACAGAAAACTCCATGAAAAGAAAGGATTATCTTATGGCGATATTTTCTGGTGTTTCTTTTACGTAACATCACTGAGTCGGACCGGGAGGGTTTCTTGCAGCAACAAGGATGAGTAAGAATGAAGGGACTGATCAGGGTCAGTGATTCAACCTGTAGGCACGCATCTTTTCCCAGAGGGTCTTCCGGCTGATTCCAAGCAGTTCAGCGGCCTTTGTTTTGTTGCCGCCAGTAGTCCGGAGTATCCTGCTTATATACTCCCTTTCTGCCTCTGATGCAATCTCATTCAGGGAAGGTAAATCCTTTTTGCTTGTATAATGGTCCTTAAATACATGTTCAGGCAGATCCTCTTTCCTGATAGTATCTTCCTCGGAGAGGGTAATACACCGTTCCACAATATTTTCAAGCTCTCTCACATTGCCCGGAAAATTATAGGCCATGAGGAACTTGATGGCTTCTACTGAGAAACGGATATTCTTGCCATACCGTCCATTGTATCTTTTAAGAAAATGCTCTATCAACAGGGGAATGTCCTCTTTTCTCTTTCTCAGAGGAGGTATCGTAAGAGGGATTACGGAGAGCCTGTAGTAGAGGTCTTCACGGAACCTTCCCTTTCGGACCTCTTCCTGAAGGTCCTTGTTTGTGGCAGCCATTACCCTCACGTTCACTCTGACCGTTTCCGTACCTCCGAGCCTCTCGAATGTCCCGTCCTGGAGGACTCTGAGGAGTTTTACCTGTGTCTGGAGAGGGAGTTCTCCGATTTCGTCAAGAAAGATGCTTCCTCCGTCGGCCAGCTCGAACCTCCCCGGTTTCTGCTTTGTGGCGCCTGTAAAGGCCCCCTTTTCATAGCCAAAGAGTTCGCTTTCTATCAGATTTTCAGGAAGGGCCCCGCAGTTTACCTTCACAAGAGGACGATCCTTGCGCGGGCCCTGGAAGTGTATGGTGGAAGCAACAAGTTCCTTCCCGGTTCCGCTCTCGCCGAGTATAAGGACTGTGGAGTCTGTCTGGGAAACCCTTCCTACCATCTCAAAGACACCTCTCATGGCCTTGCTCTCACCTATTATGTTTGGGTAGCAATAGCAGGCCGAGAGGTCCTTTCTGAGCCTGATGTTTTCATCCTGCATCTCCTTGACATCTATCGCACGCTTCACGATAAGGGCTAACTCCTCAAGGGAGAAGGGCTTTGTAATATAGTCGAAGGCCCCCATCTTCATCGCCTCCACGGCATCCTTTATCGTACCGAAGGCGGTCATCAGTATCACCTGGGCGGTGGCATCGTGCTCCTTTATCCGGCGGAGAACCTCAAGGCCACTGATATCAGGGAGTCTTACATCGGTGAGTACGAGATCATAGGTGTCCTCCTTATACGCCTGGACACCGGCCATCCCGGTTTCGAACGACCCGACTTCATACCCCTGTGCCTCAAGAGCGTCCTCGAGGGTGACCCTCATGATCATCTCATCTTCTATAACAAGGATTCTTCTTTTTTTCATCTTTCAGCCCCGGTGACTGAAGATTATCGTAAATGTGGTTCCCATGCCTTTTTCGCTACTGACGAAAATTTCGCCATTATAATTTTTTACTATCTCATAGGTCAACCAGAGTCCAAGACCTGTTCCCTCTCCTGTCTGTTTTGTAGTAAAGAAGGGATCAAAAATCCTGCCAAGGTTCTCCTTCTCAATCCCTTCGCCGGTATCAGAGACCTCGAGGTATATTTCACCTTTCCTTCTGTAGCCGGAGATTCCCAGGGTTCCACCCTCTTTCATGGCATGGATTGCATTGAGTATCAGGTTTATGAGCACCTGCTGGAAGTCATGGGGATCTATTATAAGAGTAAGGTCATTTTCTATTTTCTCCCGGTATTCAATCCTGTTCTGTTTCAGACGATACTCGACAAAACCGTAGAGATCCCTGATTGCTTCTTTAACATCCACAATCTTAGGTTCTCTCTTCCCGCTTCGTGCCATCCAGAGGAGTTTCCCCACGGTGGTTTCGATCCTGTTCAGTCCGTCTTTGAGCAACGCAAGATAACGCTCACGGAATTCCCTGTTTTCGCCCATCTCTTCGAGCATCTGGACACAGTTGAATAATCCGCCGAGGGGGTTGTTTATCTCATGGGCGACACCTGAGGCGAGGATTCCGATGGATGCCAGTTTCTCCGACTGGAGGAGTTTCTCGTGAGTCCGCTTGAGTTCAACATTTGCCTCCTTTATCCTGTCTATCATCCTGTTGAAACTCTCTCCAAGGAGTGCAAGCTCGTCATGACCCTTTATATCCACCTTTACATCAAGCCTGTCGCCACCTGCCTTCTCCATTGTCCTTGCAAGATGGGTAATAGGTCCGATAAAACGCCTTGAAAGGGTGATGATGATTACGAACCCGCCAAGGAGGATAAGGAGGGTAAGAACGATGATCCTGCTTACCATGTTTTCCGTCTCATGTTCGACCTTCTCAAGGGAGACACCTATCTTCAGGGTTCCCCAGCGTTTCTTGCCTATTGAAAGGGGTGTGGTGATATCGAGGGAGCCGTGTCCGGTCTCTGATAACCTGAAACTCTGGATGAGTGTGGAACCCGACTCAAGGGCCTTGAGGGTCAAAGGATCTTTATAGACCTTGCCATATTCCTTGAAGTTGTTATGGGATATGACCTTCCCCTTCTCATCGAGGACTGCGATATAGAGGAGGTCGATATCCTTTCTCATGAATATCTCGGTAATGTAGTTGTCAATCAGGCCTCCCTCTTCAACGAGTCCCAGCCTTTCATAGATAAGGTCATTGATTACAGGAATGGCAAGCGTTTCAACAAGGAGCCTTCCCTGCCTCTCGACCTCGTTATAAAGGATACTGCTTTCACGCCGTATTACTATAAAGCCTATGAATGACATCAGTATGAGTATGGAGACTGATGTGAGGATTATGAACTTCTGCTGGAGTGAGAGCCTGTTTATTAAACTGCCGGGGTTCATAGTTTGATCTTCGGATGACAGCCGATCCCGCAGGTGGTAGGAACGTCGTTTATCATCTTCCGGATTCCTGTATAGTCACTGTCTGATGCCTCAATGAAGCCTCCTCTCAGTTCGGGGTCTGTCTTGGCAAGTTTCTCCCTTCCCCTGGGGTCCCTGTCCATCTTGAGGAGGGAGTTTTTTATGCGTTCTGCAATCTGGTAGGGTGTTTTAGGTCCAACGACAACAGGGCCTGTTGGTATGGCCTTTGATTTCTCTATTATCTTGAGTCCCAGGGGAAGATACTTCTCGGCAACGGCCTCGCGGACAGCCCCTGCATCGTATTCTCCCTTTAAGACCCACTTTACAACGGAGTCATGGTAATCAAAGTTCTTATACTTAAGGAGGTCTCTCAGGTGGATGCCCGCCTCGGCGAGCAGATATCTGGGTATGAGATTTCCCGATGTGGACTTTACAGAGGCAAAGGCAAAGGACCGGCCTTTCATGTCTGAGAGGCTGTTCACGGGGGAGTCTTTTCTTGCAATTATAACGCTCCGAAAAAAGCTTTCATCTTTTTCGGTAATGCTCTTTAGAATGGCGACCGCCCCTGCCTTTATCCTGGCCTCGAGATAGGTGAGGGGCCCCAGAAGCGCTATGTCAATGGAACCGTTGGCAAGACCCGTGACGGTGTCTTCATAGCTCTTCTTCAGAACGAGTTCAATCTTCATTCCCGTATCTTCAACAAGGTAATCTATGAGGGGCTGGTATTTTTCATAGGCTATACGAGGATTGTCGCGGGGGATAACGGCAAAGTGGATTATACCAGCCTTTTTCTCCTCTGGTTTCTCAGGTGCTTTTATATTTTCAAGAAAGGCCTCCATCTTCCGGATGGAATCGTAGTTGCTGTCGGGGACCTCTACGAAACGGTCTATCAGCATGGCATCAAGTATTGCCCTTCCCTTGGAGGTCCCGTGCATTCCCAGTAGTATCTCCTTGAGTTTTTCCTTGAGGAACAAAGGCGTGGCCGTGGAAACAACAATGGGCGGGATGCCGAACCTGGGAGACCGGTCTATTATCCTTGTCTCACGGACATAGGGGGAGCCCTTCTTCTCCATGTAGTGGTAAACAAGGCTCTCTACCGCGGCGCCATCGACCACCTTTTTTGCGACCATCTCTACGGACTTGTTATGGCTGTAACTGTAAACATACCTGGAGAAGAAATCATCCGGAGTAGTCCCCATCTTTGCAAGTAGGTATTCAGGGTAGAGTTTGCCGGAGTTTGATTTTGGGTCTGTAAAGGCGAAGGTTTTCCCCTCAAGGTCCTGAAGTGTACGGTAATGGCTGTCTTTGTGGACTATGATATAGGAGTGGTAAAAGGGGGTTCCATTCACCTGGGGTGCAGCAAGGAGTTCCACACCGAACTCCCTGCGGTTCTTCACGTATGGGGCTGAACAGATGAATGCTGCATCCACTTTGCCCTTTTCAAGCATCCTGTCCATCTCATCATAGGTCCGTCTGAGGACCATCTCGACTGGTTCGCCGAGTTTTTCAGAAATATAGTCAACGATCTCCTGATAATACTTGACCGCATCCACCGGGGTGATCATGGAGGCTACACCTATACGGATGGGCTTTTTTTCGCTCTGAGCATATGAGGACAATGGAAGGAAGAGAAATACTCCTAACAGGAAACATCCGATGATACGGCCCGGTCTTTTCATAGAGGCCCCTTTTTCATCGTTAGTATTATAACATTATATGGTTCAGGGGTACAGCAGTAGAGATTGCTGCTACCTCTCCTTGATTCCCATCTCTTCGGCGAGTTTTGCAGAATTCAATAACTCCGACTTGACGATATCCTCCACAGAGTCAAGTATCCTGAAGATCTTTTTGTCCTTAATTCTGTAATAGGAACTTACCCCCTCCTTTCTGTACTCCACGATTCCCGCCTGTCTTAGAATGGATAGGTGTTTTGAGGTGTTTGCCTGTTCTTCACCGAGAAGGGGTATCATCTCGCAGACACACTTCTCTCCGTCTCTCAGAATTTCGATTATTCTCAGCCTGACTGGCTGGGCAAGGGCCTTGAGAATCTCTGACTTCCTTTCAAATATATCCATGGTCTCTCTTTAATTACTATATGATAATATAATATTAATAATCAAGAGAACTAATCGGATTTGGCACTGGAAAAGAGACTTGACAAATCATACTATATTCCTATATAGTAATAAAAGCAACTAATAACTCAGGGAGGTCAATGATGCTTTCTTATATAGCAGATAAAGTCGTTTATGATATGATGGGGCTTTCACCAGAGAGCAGCTTCGGGGATGCCCTTCACTTCTTTGTGTATGACACATTAAAGATATTTCTCCTCCTTGCAGTGGTGATATTTGTGGTATCCTTTGTAAGGAGTTATTTCCCACCGGAAAGGACTAAAAAGATCCTTAGCCATAAGAGGCTTTTCATAGGAAATATCCTTGCTGCACTGCTTGGAGTGGTAACGCCCTTTTGTTCCTGTTCGGCAGTGCCGCTGTTTATAGGGTTTGTTGAAGCAGGCGTGCCCCTTGGGGTGACCTTTTCCTTTCTCATATCATCTCCAATGGTGAACGAGATAGCAGTGGTGCTTCTCTACGGGCTTTTCGGATGGAAGGTCACGGCCATATATATAGGGGCAGGGCTTTTGGTGGCAATATTCGGAGGAATGATAATCGGGAAACTGGGTCTTGAGAGATGGGTTGAGGAGTATGTGTACAAGTTCAAGACAGGTCAGGGGACAGAGGTTATAAAACAGACGATCCGTGAAAGGCTGGATTATGCAAGATGGAACACAAAGGATATTCTCAGGAGGGTATGGCTATTTATACTGATAGCCATAGGCATAGGCGGCTTCATACACGGCTATGTGCCAGAGGACTTTCTTACTAAGATCGCAGGGCCGGGCAATCCCCTGGCAGTGCCTGCGGCGGTGGTGCTTGGCGTGCCCCTTTATTCGAATGCCGCCGGCGTGATCCCAATCGTCTACGCCCTCATGGAGAAAGGCCTCAGCATGGGCACAGTGCTTGCTTTCATGATGGCAGTGACTGCGCTTTCTCTGCCTGAGATGATCATCCTGAGAAAGGTTTTAAAACCCCAGATGCTTGGTGTGTTTGTAGGGATAATGACCGTTACAATAATCGGGGTGGGCTATCTCTTCAATGCAATACTTTGAATCAGGTAATGGGTGATAGGTCATAGGCGATCGGAATAACCCAGTAACCAGTAACCAATATACCAAATAACAATGTAAGGAGGTTTTTTATGGAAATCAAGGTGTTAGGGCCGGGTTGTCCGAACTGCGAGGAGATGAAAAGAAGGACAGAGCAGGCAGTGAAGGAATTAGGGATTGATGCCGGGGTGGAGAAGGTCACAGACATGGCCGAGATTATGAAGCACACCATGAGCACCCCTGCCCTGGTGGTGGATGGCAAACTGGTTCATGCCGGAAAACCCCTTCCGCCGGTTGATAAGATTAAACAACTACTACAGGGCTGACAGAATTGGTCAAAATGGAATGGCCATTGAGGCTGGCCATAGAGGTTAACTCTAAAATTATGGAGATAATTAAAATGAAAAGAATTGCATTTTTTCTCCTGCTGATATTTGCTCTATCTGCGTCTGTCTATGCTGTCACTGCCGATGAACTGGTCAAACAAGGTGACCAGTTCTTTTTGAAGGCAGACTATGGCCATGCCACAGAGGCTTATGTGCAGGCCCTTGCCCTTGAGCCAGACAATCAGGCCATAAAGACAAGGCATGAAAAGGCCATAGTGGCAAAAAACGCAGATGAGTTTCTTTCACTTATGACCAGAGAGGTCCAGAAAAAGGGAGACATAAGAATCTCTGCAAAGACACTTGTTAAGAAGATGGTGAAGGGAGAAAAATTGACTCTTGTTGATATAAGGACGCCCGAAGAACAGGCATTGACCCGTGTTACGGGGTCCCTCAGTATCCAGATGACCGATATCATGAAGAACCTGGACAGGATTCCCACTGATGGCACCGTGGTAATCATCTGTCACAGCAGCCCGAGGGCGATAATTGTAACTACTGCACTGAGGATTCTGGGTTATAATAATGTATATGCCCTTAAGGGTGGCATCATGGCCATTGCAAACCTTAACGCCAAGAAGGTGCCCGATGGCCTGAAACCTCTGTCTGAAGGCAGGTGATTTTAATGAGAATACTTTTAGTGGTCCTTCTTCTGCTTTTACCTTTTACATCAGGCGCCCTTGCAGGTGGCAACCTCTCACTATTTAACCAGACAAAAAAGACCATTGCAGAGCATCCATCCAGCGAAAAGGACACCTCCAAGATGAAGATAAAAAATCACCGGAGACTGAAGATAGATGACCTTAAAAATGACAAACCTGCAATCTCTGATGAAGGAGATGAAGAAGAGGATCCCTGGGATGATGGTGTGGATATGGGCTGCTGATACATCTGGAATCTAAAAATTTTTACTTTTATTATTACTATATTGCTATATAGTAATAATTGAATAATATTGAAGAATTGCTGGCCATTGGCCGCTACCAACAAAGAGCAGGAGGTCTACGATGAAAGAGTTTAAGGAATATCTTGATGTAGCAATGAAATTTCACGGGCACAGGTGTCCTGCCATGCCCATGGGGCTGAGGGCAGGGCTAAAGGCCATGGAAGTCCTTGGTGTGGAGAGGGCAAAGGACAAGGAACTCTTTGTGCTTTCAGAGACCGGGAAGGGACATGCTGCAGGCTGCTTTCTTGACGGCATTATGACGGCCACGGGCTGCACCTATGGTAAGTCCAATGTCCAGAAACTTTACTACAACAAACTTGCCTTTACACTGATTGACCAGAAGACAGGCCGCTCAGTAAGGGTTTCGGTGAAGCCAGACTTCTTTGAAAAGGCACTTAACTCACCCTTCGTGCAGAAGCGTAAAGAGGGAGTGTCGCCACAGGACATTCCGCCCGAGATCACAGACCCGCTGGTGGATAAGATATTGAGTGTGCCTGTTGAAGAGTTTCTTGAAATAGATGAGATAAAACAGGTGACTGTTGAGAAGAAAGCAGGTATCTTTGAGGCAAAGAGATGCGACAGTTGCGGTGAGCTTACCTTTGTAAACAAACTCCGCCATGCACCTGATGGCAAAATGCTCTGCATCCCATGCTCTGGGTATGGAGAGTAGGTAATTATGCCTTGTGGCGATTTGCAAGAGGTAGTGGTGCCGGGTTTGAGTGATTCTATGTTAAACAGGCACATGGGTATTGAGTTTTCACATCATTCTCGAAGGCCATCCATGGCCTTCTCCGAGGTATCACACTGAAGCAGCCATCCAGGCTGCTTCGGCCGTGTGCTAAAACCGTTCAAACTCAATACCCATGCACCTTTTTGTTATTTGGTTATTGAAATCACTCAATTATGAAAATAGAAGGAGAAATTTATGACTATCCTAATTGTAGCACTGCTCATCTTCGGCCTTGCCTTTGTCTTTTCCATGCTCGGCCTTGGCGGTGCCATGCTCTACATACCGGTCTTTCACTGGTTCGGATACGACTTCAAGACCGAGGCGATACCAACAGGACTTCTCCTTAACGGCATCACCGTGGTGTCTGCCTCGGTTGTATATTTCCGTGCAAAGATGGTGGATGTAAAGGGCTCAATACCCCTTGTAATTTCCTCCTTTTTAGGGGCACCGGTGGGGGCATACCTTACTGATATGATTCCTACAAGGGTATTGATACTGCTGTTTGCCATTGCCATGTGTTTTGCAGGAGGAAGAATGCTCCTTACAGCACACAAACCCGATACCGAGAAGGATGTCTCCACAGGCCTCAGGATGCTTTTGATGGGTGCAGGCGGCTTCCTTATAGGAATGATTGCAGGGCTTCTTGGCATCGGTGGAGGTTTCCTCTTCGTGCCCCTGATGCTTGCCATAGGTTATCCAACAAAGAGGGCAGCAGCAACCAGCGCCTTTGTGGTGATATTTTCATCCTTTTCAGGGTTTGTTGGCCATCTGACAGAGGGGCATTTCAACTGGCCCCTCATGCTTTCAACCGCCCTTGCGGTGGCTGTAGGTGCAAATATCGGTGCCTATGTGATGAAGGAAAAGATGAAGGCAAGGTGGATAAAACAGATGTTTGCCCTGATACTGCTCTTTGTGGCAGCAAAACTCCTCTGGGGGATATTAGGATAAAAAAATTTCTGGAGAGAGAAGATGAATCTAAAAAGGATAATGCTTGTAATGGTAATCACTACTGTCTAAAAAGTTTTATTGAATAAATTCAACTGGTTATAGAAACTCGAACTGTTAGAATTGCAATCCTAATATGTAACCACCTGTAAAATAGGCATTTTCTCAATTACTGTCACACTCAAAACCTGTAGAAAGGGACTTTTTTTGTTACATTATCAAAGAGTTACCGTTTAATTACTTCTAAATGTTGGGACAGTGGTAAATTAATTTAATGGTCTGATTAATTGAGAAATAAAAAAGGATTGATAAACGAAGTGTCCTCATAAGTTTTTGAAAAATTGAATGACCTCATGTAATTTTATATTTACAATTTATCACTTTATCGTGATATAATGATTAACCATGAGGGATTTTATACAGGTAACGAAGGCATTGTCTGATGAGACAAGGGTAAGGATACTTAAACTCCTTGAGCAGGGGGAGCTCTGTGTCTGTGAACTGATGGAGGTACTCGGTATGGGACAGTCAACCGTCTCAAAGCACCTGGGAATACTTCATACAGCAGGGCTTGTAGAGAGGCGAAAGGCTGGCACCTGGTCATATTACAAACTTTCCGATGAGGCCATAAATAAATACAACCTCGTTTTTCAGGAACTGATGAAACAATTCCTGAATGATGATAGAAGGGTTAGAGAAGATCTGAAGGTGCTTAAGAAACTTAGAAGGTGTAAACCAGGAGGAAGAAATGCCTGTCCTGACAATAAGATGGCAAAGGCTGGTAGATAACATCAAGATGACCTGTCCAAGGTGTTCTGGCACAGAGGCTGAACTGCAAAGTGCAGTGGCAGTCTTAAAAAGGGCACTTGAGCCTCTTGTCATTGAGGTCACACTCATTAAAGATGCTCTGAGCCTTGAAGAGTTTAAAAAAGACCCTCTCAGGTCAAATCAGATATTGATTAATGGGAGAGTTCTTGAGGAATACATTGGCGGAAAACAGGAAGCAGCTCCTGCTGTGATGTCTGTGGAGACAATGAGTGCAGGACTCTGGAGTTTGCAAATACTACATACGAGACTGTTCCAGCAAAACTCATAATAGGTGCTTCACTGAGGGCGGTTTCAGATATGCTGTTGAAGGAGCCATATTGAGACGGGAAATCCATTGCTAAATGTAACAAAGGAGTGCTGTTAAATTTTTAAAAGGAGTCACTGGTGTCCAAAACAATCTGACACGACAGGGAGAGGCGGTATGGCGGAA
>CAZITN010000048.1:20120-21880 GCA_964542175.1 uncultured Thermodesulfovibrio sp. | reverse complement strand
CCCGTTCCATCCAGCCTGTCCAGGACGGAAAAAAGGGACTGTATGGCAACAGAGTAAAAATCGTCGAAGTTGATCCAGTCATTCCCCCTGACCACAAAACCGTAGCGATAAATTTTTCTGAGCAGTTTCTTCATCTCCTGATCCTGGAGGATATCATCTCTCAAAGACAGAACTTCCTGGATTCTTTCCTTGACGGCAGGTTCGGAAAAGCGGGCCGAATAGGAAAGGCTGTTATTGCTTTCAATCAACGATTGAAGGGCAGGAATGAGTTCTTTCCGGTCTCCAGACCTTCCGGCTTTCAGGTCAACTCCGAAGATATCAGAGAGGACTGAATAGAGTTCGTCTCTTTTCTTGACGAAGAGTGTGATTTTCCCCTGGAATCTCCCCCAACTGTCTGTTGTAACACTTGACATACATACCCCCTTTTCAAGTGCTATATTTTTTGTTCGTCCTCCAATACATGAAAAAATTATATCATAAAATATAGGCGTTGTCAATAAAATGCAGTGTAATATTTATAACACCTATGCAAACAAATAAGATAACATGTTGATATTCTTATATCTTTTGGCCGTTGTTATCTATAAAAAAGTATTGCTGATTTGCTTTAAATATTTTTTTCAATATTTCAATATTTTTGTGTATAATATTTGTGGGACTGGGTCAGGGGGCAACTCTGTTACAGGAAGGCGGTATCATATGTCGAAAAATAACATTTCTCTCCATGTAGCCAAACTTGGCGAACGAATCAGACAATACAGAAAAAGCCTTGGTGAAAGTGGAGAAGCCTTTGCAAGGCGGATGGGAATAGCACAAGGCACCCTGTCTCTTATAGAAAACGGCAAGACAACACCATCAGCTGAAACCCTCATGAACCTGATCCTGAACTCCGACATCAATCCAACCTGGCTCTTCACGGGCTTTGGAAAGATGACCGGAGAAAATACCAACATCACAAAAGAAGATATCCTTGCAGGCAAAATTCTCAAAATGGTACTCAACCTCTCTGATGATGCAAAAAGGAAAATCCTTGAATACACGAAAGATCAGGCAGAACTTGAGAAGAAAAAAGACGAAATCATCAGTGAACTCATCCAGAGAGCAGGCAGGGTATCCCGCAAGACAACCCCAAAGAGAAAGAAAAAGACGACGAAAAAATAGTTCCATGCTATATATTGTGCAAGGACAACCAATTATCGGTTGCTGAACACAATATGTAGTGGGGGTGGCTATGAAGACATATGTCGTTATATGTCCGTCCTGCAAAACGAACTACCGTCTGCCTGCTCTGTTCATGAAGGAAAGAAAGACTTTCAGGTGTGATTTCAAACTCTGCCAGGACAGGGACAGGGAATTTGAAATCAGGATGAACGAAAACTGTTATGAGGTTGGTTCCCCCATGTATGAACTTGCAAAGGCATGGCCCTATCCGTTTCCTCCCCTGATGGAACTGGATACCCTCAAGCAGTTGATCGAAAACTATAACCTAACAGAAGAAGACCTGGAAGAGATATCAAGGCATCAGAGAGAATTCGTTCGCCTTGCCGGGAAATATCTGAAAGAGGGCAGGATAACAGCCGAGGCTCTTGCAGGACCGGCCATGGAAAGCAATTGACCGCTCTGCTGAGAAGTTGAGAAGTTTTCCTGACTGGACCTGAAAATGCCCTCAGAATCGTTCTCATGCAGCCTGAAGGGCATTTATTGAACTGGACCTGAAAATGCCCTCAGAATCGTTCTCATGCAGCCTGAAGGGCATTTAT
>CAZITN010000048.1:19614-20020 GCA_964542175.1 uncultured Thermodesulfovibrio sp. | reverse complement strand
TGATGTCATCAATAATGTCAGCCAGAGGTCTGAAGGTTGACCTTTCCTGAAGGCAATTTGACAACGCAAATTCCCCGCACCCCAAAAAAGAAATGCTTAACAAGGGAGATGGAAGCGGAGCGGATAGAGACATTCAGCCTCCGCAGGTTTCCCAATTGATCTTTTTTTAGCAGTGGCAGGAAAAAATACTGTGCAAGAAGATGACATATTTGAACTGCTGTTGAACTTCTTTAAAAAATTGACACCGTCAACTTAAAAAGAAAAAGAAAAAAAAAGAAACAAAAAAAAAGAAAAAGAAAATTATCACTATCCCATATACTATCCCATTATATGTTAGATTATATCCCATTTATTATCACTATCCCATATACTATCCCATTATATGTTAGATTATATCCCATTTATT
>CAZITN010000048.1:0-19514 GCA_964542175.1 uncultured Thermodesulfovibrio sp. | reverse complement strand
AACGTAGACATTGGTGCCTTTAAAAATCAATAAGTTAGTGCTTTGAAATCTGGATACTGCTGTTGAACTTCTTTAAAAAATTGACACCGTCAACTTAAAAAGAAAAAGAAAAAAAAAGAAACAAAAAAAAAGAAAAAGAAAATTATCACTATCCCATATACTATCCCATTATATGTTAGATTATATCCCATTTATTATCACTATCCCATATACTATCCCATTATATGTTAGATTATATCCCATTCGCTGTATAGTATATATATATATATATAATACGCATTTTTTCAGAAATTTTTTCGATACCCCCTATATACCCTGCAAAACGTAGACATTGGTGCCTTTAAAAATCAATAAGTTAGTGCTTTGAAATCTGGATGATTTGGCGTTCCCTGCCAGGCATTGGTGTCCCCTGCTATATATTAGAGAGAGTTGTAAGATGAAGACAATCATTATCGGAAACAGGTACAAACTGATTTCTCCAGCTGAATTCAAGAAACTACTCTGCAGGTTTCGCTTCAGACTGCCTTCCCTTGCCGAGTTTGTATCGAGTTCGAATGGATACTATCCACCATTTGAACGACACGGCGTTGGAGGGCTGAACAGGAATCGCTGGGAAGGTCTGACTTTTCTTCTGGCCTTCCTGATCGGCTATTCCGGAGAATGCAGGGAGTCTGGAATGATGTTCGTGCAGACCGATGCCTTCTTGAAGAAGCTTGCAGGCATGGGAGTAGAGATCAAGAGGAGCACATTTCTCAACCACCTTTCGGATCTCGAGAAATACGGCTTCGTGTATCGCGAGACTGTTCACAGGGAAAATCCTGACCAGGGCGGTATATCAAAGGCCGGAAGCTTCCTCATCCTTTCAAACTGGTTTCTGGAGCATGTCCAGAACCCGAATGCCTTCCATGACGGTCATTATTTTGCTCATGTCTCCGTTGACAACAATCTCCTCCGTAATTTCCTGATAGGCAAAGGTGAAGGAGGAAACAACAAGATCGAAGATGCTGACGACATCTTTAACTATCTGGTTGACTGCGGCAGGCGGATATATCTGAGGAGAAGAAACTGGACCTGCTCGGTTTTGATTGACGGGTATGGTGTTGAGTGTATCGTCAGGGAAGGCATTTCTCCACTGGAGAGGCTCTACTTCAACCTTCCCCCGGAAGTAATAAGGGATAATCTCTTTGACAAATACTACATTGAGAGTCTGTTTGGAAGGGTTGTGAAAAGACCGTTCCTGTTCACTGATAATCCTTCTGGTGACCATTTTTGCGACTGGGATGAGGAAAGCGAGAAGAAGATTTGTATCGATGTCCAGCGGGGCAGACTGGGACTGCCTGATCCGGCTGAGGAAGAAGACGCAGTCTGTTGAAATTTCCTCCTGTGCGGTCTCCTGCGAATCCTGCCGCCTGATCCTATGAATGGCCGGAAATGGCCTAATCCACGATGCCGTTCAAACAGCCCGGATTTTTTACAACGCATTTTCTGCTGTTTGACGATGCTCCTTGCTATATAGAAATGTGGACATGGCAAACCACGGAAAGGAGGTAGCCAATGCCCTCAACAATGCTCATAGACAGGATGGTTGAAAACCAGCCAGAATCCCTTACAGGTGAAGACAGGGGCGGCTTCTATTTCTCCCCATCCCGGGCAGGATCCTGTCACCGACGGCTCTACTACGAGGTAGCACAGGAAAATGGTGAAGAAATTATAAATAACGAACAAGCGAATCTCAGGCACATATTTGAAGACGGTCGGCTCCATGAGGATACCACCATAAGGTGGTTCGAGGCATCAGGGATCAGGATAGAAGACAGGCAGAAGACCGTCAATATTCCCATACCTGATGACATAACCATCAACAGGCTGCCCGGTTCCTGCAATGTCTGCGGGGAAGACATTCCCGAGAACCACCTTCACGGCCATATAGACGGAACTTACAAATACAGGGAAGGCCGTAGAAACAGAAAGGGACTTTTTGAACACAAAGCCGTGGGAAGGGCCACTTTCGACGAGTTCCGGTTCAATGGCATCTCTCCTTACTACCTGATGCAGGCTGGCCTCTACCTGAAGGGGCTTGGACTGACCCGGGGGAAGTTCATAGTGAAGAACAAGGACAATTCCCACTACCTTGAAGCAGACATCTCCTATGATCCAGACACGGATACCCTTACCCTGATCAAGCAGAAGGATACGATGTCCATGCAGGAGAAGGAGTTCAATACCACATTCCTGCAGATCACCAGAACGGCCCTTGAAGACATGGCAAATGCCGAAGAGTATCTTGAAAGAGGCGAACTTCCGCCCAGACAGCCTTCGAACTTCTGCTTTGCCTGTTCGTACAAGGAGCAGTGCGACGGTGACTTCAGGGAGAGAGAGATGAGAAATCTTACAGACATGGGAATCGAACAGTTACCGGAAGGAACGAGGGATCACATTGCCGGACTCATAAGGGAGTTTCACAAATACAGGCAGATAGCAAACGAAAATTACTCCAAAGCCAACCAGTTAAAGGCAATTCTCATGCCTTTCTGCAACGAGGCCCATATAAAGGGTCTGATCCTTGCCGGAGAAGACGGGAAGGGCATAAAACTCGTTCACCAGGCTTACTTCACGGGGGGAGGAAGAAAACTTGACGAAGAAGCCCTCCGGGAAGTCCTCGGAGACGACCTCGATTACTTCTACATAGAGGAAGAACCTCAACTGGTTGAAAAACTCTGGACGAAGGGAGTTCAGATTGGAATAGAAGCTCAGACACGAACACAAACAAGGGGGAAAAGGTCAAAAACAGTGAGGAATAAAAGCAGGTAGTAGAGTTACAGGAGGATGATATGGGGACTCGGAACCTTTCCGTGCGGGAGGTCAAGGAGAGTATTCACCTTTCTGAATGGCTTCAATATCTTGGGGTAAAAAGAAAAGGGGGAAACACTTTTCTCTGTCCATTCCATCCAGAGAAAAACCCGTCTTTTTCAGTCGATCCTGAAGGAAGGATTGCGAAAGACTGGCATACGGGGGAGAATTTCGATCACATCAGCATTGCCCAGGAATTGAAAGGCTGGTCTTTCTGGGAAACATACAGGGAACTCTGCAAATACGCCGGAGTATCCCCCCAGGGAATGAACGGAAAGCCCACTCTCGAGGAAAAGATTATAAGGGATGGCAGAGATGGCTTTCGGAAATACAGGAAGAAGATCCTTGCGAGATTCAGGGAACTGAAGGGCTATGACATACCCGAAGGCCTCCAGAAACATCTTCTCTTTTTCCCGAAGACGCACTACCACAAACAGGCTGGCAGGCTGGTAATCCCCTGGTATGACCTGGAAGGGAAGCCTGTAGGCTTTGTCGGCAGGGCTTTGAAGGATATGAAGCCCAAGTATCTCACAACTGCGATCCTGCCGAAGCCGAATCAGAAATTGCAAAAGAAGAACCTCTTCTTTGCTCACAGGGCAAAGTATTCGGAGAAGATTGTCGTTGTAGAGGGCATCTGGGATGCCCTGATAGGTCAGACTCAGAGCAGGGATGTAGTGGCGACAGGAATGGTTGTTGCCCCGAAATTGGAATTCTTCAGTGACTTCCTGAATCTCAAGGCAGTCATATTCATTCCCGATCCCGACAGTGAGGGAATAAAGGCATTCGTGAAGAAATCATGGGAACTCATTTCAGGGTTGAGAAAGAGAAACATCACCTCCTTTGTTGCTTCCCTCGATACGGACCTTGATGAATACCTCATGAAGGGAAACACGGTTCAGAGTGTAATCATGAATGCCGTTTCCGTGGAAGAGTATCTTGCGGAAATTGGGAAAAAACAGGCAAGAACAGTCGAGGAGGCAATCGTAAACAACACGGCAAAGGAAGTGGCAAAGAGAAGCAGGGAAACCAGAGAGGATGACCTTCTTAAAATGATACATTCTGCAAAGGTGAAGGACATTCCGATATGCCTTGAGGCAATTGCGAGGGTTCCCATGACAAGCCAGCAGGAATTCTACCTGCGTGAACTGGCAAAAGCAACGGGGACTTCAATCAAGTCGCTCTACAGTGATATGAAGAAGGCACTACACGCTGCCCTTGTGCCGGAAAAGCTGATGTCTTCAGACCAGAAGTTCATACATCCCTCAATTCATATAGATGAGGAACTTATTAACGTTGGCTTCTCAACGAAAATTTCGATAGGCGGTGAGATCCGGCAACAGGACTTCTTTATCTTGAAGCGAAACGGCCAGTTCGAGTTTGTCCCCACCACGCAGATAGAACGGGATGGAAAGACTCTCATATTTGAACCAAAAAACCTCCGCTGTCCTGATGTGGAAAGGTGGGGAAAGGAGGCCCTGATCAGGTTCATTGGAAACGGCAAGAAGCCGGAACATCTGAAAGATATTTACGAGACCCTGAAGAAAACCCTCAGACAGTTCATCCACCTGAAAACGGACGAGGAATACTCCGTCATTGCGACATACATCATCCTGACTTACTTTCACAGGTGCTTCCCATCCATTCCCTTCCTGTTTGTCTTTGGAGTTAAGGGAACGGGAAAGTCGAATCTCCTGAGCATCCTGGAGCAACTCTGTTTCAACGGGATGAAGGTGAAGGGAATCTCCCTCGCTGCAGTAGCCGACAGCCTGGATGCTCACAGGGCAACATTGATAATTGACCAGGCCGAAAGTCTGGGGCTGGAAAGAAACATGGAACTCATTGGGTTTATTGCAGATTCCTACACCAGGCACGGAGGCAGAAGACGGATCGTTGACATTACTTCAGGTGCAAGGACCGTCCGGGAGTTCGAGACCTACGGGTGCAAGGTGTTTGCCTCCATCAAGCCGATTCACTACGACATCAAGGACAGGTGCATAATGATCACGATGGAGCGGTCAACCGGGCCTTACCCGACCCCGATATTCGAGCATCCCATGTGGAGCGAGATAAGGGGAAAGCTGTACAAGGCCCTGTTCATCTATGGGCAGGCGGTATTCAGGGCAGGACAATACTACAAGACGGCCAACAGGGTCGAGGAACTACTGATGCCTCTCAGCATCCTCTGGGATTTCATGGAACTGCCCGAAGGGGAAAGGGAGAGACTTTATAAGTTTCTCCGGGAAAACATTGAAAAGAACCAGTTTGTAATGACCGACCAGGAAAAGGCTGTTTTCGATGTCATACTGGAAATATTTGCTGAAATGAAAACCAATACGGTTCAGGTTTCACCCGAAAAAATCCTCCAGGAGGCAAACAGAAAACTAATCAACGAAAGAATACAGAACAAGGCAGAGGTAGAAGGCATCGTGGATAAATACTGCCTTGCTTCTGACGTGGTCGTTAAGAAGAATTCAAAGGGCAAATACACAAGGCTCATGAAGTTTGAGAAACCCGTAATTGAAGACAGATACAGGTCTTATTTCCTGAACACCGTCAAGGAACTGCCTTCAGAAGAGAACGCACAGGGGGAAGGCCACCCTCTGAATGAAGGCAAAAGCCTCATCAGTGGAACGGTAAATACAAGGTCGAAGGAATCAGTCGAGATAACCGGCCAGGAACCTGTAGCTGTTCATGAGGAAGCTATGCCTGTCGGCCTGTTCGATGGCGAAATCCTTGACCTTACCTCCGTTCCAGCCAGAAAGCTCAATCGCTTTAGCGTGAGGTAGCTCATGGGAACAGACACGATCTACATTGCGAAAAAGGACTTCCAGGTAGAGGCTGGCAACAGGAGAATAACAGTAAGGGCGGGAACCCCCCTCCGTCTCCCTGAGGACATATTGGAGAAGGTCAAAAAGATGGTCATTCCCGCAACAGAGGAAGAGGTAAGAGCCTGCCTTCTGGAATACATAGAAGATGCCGTATCGGGAAATCTCAAAGAATATTCCGCAGAGGAGGCCGAGGCTGGCGGGAAATACATTGACTCTCACGAACAGATCAGGAATGCGATTGAAAAATGCGAGACTAGGATGAACGAACTTTACCGGAACAAAAACATGAAGCCGCATGAACGGATAAAGGCGATGGCCGAAGCATGTGACGAATACAAGCACCTCATCAACACGGCAATCATGCTTGCAAAACTTGAGAGGGCTGAAAAGGTCAGCAAAAGCAGAACAAGGCTCTCTTCCACGGGAAGGCGGAGATGAGACCGCAATATGTGGCATTTTTCCGTGAGAGAACCACAACATCTTGATTTTATTAATTTGCTCTGGTATAATTTTATTGAGGCAAAACAGGAACATACATACCCCATAATCTTCCTGTAACTGATACGGGGTGCCCCCCACACCCCGTATCCACCCACCAAATTCCAACATCAATCCACCCGTCATGCCAAGTTCCGGCTCAGATATCATTTCATCTGGTGCCCCAGGTACCGCAGGAATATCCTTTTCCAGGCGGGGAGTACGTCAACCCGGGTTAAGTTCTTAATAATCGGGATGGTTCTGGAGTGTCCCGTGCTATATATAAATAAGAGGTGTGTTTGGATGGAGCAGCAGCCTAATTCCCTTCAGATGTTCGTTGACTCCCGCAAGCGGGCGGTCAGGCTTAACTATATCCTTCTGGTGATTGTCATTTTGGCAATGATAGCGGTTATTGTTGTTGGTAGCCGGGAAGACAAGGTTATTGTGCTGGATGGAAACGGCAAGCCCTATGTGGCACTGACCTTCAAGGACAATGTTTATCCGGTCGAGGCCCAGAACTTTGTGAGGGATGCCCTTCAGGTTACTCTTGAGTGGACATATACGGAGATACTGGAGGGAGAGAAAAGAAAAGAGCATCTCCAGAAGATGCACAGGTATTTCCACCCGGATTATTTCCCCGATTTCATTACCGGTTTCAGGAATTCCGACTACATTGCAAGCATCAGGGATGAAAAGAAGATTACGAAGGTCGCCTTTCCAAATGCCTTCAATATCTACAAGGACAGACAGCGGGATGTCTTTGTGGCTACGGGGACTGTAACTGTTACTGCCTATGATACGAATGGCGAGATCACGAGCGACAGAAAGACGTACAGGCTTGAAATGGTTCGGGGTGTTCGGAGTGTTTTCAACCCTTACGGGCTTTATACCATTGGACTGACGGAGGTTTTTAAGAATGCCGAATAGGATGATATTTGCAGGTTTGTTGCTGGCCGTCCTCTTTTCTGGAATGGGGTGGTGCGCAGACGCCGGGCAAAACGATCAGGCGCTTCCCGACCTCACCAGTCTCAAGCCGCCGGACATGTCGGATGTGCCGGGATACGACGAATACATCAGGTTGAAGGAGCAGGCCGGGAAGGAACTCCTGGAGGCGATGAAGACACTTGAAGAGCAGTCAAAAAGCAGACAAAACAACTCAAACGCAACCGGACCTGTACAGCCCGATTCAAAGCAAAGCGGCTCACCCAAAGGTTTGCAGTCCAATCTGACTGAAGATGTCAGGAGAAACAAATACAGGTTGCTTCCAGCAAGACCCCTTTCTCCTCCCTCAGCAAAAAGCGGACAGTCCGGTGGTGTTCAGAAGAGTCAGGCTGAAAGCGAAACACTGCTTCTCCTGAAGCCGGGTGAGATAGAAGAAATAAAAAAGAAAGCCCTTGAATACAGGAAAGTTATGGAAACCGAACCCATTCCTTCCGGAATAATCCGTGACCTCTTTGTGGATGACAGACATGTTTACGAAATAAGAACACAGGTCAACTACTCCACTGTAATCAGGTTTCCAGAAGGTACAAAAATAAGTCTTTCCGATGTCGTCGGGAACACCGACAGATTTGTGATAGACGAGTATGATAAGGGCAATGCACTTCTCATATTTCCTGTTGCACCTTTCAAGGCGACAAACATGACCGTTTTTGCCGGTAAAAAGGCATACCACTTCCTTCTGATTGAGGAGATGGACAGAAGGCACTGTGATTTCAGGGTGGATGTTCATTATGCAACCGAAAACATGCTTACGGTTACGGAGATACTCAGGATGCTGATAAAAGAGCATATTCCCGACACTCCTGAAGTGAGGTATGCTGGTGCCAGGATGCTTTCGCCACTCTGCAGGGCTGACAATGATACATGCAGGATGGTCGTTGCTATATTGGACATAGAGAGACCCGACATGAGGGCCTACAAGTTCAGAGATGAGGAGAAGCGCATAAAGCCATTCGGGGCAATGTATCAGACACGCCATAACGGGTTCCTGTATGCCATTTACAACGGCAGCCGAGGAAGGGTAGTAGTGAATGGAGAAATCATGGATATTGAGAGGTGAAAGGGATGTTTGGAAAATCAATCATGTTTATTCTGATATTTCTGCTTGCAGGTTGCTCGAGTCTGAAAAATGTCTTCAGGCCTGAGGACCATTCCGTTCCCGTTCGTGCAGAGGAAGATCCACTGCCACCGGTAAGTGTTTCAAGCGAGATTGAGATTGAGAATATCCGCCAGACGCTCAATCGCTTGCAGGAGACCCTGGGAGACATACAAAAGGCAAGAAAGAAGAGAAAGGTCGTCATGTTTTCCGAGCCGGTGGAAATCATGGCAGGTGAGCCGCTGAAGAACGCACTGTCCGGTTTCAGGGTGGATTATGATCCGGAAACGCTTGGCGATACTACCTTCTTCAAGGAAGATGTCAGGTTTGAAAGCAATGTGGAACTCTTTGGCTACATAGAAGACAGGTTCGGTTACTTCATTGACGAGACGGAGACAGGGCTTCTTGTCAGCAGACTGAAGACGAAGGAATACAATGTCTCGTTCCTTGAACCATTGATAAGCAGGAGCATAAACGAGTTCCTGCATGATGAGAATGCCCAGGCCGTTATACAGGACAATGTGGGAATAATGGCCGTTACTGACGATGTAATAGGCCACAGACAGGTAGAGAAGTATCTCAAGAGGCTCAGGGATACCCTAATGCACCCTTACGGATACGATGTGCGGATAGACCGGCTGGGTGAAAGAAGGGTTGCCGTTTCCGGTGAGATAACTCCTGTTACTCCCGTGATGCTTGGTGGGGGCGGTCAGTTGCATCTTACCGTGAAGGGCGGAAGAATGTTTGTCAGGTTCCAGCACACCCAGTATCCGGCCTCTGTCGCTTTCTTTCTGCCGGAAGACGGTGGTGTCTATACGGCGAGAGAGGGTGACACACGCCTGAGAATTGTGATCAGGAAAGAACCGATAGACTGGGTAGAGGCTGCCAGGTGAGAAGGCTATTGCTGACATTCATGATTATCTTTCTTCCGGCCTGTTCAGCATGGAGAAATCTTCACACGGTCGAACTTCTGCCGGAAGATGCCCGTGAACTCCATTACATGAAGGAGAAGAAGGAGGAAATCTGGAAGGCCGGACTGGAAGAGGGCAGAAGGCTCTGCCGCCAGGAGTTTCTGGACAACCTCGCTGCTGAAATTCAGAAACTCCAGGGCATGGTCGCATATGAGGAATTATACAGAGAGGGCTATCTGGTACCACCCCTTGTTCTTCCTGTTCTGGCAAAGGGTGGAGTTTCCCCTGATGGAAAAACCATGACTACAGGCAGGATAGAGTGGCATATCATCGAGGATGCACACTTTACGAACGACGACATGGTATCCATGTTATTAAAGAAGAAGGGATTTGTCTCCCTGGGTATCTTTGACAGTTACACGGAGGCAAAGAGTTTTGGAAAGAAGATAGAAGAGAGTCTTCGGCCAGCCGACCAGATCAAATACCTGAAGGTCAAGGGGATTGACGATATTGCGGTGATAATCGAGACCACACCGTACAGGGCGAAGATCTATGCAGACAGGTATAAAGGGGTGATACTTAATGAGTGAAATCTGTTGTCAGTGCGGAGAAAGCTCAACCATGGTCTCTATGAGTTTCGAGTGTCCCGAATGCGGAAGAAAGATGTGTGTTTTCTGTTCCCTGTTCAGTCAGGACTGTCCGCAATGTTCAATCCAGATGGAGAGGTGCGATTTGTGAAATTTAAGACAGGACAGAGGTTTTATCCGGCAGAGATCAGGGACGGCTGCCTGTACATAGACGGCAGAAAGGTTCAGGTTGAGACCTTGAAGGAACAACCTGCGTGGCGGAAGAACATCTACGGAGTGTTCAATCTGGTCGTTGCTATATTTATCTGTATGACAGGAGTCAAGTTTCTGATGACAGGAACTCTGGTTGGCATGGGGATATTCATCGTGGTAAGTGGAGTTTTCACCTATGCCTTCATGTACTCGTCGATACTCTACTTCAGGGGACGGTTCTACGCCCTTGCCACACCTGAATTGAAGGGGACGCTCATAGGCGAGGAATTTGAGAAGGAAGATATTCAGGAAATAATCGAAAAAACATCAAGGGAGGCAAGATATGAAGAGAAAGATTAATAAAGTCAGGGAACTCTATTACAGGGTCTTTGTTTTTGTGATGGTTCAGTTGTTCGTTATGGTGGATGATTCCTATGCGCTTTCCATTACGGACATCATCAAGAAGACGGCAGACCTGCTTAAAGGCACTGCCATCTATATCGGTGTCGGTGCAGGGATGATATTCGGACTGATAGGTGTATCGAAGATCAGGCGCAAGGACGACGATCCACGTGAGTTTACAAAGGGCATCTGGTTTGTGGTAAGCGGAATTTTTGCAGCCATGATAGGGATTCTCATGCACAGCATACTTTCCTACTACGGTGTGGCTTCTACGCCTCCGACCGGGGCGATTGACTTTACTCCGGGATGGTGATCGTGTTGATCAGGACATTTTCACAGGTGAATGACGAGGTGGTGATCCCGAAAGTCAGGATGGGGCTGACTGACTTCATCTTTATCTTCTTTGCGGGGATGTTTGGTTTCTTTGGCCTTGTTCTCATGACTGCTGTTGTTCCAGGAAGGATGGTGCTTCTGCTTGGTCTTTGGTACTACGGGATTTTCTTTGTGCTCTTTTTCAGGGTGAGGAGCGCATACATAAGGAAAGGCAATGTGAATGTCCTCTGGAGGAGGTTTGACTACATCTTTCAGGCCAGATCTGTATGGAGAGGAAGAGATGCGGGAGGAATAGAATAATGGAAGAGAAGCTTTACAGGCCGATACGAATAAAAAAGAATTTTATCGCCATTCTGGTATTTGTTCTGGCCGCCTGCGGGGGCGGTGGAGGAAACGACCCCGGCACTCCCGGCAGTTCAGGGTCGGACAAGACATTCGGGAAGATCGTAATCAGCCAGGCCAGACATCTTGGAGCTGTTGACAGGGACTACGGTGATGTCTGGAGCGTGGATGCCTGGCAGGGCATCTGCAAGTATGATGAGCAGTCAGGCCAGGCTGACTATGAACCATTCAGTTCCGACCACCTCATCCTTACCCTGTTTGTCGAGGCGCTTTACGAAGACCTGCCTCCGGCAAACATGACCATCACGGACTATGAGGTGGAGTTCTTCCCTCACGACGAATACTCTTCCCCGCCACTGCAGTCATTCGTGTCTGCCTCCACCCTGGTAATTCCGGCGGATGGCTCTGAAGTGGAAGGCTCCTTCCTTGTAATACCGATTGACTGGAAGACGAAGTTTGCCCAGTTGATTGACAGTGATCAGATAATCCCTGCCAGTTTCCCGGTCCTTTATGACATGAGAGTGACCTTTCACGGCCAGGACGACTACGGAAATGACTTCCAGTTCGTCTACCAGACGGTGATAGAGATGGCGAACTACGACAACTGCCGGAATAACTGAGGAGGTTTTGATGCACTGCAAGAGAAGGCATTATCTAATAATTCTGGGGCTTTTTCTCCTTTCTGTTTTCACTGCCTGTGGAGGAGGGAGTGGTGCAGGTGACATTCACACCCCCAACAAACCACCCTCAGGTAGCGGCATCCTGAGTGTCGTGTATCTTTATACAAGCAGGACAGTTGCCCAGCCTGGTGCAGTTGTCACGGTTGTTGCAAAAGCCCTTGAATCGACAGGCAGGCCAGCAGCCGGCAGGCCTGTTGCGTTTGCAGTCACGGGAGGCCAGCTTACATCAACCCAGTCCATGACGGATGAAAGGGGCATTGCCACGGCAACCCTTACATCTGCCGAGGATGGAGAGGTTGTAGTTACAGCCATTGTGGAGGACTACCAGGCAACCAGATCAATAATCTTCAGCTCCAATGTTGCCAGAAAACCGGCTGTCACCATTCATGTTGACAGTGACCATGATGGCACTTACGACGAAGCTGAAGACTATTCTGTATCGCAGAATGAAGAGATTGACTTCATGGTCAATGTCCTGAACAACCTGGGGTTTCCTGAAAGCGGAGTGCAGATAACGGTGAGTGGATCTCAGATTACAATGGGTAGTGCATATACGAATGAAACAGGTTATGCCCATGTCTATACGACGGTTCAGGCTTCCAATACTTCTTACGAGAGGGTTTTTACGGTTGTGGTCACTGCCTCGGATGACGAGGGCAATACCATACGAAAATATCTGACATTTACCCTTGAGGCGGTTGTGCCTGAACAGATAAGCGTGTCTGCCGATCCTGACATCCTGAATACAGGCGGGCAATCCACGATTACCGCAACGGTGATCGGGAGCAACGGCACTCCCCTTCATGGCGCAGAGGTGAACTTCACTGCGTCTGACGGCCAGATTGCAGAACATGCGACCACTGATGCAAATGGCCAGGCTGTTGTCATATTCACTGCACCTGACAGCGTATCTTCATGCGGCTGTAACGGTGAGATTACCATTACTGCAAGCGTGAACGGTCTGTCTGACGAGATTTCCCTGACCGTGTATGGTTCCCTCGAGGTTACACCTCCCGTAATCAGCGTTGACGGTGCAACGGGAGGCACCGGGACCTTCACTGTATCAGGCGGAGTTCCGCCTTACAGGATAACCCCGTCAAACCCTGATTATCTGCCTGACCTGTTTGTTCTCGACCGGAGCGGTGACAGCTTTGATGTGGTTGTGCAGGCGGGTTCCCGGACCGCAGAGGCAGATTTCTCCATTACGGACAGTACTGGAACAAGCGTTACGGCCACCCTCTATGTCAGGGGATCAGACAATGCAGGCACTCTTGCGGTAACGCCGTCGAGTGCAAGCGTATATGCCTATACCAACCCTGACACTTCTGATAACGACAACCTCACTTTCGTAATATCCGGAGGTCTTGCTCCGTATTCAATGGTCTCAAGCAGGGAAGGTATAATCGCTTCCCAGACGAATATCACGGGGAATGTATTTTCCGTTGACCCCGATTATCCAGGGATACAGACGACCGTTACCCTGATGGTCATGGACAGCAGCGGCCAGGTGGCAGAGGTAACGGTGGATGTCCAGTAGGTGATGGGTGAGAGGCAAGGGGTTGTTGGGCAAGATGCGACAAGTAACCCAATGACCTGATGCACCAATAACCTGTATTTTTTTACGGAGGTCTAAATGGAAACAGTCGGTATTGACATTGGCAAGGGTTACATCAAGGTCTGGACACCAGAAGAAAAACACATCCTGCCATCACAGGCTGCAAGGGGCAGCGTGACAGACCTTGACGGCAGGTCGTCTTCCCTCGTTTACAGGGGTGTTCCCTATATCTTCGGATCGGATGCCGAACTCGGTGAAGGCGAATGGAGCAGTTCGGATGAAAAGGCCACGATGAAGTCGGTTCTCTGTGTTCTGAAGGTCATTGATGAGTATTTCAGGGATGTTCAGGCAATCCAGGTCGGCGTGGGGCTTCCCGTTGGCAACTATGAAGCCGAGAAGGCGGCCCTGAAGGAACTCCTGGCCGGAAAGCATGTATATCAGTCCGGCAGAAAAACCAGAGAGGTGATGATAACCTCATCAGTCATTCCAGAGGGCATTGGTGCTTATTGCAGCCTCATTCTCGATGATGAAGGCATGATCCGGGAGGATTACAGGACGGGAACAACCCTTGTGGTTGACATTGGGTTCAAGACACTTGATACCGTTGTGGTTGATGGGGCAAAGATCAGCATGAAAGGTTGGGGTTCAGTCCTGCTTGGCGTGGAGAAGGTGGTGAAATATGTGGCAGAGGAACTCCGCAGGAAACTTGGCATCCTGCTACCGGAGGAGATAGTCCGCATAAAGGAATGCCTGGAAAACTGCGACGGAGACGACTGGATGCCCGTCTGTTTTCTGAAGGGTCAGAACATAGACATCTCTCCGTACATGAACGATGCACTTGCCGGATATTGCGGGGAGGTAATGACCTACATACACGACCTCGTGAGGCAGACTGTCGTGAGACACATCCTGTTCACAGGCGGAGGAAGCATCCTGCTTGGGAAACACCTGAAGGAGACCTACCCGCAGGCCATGTTCACCGGGGACATTCACGCCAACGCAGAGGGATTCTACAAACTGGCCGTGAGAAAGAAGCGGCAGGCCCTCTCCCAAACCACCGTTCAATATTCGCAGTAACTCAGTCTGTAATACAAGTGGTCCATGACATATATGGGTAACAGGAACATAACAATACCCTTCAGGCTGAACCTGAAGAAGAGTGATGAGGCGTACCTGTATAGGCAACTGGAGAGATACAGCAGGTATGTTTCAAGGAGTGAGCTGATCAAGAGGATACTTTACAACTACTTCAGGCATCTGGAAAGCAGGGAAAACGGGTCAAAGATGGAAAGGAATGAAGGTGAAAGCAGGCCACCGGACACCTTCAGTATTGACGACCTGATCTATTAAGGCCATCTTCTGAAAGAAGGGAGGAGATACGATGTCATCAGCCGAGATGCTTGTGGAGCAGATATTCGATGAGAGCCGGATGTCGGCCATAGGGAGTTACCTTGACGAGTTCTCGACTCCCCTGGTGGTCTTTGCCATATCCCTGATTGCCCTCCGGTTCATATATGGAGTGGCAAGAAAGGAGATCCAGAGTTTTGAAGACTTCGGCTCGTTCATTGTAATGAAGGGCGTTACGTTCACGTTTGCCTTCCTCCTTCTGATGCCGATAAGCCTGCCTGTTCTGGGAGGAGTACATATCGGTATTGACACGGAAGGACTGCCTACGGCTGTCTGGATGTTCAAGGAACTCGGCAAGGTTGCAATGAACTCGGCAGACGACCTGGCTGGAAGGATGTATGGGAGCGATGTCAACTTCCTTACCCTGGGAGCGACTTTTCGGGAACAGATGGAAAACAGCGTGAATAATCTGAAGTCCACCCTGGAGAGCGTCCGTGCCTCCAATGAGGGCCTTCCCCCTGAAGTCGCAAGGGTGGCAAAGAAGAAGAGTTGGCTCTGGACACCTCTGAAGGCGATTGCAGGCATGGGCCTCTGGCTTGCCTCCGGGCTGATGTCGGGGACGGGTGTGAGCGATCTTGGAAAAGACATGCTGGCAGATGCCTTCTTTACGGGTGAACATGCGGT
Source organism: uncultured Thermodesulfovibrio sp. (assembly GCA_964542175.1). Taxonomy (GTDB): domain Bacteria; phylum Nitrospirota; class Thermodesulfovibrionia; order Thermodesulfovibrionales; family JdFR-85; genus WFTX01. The sequence goes on along the minus strand of CAZITN010000048.1, from coordinate 4,228 downwards.
TGTAACCGCCATTCTGAACTGGGTGAGGGACTACATAACGCCTGCATCGGTCATTCTGGTCTATTACGGGGTGGTGATTGCGGCGTTTATCAAGTTCGCCATATATGCGCCGTTTTTCTTTTTCTCGGTAATACTGCTTTTTTTTGACAAGGCTAGGGATACGGTATATCAGAACGGCATCAAGGCCTTTGCCCTGCTTCTCTATCCTCTCGGGATAGTCATTGCGTTCGGGGTCTGTAAGGCCGGTTATGTCATATACAGGGCGTTTTTTCAGGACATGCTTCTGGATGCAGTCAATTCAAATGCAACGAGTTTCTGTGTGAAGATGTTTGTCGGTCTTGCCTCAGCCGGACTCTATGGGGGAGTGGCGGTGGGGGTCTTCAGGACCATACATGGATTCATCCAGAACATGCTCGGACAGGTATTCCATGTCGGCCTTGACATAAAACCAACAGTTTAAGGAGGTGTGTTATGGAAGAGTTCGTCAACGGGTTTTGGGAAAACAGTAACAACGAGAAGGGGTTTACACTCTTCGAGCTGATTGTCGTTCTGGCGATTATCGGCATCCTGATGCTCGTCTTCTACCCTAAACTCAGGAACCGGACTGACGCAGCCAAACTGACAGCCGCAGAAACCGACATCATGAGGCTGTATGAGGCTGCCGTTACCTGGAAGACCAACAAGGGTTACAACTCCTTTGCCAACCTGACCGGTCTCAACGACCTTGTGGCTACCGGTGTCTGGGAAAACGGACACAAGTCCCCCTATGACACCAACTACACCATTACCCCCAATGCAACTGACAGTAACAATGTGGACATCACAACACAGGTCAGTGGCGACAATGCTTCAACCATGTGCAGCAACCTTGTGGACAGGTTTTCGGCAAAGGGCTACAGTGCGGCATGTGATGCCTCCAACAACATCACCGTAACCGTTGGAGGTTAGGGCCGTGAATCTGCCCGGTCTCCTTTTGGAGATGGTTGAGAGGGGTGGATCAGACCTGCACCTGATGGTGGGTCGTCCACCCCTTGTCAGGATGAAAGACGGGTTTCTCCATCCACTCAGGGAAGAGCGCCTGTCCCGCCCTCTTGTGGACAGGGCCATAAGCGATGTCTTCAAGGGGGCATCCAACGCTGCGGCCAGGCTCTTCTCCAGGGAGGAGATAGACACGACCTTTTCATGCCAGGCTGGAAGGTTCAGAGTGAACATAGCCTTATCGGAAGGCCAGCCGTTTCTCGTCCTGAGAGAACTCAAGTCAGACATCCCTGAACCGGCAGAACTTGGAATACCGGAGGCTTTCGTTCAGGCGGCGGAAAATGCACCATACGGGATTGCCATGCTCGTTGGCTCGACCGGATCGGGCAAATCAACCACAATGGCTTCCGTGGTCAACCACATCCTGAAGAGGAAAGCCGTCAGGGTGATCACCATAGAAGACCCGATAGAGTACCTGCTTGGAAGGGAGGGTGATGCCGTATCCCAGAGGGAAGTGGGCAAGGATACCCTGTCTTTTGCCAATGCCTTGAGGAGTGCCATGAGGGAGGACCCTGACATCATCGTTGTAGGAGAGGTCAGGGATATGGATACTGCAAGACAGGCCATCATTGCCTCAGAGACCGGCCATCTCGTGTTTGTTACTGTTCATGCCTCGAATGTTTTGCAGGCCGTGAACAGGTTTGTTGGCATTTTTCCTTTTGATGAGCAGAGGTTTCTCAAAAGAAGGCTTGTGGACAGCCTCCTCGCAATAATGGCGCAACGCCTGATACCGTCGAAGGATGGTAAAAAACGCTATCTGGCAAGCGAACTGCTCATCCCGGACCATGAAGTCAGGAACATGCTTTTCAACGATGAACTCGAAAGGGTCAGGGAAATGATTGAAGGTGGGTCGCATGGTCATTCCCTTTCAACAAGTATCAGGAGACTTGTTGAAAGAGGAGTGATTTCTGAGGAATACAGAAAGGTTTCGCAGGAGGTTTGATCGTGGAACTGACAACTGATGCGAGAGCAAAAACGGATTACAACATCTACAATCTGGGGGTCTGTCTCAGGGCGTACAGGAATGCCATATCCGACATGGGTGAGGCCCTTCTTGTCCTTGACAGGGAGGGCGTGCTTGAGGGTTCTGAAGACCTCGAGAAGCATCTTTATCACTTTGTCAGTGTGGACAACATCAAGGAGACGAAGGAGATACTTGGAAGGTTCATCAGGGAGATCTATCCGACCGTTGTTGCCCTGTTTCCGGACAGGAGAATCCGGCATGAGGCCCTCAGGACCCTGATAGAACTGATGAAGGAGGAAATAGAGGCTACCATACTGGCGGAGTTTCCCGACGACATCAAAAGCGACCCAATATTCAGAATGGGATATGACCACAAATAAGTCGCCGCATTCTCAATTAACTGTTTCTGGAGGTGCTCATGAATGCATTTGATGAAAGGTCATCTTTCGAGGAAAGGCTGCAGGCGCAGAAGATTGCAGAAGATTACGAAAGGAATGTGAGTCATACCGGGAAGGGGATAACATCCCTTGCAGGAACGGCAAAGGACATCCTCACGGATGCAAATCTCTCGCCCGAACGGATTGCGGGATACCTGAAGGAGACGGCAAAGCAGATGGTCAATATCCTCATGGCATTCTCTACGTCCGGACTTGCATCGTCAATGAGGTATGCCTCCCTGTGCGGGGTGAATCTGCCGGGACTTGCTCAGTTGCAGACTGCGGCAGTTCAGCGCATTCAGGCTTCTGTTGGCAGGGCTGCCATGCGTTTTGCCGATCTTGCAAAACAGTCCAGACCGGGCGAAGACAGGATGGGCTTCCCTGGTAGCGTAAACTCCCTTCAGGACCTCCAGGAGAGGGTTGACAGGCTTGAAAACCGTGTAAGGAGCCACGCCCCCCGTCCGGGTAGATAGGAGGGGGTGATTAACATCTTCCGAGAAAAGGAGGAAGGCGATTGTCCGGGCAGTCTGGAGAGGGCAGACACGACCCCCTGATGGTCTACATAGCCCTGGTTGGAGTCCTGGTCCTTCTTTATTTCATCCCGCCGGTAAAGGTCAGGATCACAGGGGGCAGGGCGGTTGTTTACTCTGCCGAGGTCCTGCCCTTTGACCGGACGCTTTCCGCCCAGTTGATGGAGTATGGGCGGTTTCTCCTCCATACTCCATCGAGGCAACTGGGCGAACTTGATTACACGGGCATCCTTCACAGGGCAGTCAGGAAATTTCGGCTGAAACTCTTTCTGTATTATGACCTTCCGCTCTTTTTTCTTGCTTCATATCTGACCTGGAGGAATCTTCGCCTGTCGAAGACAGTCCATGATCAAAAGTTCAGTCCCGTAGAGGCACTCAGGGAGCGGTACGGCCTTGAGGTTGATCCAGAGAAAATGACCGTTAAGGAGATCAGGGTGAAATACGAGGAGTTGAGCAGGAAGAAAAACATTCCCATCAACCTTGTCAAAAGGCTTTATCCCCCGGACTCACCGGACCGGGTATTTCTGGAGACAGGCGATGAAAGATATGTTCTGATCGAGATTGACCCCAGGAACAACAAACCCTTGCATGATCAGGCAGGCAGGGGAGGCGAAGTTGGCGTATAAGGAGGCTTCCTGGCGGATACCGATAAAATACCGGCGTTTCACCAGGAAGGACTACCTTGCCCTGAAGAAGGTCATTCCTGTAGGGTATCTTCTCCTCCTGGCCGTTGGTTTCTTTCTTCCCAACCTTGCCCTTGTGCTTCTCCTGCCCCTTTTCCTCTTCAGCCTGGTAGTGGGGCATAACGCTCCGAAGCCCCTGTTCGAAAAGCAGATCAGGTCCAAACCGAAGGAACCCCGGCTGTATTTCGGGACTGACGAGTATGGCTTTCCGATAGAGATGCCCCACTTTGTCGGAAGCCAGCATGGGTTGATAGTGGGTTCAACCGGTTCGGGAAAGACTACCCTGATACGGCTGATGTTCAGATACCACTTCCGCTTTGGCGGAGGCGGGTGTTTCGTTGACGGCAAGGCGGATGCCGGAGACATGTATCAGATATTCTATGCCGAAGTGGTGAGGGAGGGCAGGGAAGACGACTTCTATCTCATCAATTTCAATGATCCCTCACAGAGCCATTCCATCAATCCCTTTCAGTACGGCACATCGGACTTCCTTGTAGAGATTTGCACAGGTCTTCTGAAGGAGGCACAGGGAGAAAACGAGTACTGGCAGGGACGGGCAATCGTTTTCCTCCGGGC
>CAZITN010000047.1:12689-22461 GCA_964542175.1 uncultured Thermodesulfovibrio sp. | reverse complement strand
ATGATGTGAAGGCCCATGGCCCTCTGCCTATAGAGCAAAATCTCTCAATTTAGGTGTCTTTTACATATGACAACCCTTTGTTTTTATCTGGATAAAATATACAAGTCTTGACCTTGCTGATCCTGTCTTCTGAAAAAGAAGAACCCTGCGGCCACGATACGGGCAGGCCACGATACGGGCAGGCAAGACTGCAGGGCATCCTCGATATGCAGGGTATTGAAAAGTTCTATATTCTCTGTGCCCTCTGTGTTCTCTGTGGTTTTTTTTGCAACATCCAGGTAGAAGGAAGCGAAAAGGGGCGGAATAACGCTAAAATATAATTGATGTTCAGAGTGGATCTCCATGTGCACTCAAAATACAGCGGTGACTCTGTAGCAGAGCCTGAAGAGATAATCGAGTATGCCCTGGAGCGGGGGCTCGATGGTATAGCCTTCACAGAGCACTACTCCTATGAGGCATCCGAGCCGGTAGAGTATCTGAAAGAGAAATATGGAGGAGACATACTGATCCTGCGCGGGGTTGAGTACGCGGCGAGGGAGGGGCACTTTCTGATATTCGGCCTTGATACAGACCGTCTCGGGCTCGATTATCCGTCTGTGGGGGAACTTATCAGCAGGGTAAACCATGCAGGAGGCGTGATCATACCTTCCCATCCCTTCAGGCGGAGCCTCAGCATTGGTGAGAGGGTTTTTGATTATGAGGGGTTTACCGCCCTTGAGGGGTACAATGGTTACAATCTCCACCACTACAACATGAAGGCCATAGAGGCGGCACATACACTCCATCTGCCCTTTACCGGTGGCTCGGATGCCCACGAACCCGGCGAGACAGGGCAGTGTTACACTGAATTCAGAGAGCCCCTCACCCGGGAGAACTTTATCGACCGCCTCAGGGAGGGGAAATACAGGGGAGTGGATACAAGGAAGGTGAGCAGATGGCAGATTCCGGGCTTATGAAGACCCTGAAGGATATTGAGGGGTTCCGGGACGGGGTTGAACATTACAATCGCCTCGGCGAGGTTGCGAAATATATAGAGGAGAGATTTCATGAATTGTCCTTTAAGGTGGATGAAGACCGGTTTGTTTACAGGGAGAGGGAGTATCTCAATATAATTGCCACAAAAGGAGGTCTTCCCGGGGCAGAGGGCTTCTGGGTTGTAGGCGCACACTATGATGCCGTCCACGGGAGCCCCGGCGCGGATGACAACGCCTCCGGTGTGGCGGTGATGCTTGATATCGCCGAGGCCCTTGGGCCTTCAGAGGGGCTCATGTTTGTTGCATTCACACTGGAGGAACCCCAGAAAAACTCTCTTGAGTTCCTTATCGGGAGCCGGCATTTTGTGAAGGAAATGGAGAGACGCGGGGTTTCATTCAAGGGGGCCTTCATACTTGAATCGGTTGGATATACCTCTGATAAGGAGGGCAGCCAGTTACTCCCTCCCTTTGTGAATGCCCCGGACAGGGGGGACTTCATAGGACTTGTGGGAAACTCAAAAGCAGGGTTTATGATGGATGCCTTCACGGAGACCGCCGGAAACGCTGTGCCCGATCTCAGCGTGGTCACATATACATCCCGTCTCAGGGGCTATCTTATCCCTGAAACAAGGTTCAGTGATCATGCCCCCTTCTGGGATGCAGGCTATCCTGCGGTCATGATAACTGATACCGCCATGTTCAGAAACCCCTGGTATCATACTGAGCACGACAGGTCCGGGCACCTGAACGAGGGGTTCATGCTCATGGTAAGCAATGCCCTTGGAGAGACCCTGAAGAGGTTATTGTGATAAGGGGAGTGGTGGAGGTCCGGACATACTCGGGATACAAGGGGGGCGAGGAGCCCAGTAAGATAAGAACAGAGTCGGGCTGGGTGAGGGTCCGTATCCTGGACCGCTGGATAGAAGAGGATGAAACAACAAGGGTCAGGTCGTCCTGTTTCAGGGTGGTTGATGAGTCTGGTAATACCTGCACCCTCCGGTACTATCATGGGCTGAAAGTCTGGTACTGCCTCTGAACCTCTCCTCGTGTCCGGGGGTATCTTCTTACATAGCCTTCCAGTTTCATAAATTATTCCTCCGTGACAGGGAGTGGTTGATGCGACGAAATGCCCTCACGGAGCTTCCCAGTCTGTTCAGTTATCCGGGGGTGTGCTCTGAAATTTTTTATTATCAACACCTGATGGTTCATGAAAGCGCATCCCTGTGTCGGCTCGGCGGAAACCGTCCGGCCTTCTCTACTCTAAAACCCTTCTTGCAGCTGAACAGGACTCCTCAGGCACCGTCCATAACAGACTTTATCTACTCAGACACGACCGGAGCTTCATAATAAAAAATTCCAGAGCACATCCCCGGAATCTCACCGTAAAGAAGGTGTTTTCTGTAACATCCGCTCTCTTAAACCCACAGAGCCAGCTCAATGCCATTTACAGAATTCTCTATAATTATTGTAAAATATTTATATATCTTATGATACCCAAAAACAGCAAGAGGAGGCGGGAATGAAGACAGGATATCAGGACAAGCAGGCCGGTTACTGGGAGGAAGAAAGCGGTTTCATCAGTTTTCTCTCCAGGATAACCCCGGAGGTCAACCGGTTCAATGACCAGTTCGGGTTCAATCTGAAACTCCTCACCGAGCCGCCATCGGCCATCGACGGAGGGGATGACCATCTCCTCAGGACCGCCTTCGTTGTAGTAAGGAACAACCCGCTCATGAGCGAGAGGACCTACTGCCTCTATGCCCTTCTGGAGGGAAAATACCTGGCTGGCTACATAGGCGTGATTGACGGCGATGGCATAACAACACTCCGGCCCCTCGGGAGGATTGAAGATTTCTCCAGGCCGGAAGAGAGCCTCTATCTATGGCTCAGGGGTCTCCTCAAGGCCTCCTGCGACAAGATCTGACCTCTGCTCTCCGCCCAGAACCTTGATCGCCACCCTCCGGTGGCGGGGTCCGTCGAACTCGCAGAAGAATATGGACTGCCAGGTTCCCAGAAGGGGTTTCCCCTTCTCCACAAAGACGTATGCCGAGGCGCCGACAAGGCTTGATTTGATGTGGGCATCGGAGTTTCCCTCCATATGGGTGTAACCGCCGTCACGGGGTACCAGTTGAGAGAGTGTCTTTATTATGTCCCTCCTCACGGAGGGGTCGGCCCCTTCGTTTATGGTGACCGCTCCGGTTGTATGGGGTACAAAGAGATAGCAGACCCCTTCCTCAAGTCCTGTTTCTGCGATGACTTCCTGGACGTCTGCCGTAATATCGACCATCTCCGTTCGTGCCGATGTCCGGACATTGATATACCTTACCATCCTTCCTCCTTGCGATCAGTCAAGTATTATATTATAAAAGTTCTCATCCCTTACCTCAAGCTCTACCCTCAATGCAAAAACAGGAAGGGGGAACTCATCATCCAGAAATCGCCTCATCCTCACAAGGTCCTTCTCTGTGGTTACTATGATATCTGAAGAGGCCCTCTCTGCCCGCCGGAGAACCTTCTCCATATCGGCAAGGGAGTATGAATGGTGATCCCTGAAGGAGGTCTCCCCTGAAACACTGATCCCTTCCTTGCTGAGTGTGTCCAGGAACTTGCGATTTGAACCGATGGCAGAAACAGCATAGACCCTCCTGTCTGAGATCTCATCAAGGGAGATCATCTTTCCTTCAGGCGGGACAAGACCAAGTACCCGGTACCGGGCATAGAAAAACTTCACATCAGGGGAATGCGCCCTGATCTGCTCTTCATGGGCGGGGTTCTCCATCTCAGCATTGGTAAAGACCACCATATCAGCCCGCCGGAGTTCCTTCACAGGCTCCCGGAGGTTTCCCAAGGGGAAAAGCCTGCCTTTGCCAAAAGGCGTCGCAGCGTCCATTGTGATGATATCAAGATCCCGCTCCACAGGCCAGTGCTGGAACCCATCATCAAGGATGAAGAGATCCATATCACCTGCCACAAGGCTCCCCCTGTAACGGTTCCTGTCCTTGACTATCCAGACCCTCTTCAGCCTCTCAGCCATCATGTAAGGTTCATCCCCTGCCTCTTCCCAGTCAATGAGCGGACCAGTGCCGGTGCTGACTATTGCAGACTCAGGCCCCTTGCTTCCATATCCTCTTGTAAGAATACAGACCCTCAGCCCCCTCCTTGAGGCCTCTTCTGCAATGGAAATCACAAGGGGTGTCTTCCCAGTCCCTCCGAGTGTGATGTTTCCGACACTCACCGTTCTTGCAGACAAGGCCCTCCTCCGTGATGAACGGAGATAGCGGTCCAGCCTGTAACCTGCGTAGTATAAGTATTCAAAAGGTGTCATATCATAAAAGCCACGTTCCCTTAAATCTCTTCTGGACTTCCATAATTATAACACTACCCCTTATAATAGTTACGCACCTTTTTTCACTCCCTTATTATCATTTTAAATAGAGAGGATTTCGATGATGACAGAGATAGAAGAGTTCCTTAAGGAACCCTTTATAGCCTACTTCTCCATGGAGATCGGGCTGACCACGGATATACCCACATACAGCGGCGGCCTGGGTGTGCTTGCAGGAGACACCATAAGGTCAGCGGCAGACCTCAAGCTCCCCCTTGTCGGGGTTACGCTCCTCACAAAGAAGGGATACTTTCATCAGGAGATAGATGAGACCGGCCAGCAAATCGAGTCTCCCGATGAGTGGAACCCCTGGGAATACATGGAAATTCTCCCTGAACGGGCCCAGGTCGTCATTGAGGGACGGGAGGTCTCCATAGCCGCCTGGCTTTACATCCAGGAGAGCGTCACGGGAGGAAGGGTCCCTATCCTCTTTCTTGATTCTGATCTTGAAGAGAATCAGCCTGAAGACCGCGGGATAACCCATTTTCTCTATGGCGGAGATTCTGCCTACCGGCTCAAGCAGGAGATAGTACTCGGGATCGGAGGTGTCCGGATGCTTGACCGCCTCGGCTTCCATATCAAGAAATACCATATGAACGAAGGCCACTCAAGCCTCCTCATACTGGAACTCCTCAGGAGATACAAGAGAGATATCGAGGAGGTCTGGGATGAGAAACTCGTCTGGGACCTGGACAGGGTCCGGAGGCTCTGCGTCTTTACCACCCATACCCCTGTTGAGGCAGGCCATGACAAATTCTCCTATGATCTTGTGGAAAAGACAATCAGTGACCTGGTCCCCCTTGAGGTGATAAAGGAGTTCGGCGGAGAGGAGCATCTGAACATGACCCACCTTGCCCTGAACCTGAGCCACTATATAAACGGTGTGGCAAAGAAACACCGCGAGGTCTCCCAGAACATGTTCCCGGGTTACGAGATTAATGCGATCACCAACGGAGTCCATTCCTACACGTGGACATCTGAACCCTTCCGGAGGCTCTATGACCACTACCTCCCCGGATGGGCGAACGAGCCGGAGATCTTCGTGAGGGTGGGGAAGATTCCTGATGAAGAGATCTGGAACGCCCATATGGAGGCAAAGAGAGAGTTGATCTCGCTGATTTCCAGCGATACCGGAATCCAGATGGACGAAGGGTTGCTTACCATAGGATTTGCCCGCCGGGCCACCGCATACAAGAGGGCAGACCTTCTGTTTACAGATATTGAACGACTCCTCCGGATAGGCGAGGGAAAGATTCAGATTGTCTATGCCGGCAAGGCCCATCCCAGGGACAACCCCGGCAAGGAACTGATAAAGCGGATCATCCAGATCAGCCGGGAACTTGACGGGAGGTTGAAGATTGCCTATCTGAAGAACTACAACATGGACATTGCACTGAAGATCGTCGCTGGAGTGGATGTATGGCTGAACACCCCCATGAGACCCTATGAGGCCTCGGGAACGTCCGGAATGAAGGCTGCCCATAACGGCGTGCTGAACTTCAGCGTACTCGACGGCTGGTGGATAGAAGGGCATATCGAGGGATACACGGGGTGGTCAATCGGCCCGCCACCCGATGTCGAGGCAGACCCTTCAAAGGATGCAGAGGACCTGTATAACAAACTTGAGAGTGTGGTGCTCCCGACATTCTACAATGACAGACATACCTGGATCAGGATGATGCAGAACGCCATCGGGAAGGTTGCCTACTATTTCAACTCCCACAGGATGATGAGACGGTATGTGACAGAGGCCTACATCAGGGATTAGGTACAGGGGCCGGACAGGGGTCTCCTGCCGCCGGAGAAATATTGAATTATCATCCCCTCAAATGGTATCATATTGCCTCTGTATCACCTTTCATAACAACCTTTCATGATTGATAAATCTGGAGAATACTGATATGACTGAAGTCTTGCCATTCAGAGGAGTCCTGTATAACCGTGAGCGGTTCAGCGGTGATGAGGTAGTCTCCCCGCCCTATGACATCATCACTCCTGAGATGAAGGATCTCCTGTACAGCAAAAGTCCCTACAACTTCGTGAGGATCGATTTCGGGAAGGACCTCCCTGGTGATAACGATGAAGAAAACCGCTACAGCCGGTCTCTCAGTTTTTTCCAGGAATGGCTTGAGGAAGGGGTGCTACTTCAGTCTGAAAAACCCTGTTTCTATTTAGGTGAGGTCCGGTACACCCTGAGAGGGCAGGAGAAGGTGATGAGAGGGCTCTTTGGAAGGGTCAGGATAACAGACCTCTGTGAGGGGGTTTATCCCCATGAGGAGACACACTCCAAGCCGAAGGCGGACAGGCTCAATCTGATGCGTGCCTGTAATGCAAACCTGAGTCCGATATTCTCTGTCTATAATGCCCCTGAGGTAAAAAGCAGGGAACTCTTTGAGAGGATCTCCACCAGATCCCCATACCTGGAGGCCCATGACCCTGACGGAGCGCTCCACAGGCTCTGGGTGATAAACGACCAGAAGGATATAGACTACCTGAGAGAAAAACTCTCCGATATAGCCATCTATATAGCCGACGGCCACCACAGATACGAGACCGCCCTTGACTTCAGAAATGAGATGATGAGGAAGAACCCTTCCCACACCGGGGAGGAGCCCTACAACTTCGTACTCATGTACCTGGTAAACATCCACGACGGCGGTCTTTCAATCCTGCCCACTCATCGACTTCTGCGATGCCTCTCTCTCCAGGGGCCAGATCCTGAAGAAACGATTCTTGACCGGATAAAACATCACTTTGAGATAAGAAGAGTGGAAGACCCCTCTGGAATAATTGAGGAGATAGAGGCTGAGGAGCATGCAATGGGGCTTTATCTTAACGGCCTGGAGCATGGCTTCGTCCTCAGACACAATGGGGCCGATCTCCCTGACATCCCCGCCCCTCTCCGAAGTCTCGATGTGACCGTCCTCCACGAACTGATTATCGGGGAACTCTTCCCTTCGTCAGAACTCGCCTTCGAAATGGACCCTGAGCTGACCCTCCGGAAGGTAAAAGGCGGGGAATATCAGGCTGCCTTCTTTCTCCGGCCAACCAGCCTGGAGGAAGTGGAGAGGGTATCCCTTGAATGCCTCCGGATGCCGCCGAAATCCACCTACTTCTATCCAAAGGTCCTGACGGGACTGGTGGTCAACAGACTTGACATTGAATGACGGCTGGAGTTAATCTTTGTTCATGCATATGATGCTGGTTCAGATATGAATTCTTTCATAAGGAGGTTATCATGGCAGTTAAAGTAGGAATCAACGGGTTTGGCAGGATTGGGAGGAACTTCTTCAGGGCATCCATGAAGCAGAGCGACTTCGAGGTAGTTGCCATCAATGACCTCACCGATGCCCGGACACTTGCCCACCTCCTGAAATACGACTCTGTCCACGGGATATTTGATGCTGAGGTATCCGCCACTGATGATACCCTAACGGTGAATGGACGGGACATCCGCGTAACGGCCATTACCGACCCTGCAAAGCTCCCCTGGGGGGAGATGGGGGTGGAGTTCGTCATTGAGTCCACCGGCATATTCCGGGACAGGGAGTCGGCATCAAAGCACATAGAGGCCGGAGCTGAGTGGGTTATTATTTCGGCACCGGGCAAGGACCCGGACATTACCGTCTGTCTCGGTGTCAACGAGGCATCCCTCGATCCCGCCTCACACAAAATCATCTCCAATGCATCCTGCACGACTAACTGTCTCTCTCCAGTTGCCAAGGTCCTTAACAACGATTTCGGGATCCAGAGGGGTCTGATGACAACAATCCACTCCTATACCAATGACCAGCGGATACTCGATCTGCCCCATAAAGACCTGAGAAGGGCCAGGGCTGCAGCCATGAATATGATCCCCACTACAACGGGTGCTGCAAAGGCGGTCGGGCTGGTTCTTCCTGAACTCAAGGGGAAACTCGACGGGATGGCGATAAGGGTTCCCACCCCGAATGTCTCGGTTGTGGATCTGGTGGCAGAGATCTCGAAGGATGCCACGCCTGAAGAGATCAACGCTGCCCTGAAGGCTGCATCGGAAGGTCCGATGAAGGGGATTTTAGCCTATTCGGAGGAACCCCTTGTCTCAATGGACCTGAACGGGAACGACCACTCTTCAATTGTTGACGCAACAATCACCAAGGTGATAGAGAAGCGGATGGTAAAGGTACTTGCCTGGTATGACAACGAGTGGGGCTACAGCAGCAGGCTCCGTGACCTGATCCAGTTCATCATGAAAAAGAGATAGAACTTTCCGGAAGGAGGCAAATATGGTTGGCGGAACGAATCCTGCTCCAATCAAGGATGTACTGGGAAAACTCACCATTGAGGATCTTGACCTGGAGAACAAACGGGCCTTCATCCGTGTGGACTTCAATGTGCCCCTTGATGAAAACCTCAACATCACCGATGACCGGCGGATACGCGCTGCCCTCCCCACCATCAATTATGCGATAGACGAGGGGGCAAAGGTGTTACTTGCCTCCCATCTCGGCCGGCCCAAGGGAAAGCCCGACCCCAGGTACAGCCTCGCCCCGGTGGCCAAAAGGCTGAGAAGGCTTCTGAACAAGGAAGTCATCTTCTCCCCGGACTGTGTCGGTCCCCAGGTGAGAAATCTGATCGAAAAGATGCAACCTGGTGATGTGGTGGTACTGGAGAACCTCAGATTCCATGAAGGAGAGGAGAAGAATGACGAGGTCTTTGCCCGGAACCTTGCTGATCTGGCTGATTTTTATATAAATGATGCCTTTGGAACAGCACACCGGAACCATGCTTCCATTGTGGGAGTACCAAAGTTCCTTCCCTCTGCTGCAGGGTTTCTCCTCAAGAAGGAGATAGAGTATCTCAAGGGGGTGGTGAACAACCCGGTGCGGCCCTTTGTCGCAATCCTCGGCGGGGCCAAGGTCTCGGGAAAGATCGGTGTCCTTGAGAACCTTGAGGCCAATGTAGACAAGGTCCTCATCGGTGGTGGAATGGCTTACACATTCATAAAGGCGATGGGTTACGAGGTGGGAGACTCCCTCGTGGAAGAGGAGATGCTCAAGACTGCCCAGAGGATAAGAAAGAGCCTGAAGGAACGGGGGGTGAAGTTCTACCTTCCTGTTGACTGTGTGATAGCCCATGACCTTGAGCCTGGTTCAGAGACAAAGATAGTCCCCACACTGGAGATCCCTCCGGGTTGGAAGGCCCTTGATATCGGGCCTGCCTCGGCAAAGCTTTTTGACGAGGCCCTGCATAACGCCAAGACCATCCTCTGGAACGGTCCAATGGGTGTCTTCGAGGTGGATGCCTTCTCGCGGGGAACCTTTGCGGTAGCCCGCTCTGTGGCAGATGCCTATGCCCTGACAATAGTGGGCGGAGGAGACACGGACCTTGCCGTTCACAGGGCAGGGGTTTCTGACAGCATCTCCTTCATCTC
>CAZITN010000047.1:0-12589 GCA_964542175.1 uncultured Thermodesulfovibrio sp. | reverse complement strand
AAGATACTGATACCGGAAAGGATCTTCCTGATTTCATCCTTTGTCATCAACTCCTCCTTTCAGACAGGATCTGACTGTTCTGTACAATCCTTTCCCATCGACTTTCTTGATGGGGAAAGTCATGTCCATAGACTCAGTATATCAGAGGGGGAGGCACCTGTCAAGCAAAAAAGAAGGGGGGATCCAGCCTTGCAAGGCTGGATCCCCCCTTCGAGGACAATCTCGCTGCAAGGTTACATCAATGGAGGGGCTCCCCCGGGCCCTGTGCCTCCCTCACGGAAACGGCCACCTTGTAAAGCATGGTCAGGACAAGGAAGCCGAATGCCCAGACAGCAACAGAAATTACCGTCTCGGGGAGTGTAGGCCAGTACTCGGTAACCCGCTCAAAGGGGTTCGGGACAAAACCACCGATTACCAGTCCGAAGCCCTTGTCTATCCAGAGTGAGATGAAGACCGCCACACAGGTAATTGCAAGGGTGGTCTCGTTTGCCCTCACACTCGGGAATACGAGCATCGCCAGGGCAAAGATGGCAAGAATCACACTCAGCCACATAAGGGGAACGAGCTTGCCGTATCCATCCAGACCGGCAAAGAGGTACTGGAAGGAAGCCATATGGCCCGGAATGTTGCTGTACAGGGCGGTGAAGACCTCAAGCAGGAAGAAAAAGAAGTTGGCAAACATCGCATAGGCAACGATCTTTGCTATCGCCTGGATCGCGTCCTTGCCAGGATCAAACCTGGTTAGCTTCCTTATAAGGAGCGCAAGGATTATCAGAAACGCCGGTCCCGAGGCAAAGGCTGAAGCAAGAAACCGTGCAGCCATGATTGCCGTCATCCAGAAGGGCCTCCCTGGAAGCCCGGCATAGATGAAGGCCGTGACAGTATGAATACTGACAGCCCATGGCACGGAAAGATAGATAAGCGGCTTGACCCACTGAGGAGGGGGAACCTCCTTTCTGTCAGCCTCAAGTGTAGTCCAGCCGATCACTATGTTGAGAACAAGATAGCCTGTAAGAACAACGGAGTCCCAGAAAAGTATGGAGTTCGGCGTAGGATGGAGAAGCACGTTGAAGATTCTCATCGGCTGTCCCATATCAACAAAGATGAAGAGTATGCACATCAGGACCGCGGAGACGGCGAGGAACTCGCCGAGGATCACGATCTTCGAGAACTTCTTGTAGTCATGAAGATAATAGGGAATCACGAGCATCACCGCCGAGGCCGCAACCCCGACCAGAAAGGTGAACTGGGAGATGTAGAACCCCCAGGAGACATCCCGGCTCATCCCCGTTATACCCAGACCAATCTTGAGCTGCTGCAGATAAACCAGAAAACCCGCACCTGTTATCCCAAGCAGAAAGAGTATCCAGAGCCAGTATTTAGGCCTTCCCTGAAGTGCCTTCTCAAACATGTTCCTCACCTCCTCCGATTATATAGAATACGGCAGGTTCCGTCCCGAGTTCAGGTTTCCGTCTCATGCTGAAGTTTTCTGCCAGATACCTCCTCACCTCGGAACCCTCGTCCCGGAGGTCACCAAAGAGGATCTTGCCCTCCGAGGCCTCAACACAGGCCGGCCTGAGTCCCTCGGAAAGCCTCTCAACACAGAAGTTGCATTTCTCCACCACACCGGGGGTCCTTGTGGGGAACTCAGGGTTCACTTCCCTTATGTAGGGCCTCGGGTCAACCCAGTTGAAACTCCTCGCTCCGTAAGGACAGGCAGCCATGCAGAACCTGCAACCGATACACCGGTGATAGTCCTGGGCGGTTATCCCGTTTGAGAGCTTGAATGTTGCCTTCGTGGGGCAGACCCTGACACAGGGGGCATTACTGCAGTGGTTACAGAGGAGAAGGACCGGCTTTTCTTCAATCCCCTCAGGAAGATAGTGGTTCATCTGTTCCGGGAAGGAGTGCTCAAAGTCCTCCTTCCAGAGCCACTTGACCTCATGATACTTGTCAGGGAAGCTGGGCACATTATGGATGTAATGGCAGGCCTTGATAAGCTTGTCATAATCCTCCTCGGTCCTGAACTTTCTGATGTCGATAACCATGGCCCAGCGGCTCGCCTGAAGCCCCTCTGCAGCAGGGGAATACTCTGAGGAAGCGATCCGGCTCCTCACCAGAAGCTGGGCTCCCCCAACTCCTATACCTATACAGGTCAGACCGGCAAATTTTAGAAATTCTCTTCTGTCCATGCTCATCTTCCACCCTCCTTCACAAAGTGGCAGTCCCAGCAGTATGGATCAACGGCGGCATATCCGTGACACTCATCACAGAACTTCTTCTTGTTGGAATGACATTTCATGCATGTATTCTGGAGGCTTATCCGGAAATGTTTCCCTTCGGAATTCACATACTCGCGTTTTGCATCCCTGAGGGCAGAGTCCCGCCATTCTATCAACAACTGCATATGGTTCCGCCTCATGAAGTCCTTTGACTCTACACACTCCTTCTTCTCAAGAGCCTTTATCACAGGAGTATCAAGACTCGGTTCCGGCTTGGCAACGGATTTCCCTATGTTGCTGTAAAAGGGGAAGGTGGCAAATGCCAGAAAGATGAGCAACCCGATAATTATCTTTCCACCGTCATACATTATTCATCCTCCTCCTCTGTATCCTCCTTCCCTGGAAGGGGTTCTAACCTTAAGTCCATCGTCCTCTCCGTCTCTCCTGTCATCACAAGGGCGTTCCCGACCAGTTCATGAACTCCACAGACATCAACTTCAGGAACCCAGTACTGCATCAGCGTGGGCAGGGCCGCCCTGTCAATGGCACAGATGTTGGCCAGCATGTTTACGCCGTACTTCTCGTGGACATGCCTTACCGCATTCGCCCTCGGGAAGCCGCCCCGCATCCTGAGTTCCATGTTCTCACCAGCATTAAGCCCTGAACCGCTTCCGCAGCAGAAGGTCTTCTCCCTGATCGTATCCTCGGGCATCTCATAGAAGTGGTTCACAACATTCTGGATGATGTACCTCGGCTCCTCGAATATGCCCATACCACGGGAGGTATTACAGGAATCATGGAAGGTGACCTTCAGATGGTCGTTCCTGCTCGGGTCCAGCTTGAGTTTGCCGTGCCTGATCAGGTCGGCGGTAAACTCGGTAACATGGACCATCTTCGTGGCCTTGGCATTCTCGAAGACCGTCCCCGTGATAGGTGAGCGGGGGACTTCCATGAAGTCGGCAGGCCCGTGCCAGGTATCCAGGTACTGGTGTATCAGCCTCCACATATGTCCGCACTCACCACCGATTATGTACTTCACACCAAGGCGTTTCGCCTCGGCGTAGATCTTGTAGTGCAGCCTCTTTGCCATCTCGTTGGAGGTGAAGAACCCGAAGTTCCCGCCCTCTGAGGCATAGGTACTCCATGTATAGTCAAGACCGAGTTCGTGAAAGAGCATCAGGTACCCCATGCAGGTGTAGACACCCGGGAGGCCGAAGAGGTCACCTGAAGGGGTGACAAATAGTATCTCCGCCCCCTTTCTGTTGAAGGAGGGATCTATCCTGATCCCCGTAATCTCCTCTATATCATCGCACATCATCTCTACATTGCTCTGGATGGTGTGGGGCTCAAGGCCGAGGTGGTTACCCTTGTGGTAGCAGTTGGCCACAGGCCCGGCGATCCAGTCGGTGTTACAGCCCAGGAGATTGAAAAGTTCCCTCCCCATTATGGTTATCTCCGCCTGGTCTATCCCATAGGGACAGAAGACCGAGCACCGTCTGCATTCCGTACACTGATAGTAGTAATACCACCACTCCTTGAAGACCTCATAAGTGAGTTCCCTGGCCCCGGCATACTTTCCAAGGAGCTTCCCGCCGGAGGTGAAATATTTCCTGTAAACGGACCGCATGAGCTCCGCCCTCAGGACGGGCATGTTCTTTGGATCACCGGAACCGATATAGAAGTGGCACTTGTCCGCACAGGCACCGCAACGGACGCATATGTCCATGAAGAGCTGGAAGGACCTGTACTTGCCCAGACGGTCCTTCATACCCTCAAGGACTATCTCCTTCCAGTTTTCAGGAAGTTTCCAGTCCTCGTCCGCCGAGGCCCACTCACGGGGGTTTGGGAAATCCACCTCTTCAAGATACTTGGGCCTGGCACCGTAACAGAAGGTGCCGGGCTTGAACTCCACCGGCGTCTCCATCCACTGGGTCTTGGGTGGACGGTAATCTATCTTGGAAAGTTCTTCAGGCTTGGGTGTCTTTGCTCCTTTTGCCATAGCTTACTCCTTTCCCTCGCTTTCTTCCGAGTCTGCTTCAGCTGTTTCAGGTTCATCCTTCTCAACAGGTATTCCGGCCATCTTCATCTTATCCCTGAACTCCTCTTCATACTCCTCGTAGGTGTGAACCTTGACCGGATAGTTCCAGGGGTTCACATGCCGCTTCATCCTGCTGTTGTTTGCAAGGTTTCTGGTAGGACTGAGGAATACGCCTCCCAGATGGACAAGCTTGCTGAAGGGGAAATAAGCAAAAAGGGTACTGATAAGAAAAAGATGGACATAAAATATTGCCCCGATCCCCTCAGGAACTGCAGGACTCAGTGAGGCTAGCCCGAGGGTAAGTTCCTTGACCTTTATGATATCCACCTTGAGAAAATACCTCATGATGATTCCCGTCGAGGCTATCCCGAATATCAGAAAGAGCGGGAAGTAGTCAGCAGGAAGGGAAATGTATCTTACCTGGGGGATATAGAATCTTCTGATCAGGAGATAGGTGACTGCAGCAAGCAGGGTGACTCCTGTCATGAGAAGATGGGGAGAGCCGATCTGGAGGAATCCGTCCACTGCATCCATTATCTTGACAAACCCCGGCACAGGCTGCGTAAAGAACCGGAGGTGCCGCAGAAGCACAATGAGAAAGGACCAGTGGAAAACAAAACCTCCGAGCCATAGCCATTTCTCCCATCCGTAGGCAAGCTTCGGCCCGTCATGGAGTTCAGTCTTCAGGTTTCTGAAGAGGGACCTGAACAAAAGCACCTCCATCGCCATTCTCGCTACCACTCCCCATGTCCCTGCCGGACTTTCGATCCTGCTGTAGTGTATCCAGGGAAGGGATTTCTGCTGACCGCAGGTGGTCGGTATGTGGAATGGAACGGGTACACGGGCCCACTTCAGGATCCTGAGAATAAAACCCACAAAGAAGGTGAGTACAGCAAGGTAGGGGATGACAACGCCGAAGAGAGCCTGGAGGGAGAGAATCTTAACGCCTATCAGGGCGATAAGGATGAGCACCAACACGGCAACCAAAGAAACCATTGCTCCCATTATGTAACCTCCTTCAGTGAACTGAAAAGATATGATCAGTCTTTGTCCTGCACCTCAAAACTCTCGTTTACCCTTTCAAGGAGACGGTATGTCCAGCTCCTGAGTTCATTTGCCTTCAGCTCATAGAGTTTCTCCCTGCACTCCATGAAGATATTGAAGGCAACGCCTGCAATCTCGTCTATCCTCCCCTCAACTGCAAAAAGCTCCTCCACTGCCAGGCCGTCTCCCAACCTGTCCATAATGATCTCTCTTATAACCTTCTTGAGATCAAAGACAAAGGCCACAGCATCCGAGGGGGCGAAGTCCTGAACCGCCCTCACCCGGATTATCCTGTCAAGATAGGGGGTGACGGTCTCGTCCGGACCGCCCTGGATTATAGAATCAAGCAGACCGGCGATCCCCTCCCTGATCGTCTGGCCAACGGGGTTTGTGAACTCGTTATTGCCTGACTTCAGAAAATGGGCGGTCTCTGAAGGATAACTCTCCACTATCAGGTCGTACCAGCGCCTGAGTATGGTTTCTCTCTTTTCTGACAGGACTTGTTTTAATTCCATTGTGCAGGGTCCTTAAAGGAAAGGGTATTGAGGACTTCCCCAACACCCTTCCATAGGTAAAATCTTTTTGTCTTGTTTCTTAAACGCAACCGGTAGGCTTGGGGAGACCTGCGTAGCGGCAGGCCTGCTTTGCCGGGCCATCAGGGAAGAGCTGGTAGAGGTACTTTGTGTTACCCTTCTCCGGACCCATGTTCTTCTTGATCTCCTTCACCAGGATCTTGATCATCGGGGCGATCTGGTATTTATTGTAGTAATCCCTCAGAAAGTTGATGATGTCCCAGTGCTCCTGTGTAAGCTCCTGTCCGTCCTGCTCTGCCATGTAGTTGGCAAGTTCAGGGGTCCAGTCATCAAGATTCTGGAGATAACCCTCCTCGTCAACCTCAATCGTTTTGCCACCAAACTCGATAGTCGGCATCTCAAACCTCCTTATCGTAAAAATTTTATTGGGAAAATCCCTTACCAGTTACAGCCTTCTTGGCCACTTCAAAAATACACCGCCTTATCAGAGCTATAAACATTAATACAGATAGACCTTCCGGGTCAAATTAAAAAATATAATCTGCAAATTAGTAGAACTTATCAATCATAAATTGAGGATATTTGGAAGTCGGATTATAGAATCCTCAAAAAGATCAACTTTGCCCTTACCCTCATCCCCTGGTATCCCCTCCCGCCAGGCAGAAGCCTGTGCTCCCTCGGGGAATAGTCCAGTTCCTTTATCTGATAATCCTTCCCTTCCTCCAACTCCCTTGCCCGATTCCAGTCATCATCACAGGCAAAGGCGAGGGTGTCGGCAAAAACCTCCCCCAGATTCCTCCCCGTAGGGTCACATCCATATACCGCCCCACACCGGCACCTGCCACCGTAGAAAAAACTGAGTTCCGTAGGGATATCACAGGGCCTCTCAAAGACCTCCCTGCAGAATGGGCAACGGGGCTCCGTCAGGGTTGACTTGTCCTCTCTTTCCCGTCTCCACCGCAAGGTTTATAATTATAACACTCCCCCTTACCTAAGTCAAACAAAATATTTACAGGAGTTCCCCGATTTCTGATTTGACTTTTTGCTGACTGACATCATTCCGGGGTGGGTTCTGAAACTTTCATTATCAACACCTGTTCGTTCAAGAAAGCGCTTCCCTGTATCGGCTCGGCAGAGACCGAACGGACTTATCTACTCAAAACAACTTTCATATAACTGATCAAGCCTGTTAAGGCTCTGTCCATAACAGACTTTCTTTGCTCAGACATGACCGGCGCTTTATAATGAAAGTTTCAGAACCCACCCCGGATTACGTTATTTTCAGGGAACTTCTGAAAATATTCATCCCCCTGTGACTCTCTTTGCAAGTTCCGCTATGCTGTATTCATGGAGTTCATCGCCCCCGAATATTTTGACCCTCGCTGGGTCATCTGATAGCTTCCTTACATGCTCTATGATGCGTTCCGACCCGAGCATACCCCAGAGGCAGCCGACTGCATAAAGGGCATGGCCTCTGGTCTGGGGATCGTCAGAGCGAAGGGCCTCCAGAACCATCTCCTCCAGTTTATCCCCATCATCAATCAGCTCCGGCCAGAGGCTCCCGATCCTGCAGAGTGCGTAGAGAACGCCTGGCCTGAATATCTCCTCCTCAAAGTATTCAGGGATCAGAAGGGCGATATCTCCGAACTCCTCGGGCCTTCTCCGGATGATCTCCCCCAGCATCTCCAGGGTGGACCACCCAAATCCGCCTGACTCTTCGGTTATGGACCATATCAGTCTCCTGACTATGTTCCTTCCTTCCTCGAGTGAGTGCTCCGTTATGGCATCGACCACCTTACCAATTGCAGTGACGGCACGCCAGGTAAGAAGTGAGTTCTTGTCATAGCTCCTGTTTATGAGTATGCTCACGGTTCGGGGGTTCTCCCTTGAAAGGGAAAGGATCCTCTCCATATCCCCGTCCTTAAGGGCCTTCACCACCTCTTTCTTAAGGGTCCTGAAGTTCATCCCTCGACCTCCTGTAGTTCCTGGCAGCACCGACAATCCCCTCCGCCCATTCAGGTGTACCCAGACTGTGAACATGGGTATATGTTGCAAGGATGTTCTTGTAGACAAGCCCGTCCATCCCGTCTCTGATCCCCTTTCCCCTGAGCATGCTGAAGGCCATGGGCACGGTTATCTCATCATCTGTCACTCTTGAGTAGTGAAACTCATGCCCCCTGAGGACCGTTCCCACTGGATAGAAGGGGTTATCCCCGGTCACCTTCAGTTCCGTGTACCCGTGGGCAACGGGCCGCTCTTGCATCTCAAAGGAGACCGGAAGCAGGCCGGTCATCGGGTACGACCGCCCACCTGTCCGGAGTTCCTTCCCAAGGTACATCAGCCCTCCGCACTCAGCATAAACAGGAAGTCCTCCCTCGGCAAGCCGCTTCAATGAGTCCATGAATGATCTGTTTTCTGCGATCCTGGGGGCATTGGTCTCAGGAAAACCGCCACCTATATAGAGAAGATCTATCCCCTCGACCCCACGGGTCTCCATCGCATTTACGGTTATCACCCCTGCCCCTGCCTTCTCAAGGGATTCTATATTTTCAGGGTAGTAAAACTGGAAGGCCGCATCCCGGATTATCCCAATTCTGACTCCTTTTCCTACAGATTCATCCCTGTCCCGGCTCACATCTCTCTCTTCGGCATAAAATGGGCCTGCCTGCCGGGCGACCTCCACCACCTGATCAAGGTCCACCCCGTCCATCACCAACTCTGCCATCCTCTCAATAACAGCCTCCAGCCCGCTAAACTCAGCCGACGTTATCAGACCCAGATGCCTCTCCGGGATCAGGCCGGCCTTCACCCGCCTGATTGCCCCCAGGACGGGGATACCGGTATATTCCAGGATGGACTCCCTGATTATCTCCTCATGCCTCCTCCCCCCGATCCGGTTCAGTACTATCCCGCCGATCTGAAGGCCCTTTTCAAAATCCCTCACACCCCGTACCATGGCGGCGACAGTCCTGGTCGCCTTGGTGCAGTCCACTATCAGTATTACCGGCACCTTCAGAAGCCTGGCAAGGGCGGCTGTACTGAAGGAGCCCTCCCGGTCCATCCCGTCATAGAGGCCCCTGTTACCCTCTATTACCGCCATGTCAGCCTCTGAGGAGGCACTGCAGAAGGATTGCTTTATCAGCTCTTCAGGAATAAGGTATGGATCAAGGTTACGGCAGCCCGTACCGGCTGCCCTGGCAAGCCAGCACGAATCAATGTAGTCCGGCCCCTTCTTGAAGGGCACCACCCGGAGCCCCCTCCTCCGCAGTGCCCTCATCAAACCAATAGAAAGGGTGGTTTTACCAGAGCCCCCTCTCAGCCCTGCTATAACCACCCTTGGAGTTTCTATCTGCATTCTTTTTTCAGTCTTTCAACCAGCAGGCATGGAGCCTACTCCTTTGGAGGTATCTCTACGTAACTTCCTCCCTTGTAGGAATAGATGAGTGTGCCGGCATCCATAAGCTCCTTCAGTGCAGCCTTTGCCTCAGGCTTCGGAACCCCATGTTCGGCATTCAGCTTTTTGAAGAGGTCCCCGGGCTTCAGGAGCTTCTTGCCCATGGACTTCTCCACCATCTCATAGATTATCTTCTTCAGTTCTTCCTTGTCCATTCTACACCTCACTCAGTTCTAAGGGTTTACAGAAGAAGGGAGGTCCCGGAGGGACCTCCCGCCGCAGTATCTTAATATTTGAATGTTGCAGCCATCCGCCAGGTCTCACGGGCAAAGGTGAAGTCGTCGATATGCTGCATCGTGAAGGGCAGGCCGGTCTCGCTGAAGAACTTCTCCCAGCCGATCCTCTCGATCCACTCACCCAGCCTCTCATGCTTCCTTGCTCCGGCGATATAGGCATCGAGTATCGTCTTGACCGCATCTGTAACCTCAGGCCACCGCGGTGGGTTGTTCGGAAGCCACGGCACGGCCAGCTTGGAGAATGTCGGGTTTGACCTCAGGTTGGAGACCTTCCCGCCGACCACTATTGCCACACCGTCATTCTTGGGATCGGAAATCGGCATGGCCGGGCAGACGGAGTAGCAGTTACCGCAGTACATGCATTTTTCTTCCTTGATCTTCACGCTCTTCTGCTTCGGATCAGGACTGATCGCGCTTGTAGGACATGCAGCAACTGTGGACGGGATCTCACAGAGGTTCTTCACCTTGTCATGCTCGATCCTCGGGAGTGTCTTGTGGACACCGACGAGGGCTATATCAGAGCAGTGCACGGCACCGCACATGTTCACACAGCATGCAACGGCCAGCCTCACCTTGTTTGGAAGTTCCTTCTCAGTGAAGTACTCGTGGAGTTCGTCCATCATCGCCTTCACAAGGCCCGAGGCATCGGTTGCAGCAGAATGGCAGTGCACC
Source organism: uncultured Thermodesulfovibrio sp. (assembly GCA_964542175.1). GTDB lineage: Bacteria > Nitrospirota > Thermodesulfovibrionia > Thermodesulfovibrionales > JdFR-85 > WFTX01. Next base: position 2,390 of record CAZITN010000047.1, on the reverse strand, counting down.
CAGCCCTGGGTATGGACAACGTTGCTTATCCGGTCCCCGATACCACCGATCATGAAGCCGCCAGCCTTCAGATCGTCCAGGAGGGGCTGGACCTTGCTCTCGTCATCCACCATGAACTCGACGTTATGCCTGGTGGTAAACCGGAGATACCCGTCACAGTGCTTGTCAGCCAGGTCGCAGATATCCTTGATTGTATCAGTGGAAAGGAGACGGGGAGATGCCACCCGCACGGTCCAGACCTTGGCACCGCTTTCAGAGACATGCACCATAACCCCGGCGCTCAGTTCCTCATGATACTTCCACTGACCATAGTTCTCCTTTATGACAGGTGGCAGAAACTGCTCATAATGAGGTGGTCCGATGTCTGTCTGTCTTTCCGGAAGATTCTCAGCCATTTAAAACCTCCTTAATTAAAGATAATTTTATGAAATTACTTTTCGATGTCGGCTTCGGTCCAGAAGAAGAATGGGTCTCTCCTTGGCTCCTTCACCATTGCGGGATGAGGCTCGATGCCCGTCTCCCTCAGGAATGTGGGAAAGCCCAGTCTCTCTATCAGTTCACCGACCCTCTCACGGTTCTTGCCATGCTCATCCCAGAACTCCCAGATCCTGTCAACCAGGTCAAAGAGTTCCTCATAGGGAGGCTCCATCTTCATGAAGGGCACGATCACCCATGACATCAGTGCACCCGTTACGATGGGGGCCTTGCTTCCCAGAAGTATTGTTGCACCCTTTTCCTTGCCTGGGCGGAGCGCCTTGGTCATCTTTGCTATACAGTGCATACAGCGATTACAGTTTGAGTTGTCTATCTTGAGTTCATTGCCGTCCCAGCTCATACAACCGGTCGGACACATATCTATTATCTCTGCCTGGATATCCATCCCGTTGCCGGCATAGTTCTTCACCTCTGCCTGATCGATCTGGATATCGCCCTTCCAGGTACCGATGATGGACATGTCGGCACGGGCGATCGAGGCTATACAGTCAACGGCACAGCCTGCCACCTTGAACTTGAACTTGTAAGGGAACATCGGCCGGTGAAGCTCATCCTGATACCTCATGGTGATTTCGTGGGTTATTTTCATCGTGTCGATATTCGCCCACTCGCACCTTGCAGCACCAACACAGCAGCTTGGCGTCCTGACGGCGGAACCTGAACCCCCGAGGTCCCAGCCCCTTGATGAGAGCTCTGCAAAGATGGGCTCAAGGTTTTCCGTATTTGTTCCGAGGAGGATGATGTCCCCTGTGGAACCGTGCATGTTGGTAAGGCCGCTTCCGTACTTGTCCCAGATATCGCAGATCTCACGGAGGGCCTTTGTGGTGTAAAAGAACCCTGAAGGCTGATTAACCCTGACGGTGTGGAAGTGGGCAACACCGGGAAACTTGTCAGGTATGTCGGAGTATCTTCCGATAACACCTGCGCCATAACCACGCACACCTACGATTCCACCATGCTTCCAGTGGGTAACCTTCTCCTTGTAGGAGAGTTCGAGCTGTCCGAGAAGATCCTGGGCATACTCACTATGTTCAGCAGCCCTCTTGATCTCCTTGACAAAACTCGGGAAGGCACCCTTCTCCAGTTCGTCAATAAGCGGCGTTTCGTGCTTCATGCTCATAGTGTCCTCCTCAAGTTTGGATTTTTCTCAAAAAAACAATCTGTTAAAAAGCCCCTGAGATATCTTGTCCCGGCCTTCCTGTCCGGAAGAGCATTAAACATTAATACAGTCAAGCCGAAATGGTCAAATTAAAAAATCTTATCGGTCAATCATCCCTTCTTATCATTTCATGGCTGGAGGGCTTCCCGGGAACCTGTTGGGTGGTGAGTCCCTCAATGCCCTTTCCCCTGTCAGGCCTGAAAAAATGGTGCCCCCTAGAGGATTCGAACCTCTGACACCAGGATTAGGAATCCTGTGCTCTATCCTACTGAGCTAAGGGGGCAGGCTTTACTCTGAAGACCGGCGGGAGAGATGACCTGATAGTTCCTCAGCCCTGTCCAGGGCATCCCTGGCATCCCCTGCCGGTATCAGACCCGGGATATCCCAGGTTCCTGATCCCGATAACGGGCTTACCCATCTGGAGGGCATAGGCTATCTCGGAGAGGGTTCCATAGCCACCGCCCACGGCAAATACCACCTCCGCCGACCGGACAATGATAACATTTCTCCCGATCCCCAGTCCAGTGCAGACTGGTATCATTACATAGGGATTTGCTTCTTCAGGATGGTCCTGGGGGAGTATCCCCACTGTTATACCCCCTTCTTCAAAGGCTCCCTTTGAAGCGGCCTCCATCACCCCTCCGAGCCCCCCTGTCAATACGACCCATCCTCTCTTTGCAAGAAGTCCCCCGAGCCGCTCGGCCTCCTTCAGAATGTCCGGACCGGCATCCCGCCC
>CAZITN010000046.1:0-22871 GCA_964542175.1 uncultured Thermodesulfovibrio sp. | reverse complement strand
AGGGAAGGTGGCCGGACGGTGGGAGCCGGTGTGGTCACCAAGATCATAGAGTAGGGGATATGAACGAAAAGATCAGGATAAAGCTGAAGGCTTACGACCACAGGGTACTTGACCAGTCTGTGAAGGAGATAGTCGAGACTGCCGAGCGGACCGGTGCAAGGATCGCAGGACCCGTTCCGCTACCGACCCGTATAAACAAGATCACCGTTCTGAGGTCCCCCCATGTTGACAAGAAGTCGAGGGAGCAGTTCGAGATCAGGACACATAAGAGGCTCATAGACATATATGAACCCACACCGCAGACCGTTGATGAACTGATGAAGCTGGAGCTCGCTGCCGGTGTGGATGTGGAGATCAAGCTATGACAGGGATTTTGGGCAGGAAGATAGGCATGACCCAGATATTCGATGAGAATGGGCGGGCCATACCTGTCACAGTGGTGGAGGCCGGCCCGTGCAAGGTTGTCCAGGTGAAGACGAACAAGACCGACGGGTACGAGGCCGTCCAGCTGGGATTTGATGAGGTAAGGAAACAGAAGAAGGTGAACAAACCCATGGCAGGCCACTTCAAGAAGGCAGGGATCTCTCCGTTCAGGCTCCTGAGGGAGTTCAGGATGAGCGGCCTGAACCCAGGCGATGAGGTTACTGTGGAAAGCTTCAAGAAGGGTGACAGAATCACAGTGAGTGGTATCTCGAAGGGTAAGGGTTTTCAGGGAGTCATGAAACGGCATGGTTATGGCGGTGGTCCCGGCTCCCATGGATCCATGTTCAATCGTGCACCTGGATCAATAGGAGCGAGTGCATTCCCTTCAAGGGTCTGGAAGAACAAGGGAATGCCCGGCAGGACCGGCGGAAGGCGTGTTACGGTGAAGAACCTGATGGTTGTGGATGTCAGGCCCGAGCAGAACCTGATCCTCCTTAGAGGTGCCGTGCCGGGGCATGATGGAGCCTATGTAGAACTGAGGAAGGATGACTGAAGATGCCTGAGGTAGAAGTAAAGGACAGGAATAACAAGGTTGTCGAGAAACTGACCATGCCTGAGAGCATATTCGGGCTGGAACTTAACAGTGCGTTGCTTCATTCAGCTGTAGTGAATTATCTTGCCAACCAGAGGCAGGGTACCCATTCCACAAAGACCCGCGGTCTGGTAAGAGGCGGCGGGAAGAAGCCTTACAGGCAGAAGCATACCGGGAGGGCGAGGCACGGCAGTATCAGGTCCCCTCTCTGGAAGGGTGGCGGGACCGTCTTCGGGCCCCAGCCGAGGGATTATTCCTACAGAATGCCGAAAAAACAGAAGAGGAAGGCACTGAAGACCGCCCTCAGCGTCAGGCTTTCCGAAGGAAATATAACTGTTGTTGACACTCTGGACTTTGAAAAACCCAGGACAAAAGAGATGATCGCCTTTCTCGAGGGACTTGGGCTCGGAGAGAAGAAGGTGCTCATCGTCACTGAAGAGAGAAACGAAAATGTCTATCTCTCGGCAAGGAATATACCAGGAGTTGATGTCACCAGGGCACAGGACCTGAATACCTACGAGGTCCTCCTTCATGAGCATGTCCTGATGACCAGGGCTGCCCTGGAGAGGATACAGGAGGTGTGGGGATGAAAAACCCCCATGATGTGATCAGGAGACCCATCTTTACGGAAAAGGCTACCTATCTGAAGGAGTCTGAAAACAAGCTTATCGTAGAGGTGGACAGGAATGCAAACAAGATAGAGATCAAGAGGGCCTTTGAGGAACTCTTCAATGTCAAGGTGGAGAAGGTTGCCACCATAAATGTCAGAGGGAAGAAGAAGCGCTGGGGAAGAACGGAAGGCCGGACTTCGGGGATGAAAAAGGCGATAATAACCCTCGGCAAGGGTGAGAAGTTAGATTTCATAGAAGGAGTGTAAGGATAAATGGGAATCAGAGTATATAAGCCCACTTCGCCAGGCAGACGGTTCATGTCTGTGGATGACTATGCCGATGTGACTACAAGGAAGCCCTATCGTCCGCTCTGTGTCTCAATAAAGAAGACAGGTGGACGGAACAACACCGGAAGGGTTACCGCATGGTGCCGTGGCGGAGGGAACAAGAGGCTCTACAGGATAATAGACTTCAAGAGGGACAAGACAGGGATACCGGCTGTTGTGGAGACGATAGAGTATGACCCCAACAGGACTGCAAGGATCGCCCTCCTCCGTTATGCCGATGGGGAGAGACGTTACATCATTGCCCCCAGTGGAATATCGGTCGGTGATGAGGTCGTATCCGGTCCTGATGCAGAGATCAAGGTCGGCAATGCCCTGCCTCTCAGAAACATACCCCTTGGAAGCTTTATACATAACATAGAGTTGAGGCCGGGACAGGGCGCAAAACTTGTCAGGAGTGCCGGGACCCAGGCCCAGCTGGTCGCCAAGGACGACAGGTTCGGCCAGGTAAGGCTTGCCTCCGGAGAAGTGAGGCTTATCCCCATAGGCTGCATGGCCACTCTCGGCCAGGTAAGCAATGTGGAGCATGAGAATATCAATTATGGCAAGGCCGGAAGAAGACGCTGGCTCGGAAGACGGCCCAGTGTCCGTGGTGTTGCCATGAACCCGATAGATCATCCCCTCGGTGGTGGAGAGGGACGGAGTTCCGGAGGAAGGCCGGCCTGTACACCCTGGGGTAAGCCCGAGGGCGTAAAGACGAGGAAGAACCCGAGAACGGACAAGTATATAATCAAGAGAAGGAAGTGAGGAGGCAAAGGTGCCAAGGTCTTTAAAGAAAGGTCCATACGTTGATCCCAAACTGATGAAGAAGGTCCAGGCGATGCTGGACAGCGGTGAGAAGAAGATCATCAAGACATGGTCCAGACGTTCCACGATAATCCCTGAGTTTGTGGGGTTAACCTTTGCTGTCCATAACGGTAACAAGTTCATACCCGTGTATGTCTCCGAAAATATGGTGGGACACAAGCTGGGTGAGTTCTCACCGACCAGAACCTACCGGGGACATGCAGGGAGTGAGAAAAAAACCAGGGTGAAGGGTAAATAACATGGAAGCAAGGGCGATTTTGAGACATGCAAGGATTACCCCGATGAAGGCCCGGAGAGTGGTCAATCTCATAAGGGGAAAGAAGGCCGGTGAGGCGATGGCGGAACTCAGGTTCATGCCCTACCGTGGTGCAAAGTACCTGGAGAAACTCCTCCGCTCGGCCATGGCCAATGCGGAGCAGAAGGAGGTTGCTGTGCCGGAGGATATGAGAATAGTAAGGGCCTATGTGGATGAAGGTCCTGTGATGAAGAGGCTCAGACCCAGGGCGATGGGGCGTGCCAATGTCATCAAGAAAAAAACAAGCCATATTACCATAGTGCTTGCAGAAGAGGAAGAAGACAATGCTTAGCGTTGAGTGCTTAGTGTTGAGTGCCCGGTGTTTAGTGGACGGATGTTTTGCACTTAAGACTAAACACTCAAAACTGAAATCGGGGGTGTACCTTGGGACATAAGACGCATCCAATTGGAAACAGGATAGGCATAATCAGAACCTGGGATTCGAGGTGGTATCAGGAGAAGGGCTATGCAGGGCAACTCCACGAGGACCTCTCGATAAGGAATTACATAAAGGGCAGGCTCTACCATGCAGGGGTCTCAAAGATCGAAATAGAGCGTGTCGGGGAGAAGGAAGGCCAGAAGATCAGGCTGATCATTCACACAGCAAGGCCGGGGATCATTATCGGAAAGAAGGGTGCCGAAGTTGAAAGGCTCAAGAAGGATCTCGAGGCGATGGTAGGAAAGCAGATCACCATTGACATAAAAGAGGTGAGAAAGCCTGAACTGGACGCCCAACTGGTTGCCGAAAACATTTGTATGCAGCTTGAGAAGCGGGTCGCCTACAGGCGGGCGATGAAGAAGGCCGTGGCATCGGCTATGAGGTTCGGGGCCCAGGGGATAAGGGTCCAGTCATCGGGCCGCCTTGCCGGGGCAGAGATCGCGAGAAGGGAATGGTACAGGGAGGGGCGTGTTCCTCTCCATACATTCAGGGCTGATATAGACTACGGTTTCGCAGAGGCCAGAACCACCTATGGCGTGATAGGGGTGAAGGTCTGGATCTACAAGGGCGACGTGCTCTCGGCCGGGAAAGAATAGAAAGGAGTGCTGAGTCATGTTGATGCCGAAAAAGGTTAAATTCAGGAAGACCCAGAAGGGCCGGATGAAGGGTAAGGCATACCGCGGTTCGGAAGTCTCCTTTGGCAAGTACGGTCTGAAGGCCCTTGAGCCTGGCTGGATAACTTCCCGACAGATAGAGGCTGCCCGTGTTGCCATCACGAGGCACGTCAAGAGAGGAAGCAAGCTCTGGATCAGGATATTTCCTGACAAGCCGATAACCAAGAAGCCCGCAGAGACCAGAATGGGTAAGGGTAAGGGTAATCCCGAGTACTGGGTGGCAGTTGTGAAGCCCGGCCGGATTCTCTATGAGATGTCCGGTGTGCCTGAGGAAGTGGCAAGGGAAGCACTCAGGCTTGCCTCAAGGAAGCTCCCCATAGCCACAAAGTTCGTCAAGAGAGAGGAGGCGGTGATTTGAGACCATCTGAACTCAGAGACATGACGGTCGAGGAACTCCGCCAGAAGGAGGCCGAACTCAGGAAGGAGCTCTTCAATCTCAGGTTCCAGCATGCTACCGGCGATATCCAGAACCCCAAGAGACTCACGGCCGTCAGGAAGGATATAGCAAGGGTGCTTACGATAATTACCGAGAAAGAGAGGTCAGGCGACCGGAGCCCCGAGAGCACAAGGGGCTGATCCTGACCGATAAAGAGAGGTTATAGACATGCCGAAGAAGGTCTTTACAGGAAAGGTAGTAAGCGACAGGATGGATAAGACGGTGACCGTCGCCGTCACAAGGCTTTATAGGCATCCCCTCTACAAGAAGCATATAAAGAGGGTTGCCAGGTTCAAGGCTCACGATGAGGAGAACCGGTGCCGAACGGGTGATATGGTAAAGATAATAGAATCCAGGCCGCTCAGCAAGACCAAGAGGTGGACTGTTCTTGAGATACTGAGCCGGGAGGCCCGGGTCGGAGACGAATAAAAGTAAAGGATCAGGAACAAGAGGGAGAAGACTGCGATGATACAGGCAGAGAGTATTCTTGATGTGGCAGACAATTCAGGGGCTAAAAAGGTCCTCTGTATCCGTGTCCTTGGCGGATCAAGGAGGAGGTATGCCCGTGTTGGAGATATAATAGTCGTGAGTGTTAAGGAGGCTCTCCCTGACGGTACGGTGAAGAAGGGCTCAAAGGCCAAGGCCGTTGTGGTAAGAACGAAGAAGGAGACCCGGAGGCCCGACGGTACCTATATCAGGTTCGATCAGAATGCCTGTGTGCTGATAAATGCACAGGGAGAGCCGGTGGGAACCCGTGTCTTCGGTCCTGTAGCCCGGGAGTTGCGGTGGAAGGAGTTTACAAAGATCGTCTCTCTTGCACCTGAGGTCTTATAGGAGGATATGATGGGATTGGGAATAAAAAAGGATGATCATGTTGTGGTAATCTCCGGCAAGGAGAAGGGCAAGCAGGGGAGGGTGCTTTCCGTGTTGCCCAGGAAGCAGAGACTGATCATCGAGCAGGTCAATATAATCAAGAGGCATATGAAGCCTTCAAGAAAATACTCACAGGGCGGGATAATAGAGAAGGAAGCCCCCCTCCATATATCCAATGTCATGCTCATCTGTCCACGGTGTCAGAAGCCGACCCGGATCGGTAACCAGATACTTGGGGACGGGAGGAAGATGAGGGTTTGCAAGAAGTGTAAGGAGGTTATAGACCGGTAATGGCTGAAGGAAAAAAATACATACCAAGGCTGAAAGAGAGATATTTCAAAGAGGTTGTTCCCGAGCTCATGAAGGAGCTCTCCTGCCGGAATGTGATGCAGGTTCCCCGTCTGGAGAAGATAGTCCTTAACGTGGGGCTGGGTGAGGCCATAACCAATATAAAGCTTCTTGAGGCCGCCCAGGAGGAACTGACCAGGATAGCAGGGCAGAAGGCGGTAATAACAAAGGCCAAGAAGTCCATAGCGGGGTTCAAGCTTCGTAAGGGGATGCCCATAGGCTGCAGGGTGACCCTGAGGGGTGACAGGATGTATGAGTTCCTTGACAGGCTGATAAGTATAGCCATCCCGAGGATAAGGGATTTCAGAGGGCTGCCCTCTAAGAGTTTTGACGGCAGGGGCAACTATGCAATGGGGCTTAAGGAGCAGTATATCTTTCCTGAGATAGAATATGACAAGGTTGAGATGGTTCATGGTCTTGATGTGGTTATCTGTACCACTGCGAAGACTGACGAGGAAGGGAAGGCGCTCCTGAGGGCGCTCGGGATGCCCTTCAGGCAATAGTAGAAGAAAGGGAGACAGGATGGCCAAGAAGTGTCTTATTGAGAAACACCAGAGACCCCCAAAGTTCAGGGTAAGGGCCTATAACAGGTGCGCCGTATGCGGCCGGCCCCGTGGTTACCTCAGAAAGTTCGGTATCTGCAGGGTCTGCTTCAGAAGGCTTGCCCATCAGGGTCTTATTCCCGGGGTAACAAAATCAAGCTGGTAGGAGTGTTAATATGGTGACCGACCCGATTGCTGATATGCTGACAAGGATAAGGAATGCGATCCTTGTGAAGGCGGAGAAGGTGGATATCCCGGCTTCGAGGATGAAGCTGGATATAGCCAAGATATTGAAGGAAGAGGGCTTCATAAGAGCATATAAGATAATCAAGGACAAGAGACAGGGTATACTCAGGATCTCGCTCAAGTATGTTGACGGAAAGAACGTTATTACTGGCCTGAAGAAGGTGAGCAAGCCGAGCAGGCGGGTCTATGTTGGATACAGGGATATACCGCGTGTTATGGGTGGCGTGGGTATAGCGATCCTTACCACCCCCAAGGGGGTGAAGAGTGACAGGGTCTGCCGCCATGAGAAGACCGGTGGTGAGGTCCTCTGCTATGTATGGTAACGGAAACATTGAAATACAAGGCTGACAAGGAGAGAGTTTAATGTCAAGGATAGGGAATAAACCTGTTCAGTTACCGGAAGGGGTGGAAGTCAATATCTCCGGGACCACTATCAAGGTCAAGGGGCCCAAGGGTGAACTGGCCTGGAGCTTTCCGCCATCCATGGAGGTAAGGCAGGAGGACCGGACGGTCGTTGTGAAGAGACCTGACGATACAAAACAGAAGCGGGCTCTCCATGGGCTTACCAGAAGCCTGATAGCCAACATGGTTAAGGGTGTGAGCGAGGGTTATACTATTGAGATGGAAATAGTGGGTATTGGTTACAGGGCTGAACAGAAGGGTAATAGCATAGTTTTCTCGCTGGGTTATTCACACCCTGTGGAGTTCCAGCTCCCGGAGGGGATAACCGCCCAGGTAGATGCAAAGGCCAGGCCCATGAAATTGACCCTGACCGGTATTGACAAACAGTTGATCGGGCAGGTGGCGGCTAATATCAGGGCTCTGAGGCCGCCTGATTCCTATAAGGGTAAAGGGATCAGGTACGCAGGTGAGAGGCTAAAGCTCAAACCTGGCAAGACCGCGAAGTAGATTGTTCTGTTCATAGATAAGCGATCTGGAGGAATAAATTGAAAAGGACGAAGGAAGAGGCAAGACAGAGGAGAAAGAAAAGGGTCAGAAAAAAGGTCTTCGGTACCCCCGAAAGGCCACGTCTGGCGGTTTTCGGCTCTCTCAACCATATATATGCTCAGGTGATAAACGATATGGAAGGCCGGACTATTGTTGCTGCCTCCACGATTGAGAAGGAGATAAGAGGCAAGACGGGTCATGGAGGCAATGTAGAGGCAGCCAAGCAGATAGGACAGTTGATTGCGAAGAGGGCCCTTGAAAAAGGTGTCAAGAAGGTGGTCTTTGACCGGGGCGGTTTCCGTTACCACGGCCGGATCAAGGCCCTGGCCGATGCTGCCCGTGAGGGCGGTCTGGAGTTTTGATTGATAGTTTTGACTCAACAATATATCGGTAAGGAGGTATGGTGCAAAGGATAGATCCATCAGAACTTGAACTTCAGGAGAAGGTGATCTTCATTAACAGGGTCTCCAAAGTGGTGAAGGGCGGCCGGAGGTTCTCCTTTACAGCTCTTGTGGCCGTCGGAGATGGAAACGGTACTGTCGGAATCGGAAAGGGCAAGGCCTCTGAAGTGGCCGATGCTATAAGAAAGGCAGTGGAGAAGGGGAGGAAGGCCCTTATCCAGTTTCCCCTTCGTGACGGTACCATACCTCATGAGATAATAGGAAAACATGGTGCTGGAGAGGTTCTCCTCAAGCCGGCCCCCAAGGGGACCGGAGTGATTGCAGGCGGTGCCGTGAGGGCTGTCCTTGAAGTGGCAGGGCTTGAGAATATAGTGGCAAAGTCCATCAGGAGTCATAACCCCTTCAATGAAGCCAAGGCGACGATAATGGGTCTTCAGAGCCTGAAGGACCCGGCCCTGATAATGCAGATAAGGGGCAAGGCTCAGGAAGAGGCTCCGAAGGAGGCGGCAAGGAATGCTTAAGATTACTCTGAAAAGGGGACGTGCCGGAAAGAGGAAGGACCAGTTGAGGGTTCTTGACAGCCTCGGTCTCAGAAAGGTGAATCAGAGTGTGGTCAAGCCTGATGATCCTGTCTTCAGAGGAATGATCAGGAAGGTTGCCCATCTTGTAGAGGCTGAAGAGGTTGAAGGGTAGGCCCCATCCCCTGAATCGAATGATCTTATTCATAAATCCGGAGGTAATTAGATGAAGATAAATGAATTGAGAGCACCCGGGAGCAGGAAGAAGCCGAAAAGGGTTGGCAGAGGGCCTGGCTCCGGCCACGGCAAGACCTCCTGCAAGGGACACAAGGGGCAGAAGTGCCGTTCCGGCGGGACAAAGGCCCCTGGGTTTGAAGGCGGGCAGATGCCCCTTCACAGGAGACTCCCCAAAAGGGGGTTCAGCAACTATCCCTTCAGGAAGGAGTTTGCCATTGTAAACCTTGACAAGCTCAATGAGATAGAAGACCTTGAGAGCATAACCCCTGAGGTGCTCCTTGAGAGGCGGGTGATCTCCAGGCTCAGGGACGGGTTGAAGGTCCTTGGTCAGGGCGAGTTGAAGAGGCCGGTTACTGTGAAGGCCCATGCCTTCAGTGCCTCGGCAATAAAGAAGATCGAGGCGGCAGGTGGAAAGGCCGAGGTGATATAGTTGGGGGTTTTTTCTTCCTTTCAGAATATCTTCAAGATTGAGGAGCTGAAGAGGAGAATCTTCTTCACCCTCTCGTTGCTAGCCGTTTACAGGATCGGCAGTCACATCCCCACACCCGGCATCAACGGAGAGGAACTCAGCAAGTTCCTTACCGCCAAGGGTGGTGCCCTGATGGGCTTTTTTGACATCTTCTCCGGTGGTGCCCTTTCGAGGATGACCATCTTCGCCCTTGGTATCATGCCGTATATCAGTGCTTCCATCATCCTCCAGCTTCTTACTGTGGTGGTACCAGCCATAGGAAAACTGGCAAAAGAGGGAGAGGAGGGGCGGAAGAAGATAATAAAATATACCCGTTACGGGACGGTGCTTATCAGTGCCATCCAGTCCTTCGGTATCGCCGTGGGGCTTGAGAGCATGAGTGGCGGGGCCTTTATCCAGAACCCCGGATGGGGGTTCAGGCTGCTGACTATGATAACCCTGACTTCCGGTACTGCATTCATAATGTGGCTTGGTGAACAGATAACCGAGCGAGGTATCGGGAACGGGATTTCGTTAATCATCTTTGCCGGGATCGTGGCGAGGTTCCCAAATGCAGTGATAAGTACGGTGAGGCTGATAAAGGCAGGGGAACTCTCACTGATATTCCTGCTGTTTCTTATTGCGATGATGGTCCTGGTGATTGGAGCCATAATTTACATAGAGAAGGGGCAGAGGAAGATCCCTGTGCAGTATGCCAAGCGCGTGGTGGGAAGGAAGGTCTACGGCGGGCAGTCAACGCACCTCCCCCTGAAGGTGAATACCTCCGGCGTGATTCCACCGATCTTTGCGTCCTCCATTATCATGTTCCCTGCCACGATAGCCGGGTTTATTTCCATCCCCTGGGTCCAGGGGATAGCCAGGCAACTCTCGCCCGGGACGGCTCTCTACACCACCCTCTATGTAACGATGATAATATTTTTCAGTTACTTCTATACGGCTATCATATTCAACCCCGTGGATGTGGCTGACAACCTGAAGAAGTACGGAGGCTACATCCCTGGTATAAGGCCGGGGCAGAAAACAGCAGATTACCTCTACAGGGTGCTTTCGAGGCTTACATTCATCGGAGCGATTTACCTTTCTGTTGTCTGTGTGCTTCCTACATTCCTGATAAAGGAGTTCAACGTTCCCTTCTATTTCGGAGGGACTTCACTGCTGATTGTGGTGGGGGTTGCCCTTGATACTGTTTCCCAGATAGAGTCACATCTGCTCACCCGGTCGTATGACGGCTTCCTGAGCAAGGGACGTGTCAGGGGGCGGAGAGGGTGATACGGCGGGTCTTCGCTTGGAGCTGACCTCCTTGTGGAGTATTGCCTCTATGCCGGGATCTGCTTCTGAAGGACCCGTTGAAAAGATTAACCCGTGATTATCATAAAGTCCAGGGATGAGATTCAGAAGATGGCCAGGGCATCACGGATTGTTGTGAAGGCCCTTAAAGCCATAAGGGGGATTCTGTCTCCTGGTATAACAACGGGTGAGATTGAAAAGATAGCCGAGGAGATCATATACTCCGAAGGCGGGACACCGACCTTCAAGGGATACAGGGGATATCCAGCCAGCCTCTGTGTCTCGGTAAACGAAGAGGTGGTTCACGGGATTCCGAGTCTGGAGAGAAGGCTGAAGCAAGGGGATATAGTCAGTATTGATATTGGTGTTACCTGTCAGGGATACATCGGCGATGCTGCCGTAACACTCCCTGTGGGGAAGGTCTCCGAAGAGGCCGGTCGGCTCATGAGGGTGACCGAGGAGGCCCTGTACGCGGGAATTGAGATGGCCCGTCCTGGAAACAGGCTGACTGATATCTCCCATGCGATACAGGTCCATGCAGAGCAGGCTGGTTACAGTGTAGTCCGGGCCTTTGTGGGACATGGCGTCGGGAAGACCCTTCATGAAGAGCCACAGGTTCCGAACTTCGGTCCCCCGGGCAAAGGGCCGCGCCTCAGGCCAGGGATGACACTTGCGATAGAGCCAATGGTGAATGAGGGAAGTTACCATGTTGTCATACTTGATGACGGATGGACGGCAAAGACCAGGGACGGCAGACTTTCAGCACACTTCGAGCATACGGTCCATATAACAGATAATGGGCCGGAGATATTGACTAAATGGTCGTAGCTATAGTATAATTTTTAGCTCTATGCCCAAAGAGGATAACATAGAAGTCGAAGGGACGATTCTTGAGGCCCTTCCCAATGCGATGTTCAAGGTCAAGCTTGAGAGCGGACAGGAGATCACCGCGTATGTCTCCGGGAAGATGAGGATGCATTTCATAAAAATCCTCCCTGGTGACAGGGTGCTCATAGAGATGTCACCTTATGACCTTACCAAGGGCAGAATAACTTACAGGTACAAGTAATTTAAGATTTAAGATTTAGTATATTGAATGGGAGGTTTTATGAAGGTAAGGGCATCGGTAAAACCGATATGTGCCAAATGTAAGATAATCAAGCGTAAGGGCATCGTCAGGGTTATCTGCGAAAACCCGAAGCACAAGCAGCGTCAGGGTTAAGGAGGCAAAATGGCAAGAATCGCAGGGGTTGATTTACCCAAGAATGAGCGGGTTGAGATAGGACTGACGAGGATCTTCGGGATAGGGAGAACCACCTCGAGAAAGATCCTTGAGGAGACCGGTATTAATCCCGATACGAGAGTGAAGGACCTCCGTGATGACGAGATCGTCAAGATCAGGGGTGAAATAGAGAACAAGTACACAGTAGAGGGAGAGCTCAGGAAGGAGATCTCCCTTCATATAAAGAGGTTAAAGGATATTGGCTGTTATAGAGGCCTCAGGCACAGGATGGGTCTGCCTGTGCGGGGGCAGCGGACGAGGACAAATGCAAGAACGAGAAAGGGACCCAAGAAGACGGTAGGCGGCAAGAAGAAGGGAGGCAAATAATGGCCAAGCGGAGAAGACGCGGTCCAAGAAAGGAAAAGAAGAACATACCTTACGGGGTAGCCCATGTTCAGACCACATTTAACAATACCATAGTTACCATAACGGACAAGGTCGGGAATGTGATAACCTGGGTGAGTGCCGGCAGCCTGGGATTCAAGGGCTCCAGAAAGGGGACTCCCTATGCAGCCCAGGTCGCTGCCGAGAATGCTGCAAAGAAGGCTATGGATATGGGAATGAGACAGATAGATGTATATATAAAAGGTCCCGGCGCAGGCAGGGAGTCGGCCATAAGGGCGATCCAGGCAGCCGGACTGGATGTGAATATCATAAAGGACGTGACTCCTGTGCCCCATAACGGGTGCAGACCTCCAAAAAGGAGGAGGGTATAAGTTATGGCAAGATACCGGGATTCACTCTGCAGGCTGTGCAGAAGAGAGGGCGAGAAGCTCTTTCTTAAGGGTGACAGATGCTTTACTGACAAATGCGCCTTTGAGAGACGGAAGTATGCCCCGGGTCAGCACGGGAGCGGGCGGTCAAAGATCAGTGATTACGGGCTTCAGTTGAGGGAGAAGCAGAAGGTGAAGAGAATTTACGGTGTGCTGGAGCGACAGTTCAGGAAGTACTTTGCCGAGGCCCAGAAGCGGAAGGGCGTGACCGGTGAACTCCTGCTCCAGTTTCTTGAGATGAGGCTGGACAATATTGTTTACAGGCTTGGCTTTGCCTCAAACAGGAGGCAGGCAAGACAGCTGGTTAATCATGGACATATTCTGGTGAATGGGAGAAAGGTGAATATACCTTCCTACAGGGTCAGGGTCGGCGAGCAGATAGTGGTGAGAGAAGGAAGTAGATCCATCCCATTTGTACAGGAAAGTATAGCAAAGATAGAAAACAGGGGGCTCGCAGAATGGCTCGAACTTGATCCTGATAATTTCAGTGGGAAGGTTGTGAGTATGCCTTCGAGGGAGCAGCTCCCGCTGACAGTAAAGGAAAACCTGATAGTCGAGCTGTATTCCAAGTAGTTCCGCTTGTTCGCACAGTTTCGGGTATTGTCATTTATAAATGCTTTAAAACCGGGAGGATCTATGAATTTGATAGCAAAGGGCTTTCAGTTTCCGCAGACGATAGCCTTTGACGAGGATACCCTCAGTGAGACATACGGGAGGCTGATAGCCGAACCCCTTGAGAGGGGGTATGGCACAACTGTTGGAAACTCCCTGAGGAGGATACTCCTTTCCTCTATCGAAGGGGCTGCAATCACTCAGGTCAAGATCCCGGGTGTGCTGCATGAGTTCCAGACGATAAAGGGCGTGAAGGAAGACATGGTTGATGTAGTTCTGAACCTGAAGAAACTCAGGTTCAGGATGAACGGGGATAAAAAAAGGATCGCGAGGATCAATGTGAACGGTCCGGGGTATGTGACCGGTGCTGACATCGAGTGCGAGGCGAATCTCGAGGTGCTGACACCGGAACAGCATATAGCAACTGTTGATGACGGGGTGACCTTTCAGGCTGAACTCTACGTAAAAAAGGGACTGGGTTATCTCCCGTCAGAGGCCAACAAGGAGAAGAACCAGCCCATAGATATCATCTCCATAGACGCCCTCTTCAATCCCATCAAGAAGGTCAACATGCTTGTGGAGAAGGCCCGGGTGGGACGCTCCACTGACTATGACAGGCTTATAATGGAAATCTGGACAGATGGTAGTATAGCACCCCAGAAGGCCCTCTCCAAGGCTGCAGAGCTGTTGATTGAGCACATGAATCTTTTTGTCCTCGATGAAAACGAGGAGGAAGAGATGGAAGAGTCAGGCGAGGGGCATGGAGCCGGCCTGATTGAGGGAGACTTCAACCGGAACCTTCTGAAGTCAGTGGAGGAACTGGAACTCTCCGTGAGATCCTACAACTGTCTGAAGAACGCCAATATCAGCACCATAGCGGACCTTGTCCAGAAGACAGAGCATGAGATGCTGAAGACAAAGAACTTCGGGAAAAAGTCACTTGATGAGATCAAGGCCATCCTGAACAAGATGGGCCTTGACTTCGGGATGAAGATAGATCCGGAGCTGTTAGAGAAGCACAGGGCTGAAGGAGGTAAGAGCTGAGATGCGTCACAGAGTCAAGAGAAAACACTTTGGGAGGACGGCAAACCAGAGAAAGGCACTTTTCAGGAACCTTATCGTTAATCTGCTTCTCCATGAAAGGATAGAGACCACCGTTGCCAAGGCAAAGGCAGTAAAAGGGCTGGCCGAAAAGGTCGTTACCCTCGGAAAGAGGGGGGATCTCCATGCAAGGAGGCTCGCCCTGTCAAAGGTCCCCAATCGTGCAGCAGTGGCAAAGCTCTTTGATGAGATAGCACCGCGGTTCAAGGACCGGAACGGGGGGTATCTCAGGATCATAAAGACCAGAAACAGGTTGAAGGATCAGGCCCCGCTGGCAGTCCTGGAGTTTGTTGACTTTGAAGAAAGACATCCCCGGAAAGAGAAGACCAAGGGGAGCGAGTGATGTCTGATATCCTTATTGTCGGAGGGGTTGTTCTGTTATGGGTTCTCCTGCAGACAGTAATATTTCCACGGCTGGGAATACCTACCTGATCGACTCACCCGGGGGAGACGTGCTCTCCCAGAAACGACAGGAAAGAGGGCTGAAACAAACTCAGTCCTGATGAGATTCTCTTCTTTTTTTCTCCTTCAGGTATTCAAGCAGCGACGGGATCTCCTCCACTTCTTTGATAAGCCCGCTACAGAGTTCTATAAGCCTGTTTCTTATCGATTCATGCCTTTCATATATCCCCCTGAGGAGTGAGGCAAGTTTGCCGTAGAGGAGTTCACCCCTTTCGTCCCAGTCGGGCAGGAGGATGATGGTTTCGTGTGCGTGTATCAACTCTTCAGCAAAGTCATACAATGTGCCTCCTGAATGGATAGTGATGATCTCTCCCTCAAGTCCGAGCCTCTGGAGTGCATCCCTGTCCCGTCTGCCTTCCACTATAACGGGACATTCCATATTTGCCAGTCTGAGCCTTTCTAGGACTCCCTCAATCTCATCCAGTTCTGGAAGTATGGTCCCCTCCTCCTGCTCCTGCCGGTCCCCGGGCGTCACCTTAAGGGGACTCTCCCTTTGACGAAAGGGCTCCTATCCTCCGGAGCTTCTGGTAACGGGATTCGATCAGTCTTTCAGGTGGGAGGCCGGAGAGTTCATCAACGGCCTGCAGGATCTCTCTTTTCATGTTTTCCGCTGTCTCTTCAGGCGCCCTGTGCGCCCCGCCGGGAGGTTCGGGGATAACGCCGTCGATTATCCCCAGACCAAGGAGGTCCCGGGCTGTAAGTTTGAGGGCCTCGGCCGCCCTTGTGTACTCATCCTGGCCTACTTCACCGTCCTTTTTCCAGAGGATGGCTGCACAGCCTTCAGGTGAGATGACGGAATATATTGCATTCTCCAGCATATAGAGTCTGTCCGAGACAGAAAGGCCGAGGGCGCCACCGCTTCCGCCTTCGCCGATAACAACTGATATGATCGGCGTCCTCAGGAGGGACATCTCCATCAGGTTCCGTGCTATGGCCTCCGACTGTCCCCGTTCCTCAGCCCCGATCCCGGGGTATGCCCCTGGTGTGTCAATAAAGGTAAGGACAGGTTTCCTGAACTGCTCAGCCATTTTCATCAATCTCAGGGCCTTCCGGTAGCCTTCTGGGTGGGGCTGTCCGAAGTTTCTCTCAATCCGTTCCCTCGTTCCCCTGCCCTTCTGGTGACCCATTATGAAAAAGGTCTGGTCGCCTATGGAGCCGAACCCGCCGACTATCGCCCTGTCGTCCCCGAAATGCCTGTCCCCGTGGAGCTCGACAAAGTCATCGGTGAGCATCCCTATATAGTCCAGAGTGTAAGGACGGTCGGGATGACGGGCTACCAGGGTTCTCTGCCAGGGTGTGATGTTGGAGAATATCTCATGAAGGAGTTTCTCAGCCCGGGTCTGGAGCCTGGAGAGTTCAGTATCAAGGGCAGCGTTCTTGCCGTTACTCAGCCTCCTGAGTTCCTCGATCCTGAGATCAAGGTCCTGTATGGGTTTTTCGAAATCAAGATAATATTTCATTGTTTCCTCACAAAAGCCTTGCCATGCTTCCTGCCCGGCCGCCTTCCAGCAGTGACTTCCGGTGAGTGACCATTGTTCCTTATTATCCTCAGAGAGCCTTCACCAAGGAGTCCGGTCACCTGTTCAATTATACCAAAATCAGGAGTGATAGATTCCTCTGTCAGGAAGAGGGTCTCCGTTTCTCCGCTCCTGAGCCTTACATAGACCGGAGCGTTCCCCGGCCTGGAAGAAAGGAGAGACTTCAGTTCCATAAGCTCTTTTCCTGTTACCTGTTCCTCATCGAGCATGATCTCCACCTTGAGTCCCCTCTGCTGAAAGGCCTCTTCCAGCCTGGAGACCTCCCTGAGGAGGAACTTTATGCCCTT
This sequence comes from uncultured Thermodesulfovibrio sp., assembly GCA_964542175.1. Classification (GTDB taxonomy): domain Bacteria; phylum Nitrospirota; class Thermodesulfovibrionia; order Thermodesulfovibrionales; family JdFR-85; genus WFTX01. The sequence goes on along the minus strand of CAZITN010000046.1, from coordinate 6,326 downwards.
TTCGCTTCTGTCTATGCTCCCTGTCAGTACCAGGAGGTTGTTCTTCAGGATGATGTCGGAGTTATCCCTGTAGACATCCGGGAAGGCGATGCATTCCAGAATCCCAGTGTCATCCTCGAAGATGAATGAAGCCATGGGTTCACCCTTCCCCTTGGTGTAGCTCTTCCTGAGATCAGTGATGATTCCTGCCACTATTGCAGTCCCCTGGTCTTTCATACTCTCAAGACTGGCAATCTCCCTCACACCTGAGAGGGCAAGGTGTTTCTTGAACTTCTCTATGGGATGTCCCGTTATGTAGAAGCCGAGACTCTCTTTTTCGGCTGCAAGGAGTTCCTCTTCTGTCCATGGTTCAATATCCTCCAGCGGGTCCGGCGGTGTGAGGAAGCTCTGCTGTCCGAACAGGGAAGGGCTTAGTTTCTTTTCAATCAGGGCATGGACCTTCCTCAGCCCGAGGGCGCGGAGAAAACGGGCATCCCTGCTCCGGGGGTCGGATGGCTCAATGGATGACTGGACGATGGAGTCCATCACACCTGCCTTCACCAGGGCCTCAAGCACCTTCTTGTTGACCCTCCGTGTATCGATCCTCCTCACGAGGTCTTCAATATCAGTAAAGGGGCCCTCATTTCTCCTGCTGATTATCTCCTCTACTGCGGCCTTGCCCACTCCCTTGACAGCATCGAGTCCGAACCTGATCGCACCTTCCTCCACTGTGAACTCACTATGGCTCAGGTTGATGTCCGGAGGGAGTATCCTGATTTGCATGGAGCGGCACTCGTTTATGAACTTTACTATCTTGTTGGTCTGATCCTCGCTCGATAGGTTGGCGGCCATGAACTCGACGGGATAGTGGGCCTTGAGGTAGGCGGTCTGGTAGGAGATATAGGCGTAGGCCGCGGAATGGGACTTGTTGAAACCGTATTTGGCGAAATACTCCATCGTATTGTATATCTTTTCCGCCTTCCCCTGAGGGATACCGTTTGCGACAGCACCTTCTATGAATTCTTCACGCATCTTTGCCATCTGGTCCATTATCTTCTTACCCATTGCCTTCCTAAGCTGATCGGCCTGTCCCATACTGAACCCACCGAGTTCATGGGCTATCCTCATCACCTGCTCCTGATAGAGGATTGTCCCGTAGGTCTCCCCGAGAATTCCTTCAAGCTGGGGTACCTCGTAGGTGATCCGCTCTTCACCCTTTTTCCTCTTTATGAAGTCAACGTCCATGCCGCTGCCGAGAGGGCCGGGCCTGTAAAGGGCGACAAGGGCGATGAGGTCCTCAAAACGGCTGGGCTGGAGCTTTACAAGGAGTTCCCTCATGCCACCGCTTTCAAGCTGGAAGACCCCTGTTGTATCCCCGGCTGAGAGGAGCCTGTAGGTCTTTTCGTCATCAAGGGGTATCCTGTTCATCTCAAGTTCAATTCCCCTTGAACGGAGATACTCCAGGGTCCTCTGGATAACCGTCAGGGTCTTCAGGCCAAGGAAATCGAACTTGAGGAGCCCGATCGCCTCAACGCTCTTCATATCAAACTGCGTGGTCACGGTTTCTTCACCGGGGTTCTTGTGCAGGGGAGTGTAGTCAGTGAGGGGGGTGGGCGAGATGACGACTCCTGCCGCATGTGTAGAGGCATGGCGGGAGAGCCCTTCCAGCCTCCGGGAGAGATCGAGGAGCTCCCTTACCCATTCTTCCTGTTCGTATTTTTCCTTCAGGTCCGGTTCCTTCTTCAGTGCCTCCTCAAGGGTGACGCTCGGGCCTTCAGGGACGAGCTTTGCAATCCTGTCCACTTCTCCGTAGCCTATCCCCAGGGCCCTTCCAACATCCCTTATTACGGCCCGGGCCGCCATTGTCCCGAAGGTGATTATCTGCGCCACATGGTCCTTTCCGTATTTCTTCTCTACATACTGGATTACCTCGCCCCTCCGGTCCTTGCAGAAGTCCACGTCGATATCAGGCATGCTGATTCTTTCAGGATTCAGGAACCTTTCAAAGAGGAGGTTGTATCTGATGGGGTCTATTTCTGTTATTCCGAGACTGTAGGCCACCAGGCTGCCTGCTGCAGAGCCCCTTCCAGGCCCTACGGGGATCCCCCTGCGACGGGCAAAGTTTATGAAATCCCAGACGATAAGGAAGTAGGGAGCAAAACCCATTGATTTTATAACACCCAGTTCGTACTCCAGTCTCTTTTCATAGGTCTCGGGTATTTCTCCTGAGAGTTTTTTCTCCAATCCGTTACGGGCAAGGTCTTCGAGGTATTCCTCGGGAGTGACCCCGTCTGCTATCTCAAACCTGGGGAGCATGGTGTTTCCGAGGTTGAAGGCGAGGTTACATTCCTCGGCGATCTTCATCGAGTTCAGGACGGCCCGGGGGACTTCTGAGAAGGCCTCCTTCATCTCATCGGGACTCTTGAAGTAGAGCTGGTCGGAGTTGAATTTCATCCTCTCACTGGTATCAACGGTCTTGCCTGTCTGGATGCAGAGAAGGACGTCATGGGCCCTGGCATCCTCCCGGTTCAGGTAATGGCAGTCATTGGTTGCTACGAGTTCCATGCCGAGTTTCCTGGCAAGCGCTACAAGCTTCTTATTAGTCCTGTACTGATCGGGGATGCCGTTATCCTGTATTTCCAGGTAGAAACTCTCCTTTCCGAAGATGTCCAGATATGCCTTGGCGGCCTTTTCTGCCCGTGCAGCCTCTCCCTTCAAGAGATGATAGGGGACTTCACCGTGGAGACAGGAACTCAGCGCTATCAGGCCTTCGCTGTGGCTGGCGAGGATTTCCAGATCAATCCTCGGTTTATAGTAAAATCCCTCAAGGAATCCAATAGTTACGAGTTTTACGAGATTTCTGTACCCGGTCATGTTCCTGGCAAGCAGTATAAGATGAAAGGCGTTGATTCCGTCCGGGTTCTGCTCCTTCAGGTGCCTGCTTCCCGGGGCTATGTAGACCTCACAGCCGATAATTGGCTTCAGCCCTGCCTTCAGGGCGGCCTTGTAGAACTTTATCGCACCAAAGAGATTGCCGTGATCTGTTATGGCCACGGCAGGCATCCTGTACTGGACGGCCTTGTCCATCAATTCATTTATCTTGATGGCCCCGTCAAGCAGGCTGTATTCCGTGTGCAGGTGGAGGGGGACAAAATCGGCGTGTTCCATATATAAATATTAACCCTCTCAGGGGGGGCAAGTCAAACGGGAAATGAGTCCCCGGCCCGGCCTTTGACTGCTCAGTCAGTTCCCTCCGCCTCCTTCGTGTCCTTTGTGGTTCATGTTTAGATTTTAGTTATATCCGTTTGGTCTTTGTTCTATCATTTCCTGGGGTACGGTCAGAGCCCCTAAAGTCTGACGGGGCATCCCTCCTGTCCTGAAAAGGGGAGCGGGCTTTCCTCTTTCAGGGAACGCCGTAAAGGGGAGAGCCACAGAGACGATTAATGATGATATCCTCTAACATGCTGAAAAGAAAGTGTAATTTCTCTTGATTCATCAGTTGTCATCCTGGATTTGCCGTACTGGCATCAAAAGTGCTCTTTCCTGTATGGAGTCAGTGAATCAAGCAATGGAGGTGTGAGATGATCAGGAATACATTGACAGGAATATTTTTTGGGATACTCTGCTTAATGCTTGGCGCGGTTGAGGCGGCAGGGCACGGTATCCCGCCGAGGATTTCGGATGTCAAGGGCTCTGCCTACATCCTGGACGGTCAGAAAGGCCTCGACCGGCTTGAGGCTCTGTATAACATGCCCCTCTTTGATGGGTATGTCATAAACACCAGGAGTCCCGGGAGGGTGGAACTGGATTACGGCGGGATGGCCTATCTCCGGCTTGATGAATGGAGCGCTCTCAGGGTTGACGACCTCTCCGGAGCAGATGACCGCCAGACACTGACAGTCACCCTCCTTGAAGGAAGGCTTTACCTTCGGGTATTTAACAGTGAGGACTACAGGGTTCGTGTGGAGGCGGGTGATATAAGGTTTGTCCCGGAGAGGGATGCATCTGTCTCGGTCCGGACGACGATCCGGGGTGTGGAACTCAGGGTCTGGAAGGGAACGGTGATTGTCTATGATCAGGATGGTCCATGGAAAGTCTCAGAAGGGACGATGGTTGTATCCAATGGGAGGGGTGAGAGTGAGGAGGTCCCGCTGAACTATGCAGGAGACTGGGTGAGATGGAACTGGATGAAGGACAGAACGATTGAAGAATCCTTTGCCTATAAGGGTCGCCACCTGCCGGCCTATCTTTCGAGGTATGAAAGGGCCCTGGATGAGTACGGTTACTGGATGGAGACACCTGAGTACGGTCCTGTCTGGGTTCCGGCAGGTGTGCCTGATGACTGGGGCCCCTACAGGGATGGCGGCTGGATAAGGGTGAGGGAGGAGTTTGTCTGGGTCTCCCATGAGCCATGGGGATGGGTTCCCTATCATTACGGAAGATGGGCCTATATTGGTGGCAGAGGGTGGTGCTGGATCCCTCCCCGTCACAGGGTGAGGTGGTCACCGGCCCTGGTGGTCTGGTTTTCCGACTATGATTCCATAGGGTGGTTCCCCCTTGGGTACCGCGAGGTCTATACCGGCCCTCCGCCTGTGAAGATAATCCAGAAAACTGTTGTCATAAACAGGAAGGTCGTAAAGGTTTACAGAAACGGGAGGGTCAGGAAGGCCGTTGTCAAAAGACACAGAAGAGAGTTCAACAGGAAGAGACACGTTCGGGTTGATGTCGAAAAGAGGATTGTGAGAAAGGTCCGGATAAGAGACGAGAGGGTTTTCTTCAAAGAGAGGGTGAAAAAGGTTCGTAAGGTACGAGCCCGGTATGGGTACGGAAAAAAGGATGTCCGCGTTGATATCAAAAAAAGGGTCGTCAAGAAAAGGCGGATAAGGCATGAGCGGGGCTTCTTCAGGAAAAGGCCTGCGGAAGTACGTAAGGCTAGGGCAAGACTCCGGTATGAACACAGGAAAAAGCAGGCCTACAGAGAGCGCCGGGACTATCGTAATCATAGACGGAAGGTCGGAAAACAGAGGCCGGGGGTATGGCGTACAGCGAAATCCGGAAAGGAGAGAGCAAAGGCCTCATTCTCAAAAAAGAGGGTGAGGAAGGAAAGAGAAGAAAGGCTTGCAAAGAGACAGAAGAGAAGACACCTCCTGAAGAACCAGGGTCATCACAGGATTGTGAAGAAGAGGATGCATCATGAGAAGAAGAGGGCCGTCAAAAAGGGGCATGGGAAGAGGAGGCATAAAAAGACCCGCTCTGGCCTCCTGATCGCCCGGTCCACCGGCAGGAGGTAGGCCCTCCTTCCCCTTCATAACCCTCCCCCTTCAAAGGGGGAGGGCAGGGGAGGGGGTGAATGCAGTCTTTAAATAGGACAGTTACCAAGTCGTACCCACCATGAAGCCCGCAGCAGTCACCAACCGTCCAGAGGGCTCCTCACGCCCATCAGGTTCTTCCTCGCCACATGGGTGTATATCATGGTGGTGTTGAGGCTCTTATGCCCTAAAAGTTCCTGCACTGTCCTTATATCATAGCCGTCTTCCAGTAGATGTGTTGCAAAACTGTGTCTCAGAGTATGCACCGATGCAGGCTTTTCAATATCAGCCTTTCTTACCGCTTCTTTGAACGCCTTCTGAAGGGTTCCAGCGTGTATGTGATGACGCCTCACTGTGTTAGTACGTGGGTCAACGGAAAGGGATTTTGATGGAAACAGCCAGAACCATGCCCACTCTTTGCCAGCATCAGGATATTTTCTTTCAAGGGCACCGGGAAGATAAACACCCCTTAAACCGCTGGCACGGTCTTCATCATATAATCTCCTTATCTCAGACATATGTTGAATGAGGGCATCCTTGAGTGAGTCAGGAAGGATTGTTCTTCTGTCCTTATCCCCCTTACCTGCCCTTACAATAACCTGATTCTGCTCAAGGTCAATATCCTTAATTCTCAGATTAAGGCATTCCTGTAAACGAAGGCCGCATCCATAAATAAGCATTGCCATTAGCCTGTGAGTCCCTTTCAGATTATCAAAAATCCTCTGAATCTCTTTCTTAGTCAAAACAACAGGAAGTCTTCTTCTCTGCCTTGCCCTCACTGCATCTATCATGTCTTCAATGTCTTTTTGAAGCACATGACGATAAAGAAAAACCAGGGCATTCAGTGCCTGATTCTGTGTGGAAGCAGAGACCTTTTTTTCAACAGCAAGATGGCTGAGAAAGTCCTGGAGGTCTCTGCCATCAAGTTCTGAGGGTTCCTTATGACTGACAAATGCCCGGAAATTCCTCGCCCATGTAACATAGGTCTTCTCAGTGGAATATGACCTGTGCCGCAGTCTCAAAGCCTCTTGTAATTTT
>CAZITN010000045.1:9688-22915 GCA_964542175.1 uncultured Thermodesulfovibrio sp. | reverse complement strand
TTAATATTTACTGTTTTTGTGATATGATTTCAATTAGATTTTTTTACCCCTTCAATCAGGTATACCCTTACGTGCCTTTAGGGGATAGCGTCCACAGGAGTGAGAAGAAGGAAGAATCAAAGGGAGGTAAGTCCTTCCCGGATAGCATATTTGGTAAGCTCGGCGACACTGTAAATGCCCAGCTTGTTCATAATTTTTATACGATGTGCTTCTACAGTTTTTATACTTACTCCCAAATGAGAGGCTATCTCTTTGGTATTATTGCCCTCGGCAAGAAGCTGAAGCACTTCACGTTCCCTGTTGGAAAGAATTGAGTAAACAGAGGATTCATGTTTGGCGGGGTGTCTCACAAAGTCTTCAACAACGATATCTGTAATGGCCGGGCTCAGATATGTCTTGTTTGCAACAACAGCACGGATCGCGGTTATGAGTTCACCAAAATCGCTGTCTTTCAGCAAGTATGCTGACGCGCCTGCCTTGAGCATCTCTGCGACAAACCGCCTGTCTGAATGCATTGAGAGTGCAATCACCTTGATCCCTGGTTTTTCATCTGTTATCTTTCTGGTAGCTTCAATCCCGTTCAGCTCAGACATGGCGATATCCATAATGACAACATCGGGGGATAGCTGTTTCACAAGTTGTACTGTCTTTCTGCCGTTGTCAGCCTCGGCAATAACTTCAATTTCTGGATAGTTGTCAAGCATTGATCTGAGTCCATCGCGTAAAATCTTGTGATCGTCAGCTATGAGGATCTTGATTATCATTTCTCCGACTCTTTTTCAATGGGGGCGGTCAGTATCGCCTGAGATCCATGTCCAGGTTTTGCCTGGATACTAAAGGTGCCACCAAAGTGCTGAAGCCGTTCATGGATACTAAAGAATCCGAATGATTTAGACTTATCTATTTTTGATGAATCAAATCCGATACCGTTATCTTTTATGCTGATAAGCAACCTGTTTCCATCTCGCCAGATGGAGACATTTACTTTCTGCGCCCTTGAGTGTTTGACGATGTTCATGAACAATTCACGGATTGCCTGGAACATGAGTACACTGACGTCCTTGTTGAGGGGTTTCGGATTGCCGTCATCATTAAAATCAAAGTTTATATTGTGTTCTTCCTGAATCTGCTCGCAGAGCCACTCTATGGCCAGCTCGAATCCAAGCTCGTACAATATGGGAGGGCTGAGTTCGAATGTTAACGACTTTGTATATTGAATGCTCTTCTCAAGAAGAGTCTTTATATCAGATACGATCTCATTGTGTTGCTGAGAAAACACTATATCCTTCAGAAGACATAACTTGATCTTGGCCATTACAAGGGTCTGGCCTATATGGTCATGTAACATAATTGCAATACGCCGCCTTTCCCTTTCTTCAGCCAGTGAGAGCTCAGAGGCCAGTCTGCGGAGTTGCCTTTGATAGGCAAGAAGCTTTTCCTCGGCCTTTTTCCTTTCAGTTATGTCCCTGTGGATCGAGACGAAATGGGTAATTCTGCCTTTGTCATCCTTGATAGGGGTTATCTGCCATTCGAGGTTGATTTCTAGGCCATCCTTTCTATGGAGTATGGTCTCAAGATAAAATGCCTTTACGGACTCATCAGATTCGAGCTTGAGCAGTTTGGCCCCGGTTGAAGTAGGCCCCTGGAGTATGATCGACGGGTTCGCTATTACCTCCTCTGCAGTATAACCTGTCATATGGGTAAATGCCGGGTTCACAAATACAACCTGTGAAGGTGGATAACTGGCACAGGTTGTAGTGATTATAACGGAGTCCTTTGCCTGCTGGAATGCTGATTCTAACAACTTGAGCCGCTCTTCGGATCTTTTTCTTTCTGTAATGTTACTACAGAAGGCCAATGAAGCAGGTCTCCCCATCCACTCTATTATGACAGAATTGATTTCAAGCCATTTGATGTTACCGTTTTTATCTACAATTCTGAAAGAATAGATGCTGGGGAGTGAGTCGCCTTTCAGCCGTTTTAAGTATCTCTCAAGCACCATCTGTTTGTCCTCGGGATGAACTAGTAATTGAATGAAAGGACTGGATGTGAGTTCCTCTTTTGAGTAGCCGGTAATCTTTTCAGTTTTTGGATTCAGATACTTGCACATGCCATCCTGCAGAACAATAATGGCCTCGTTTGCATTCTCAACTACGAGCCTGTACTTTTTTTCTGAATTTCGCAGGCGTTCCTCAACCCATTTGTGTTCATAAATCTCTTGCTGGAGGCGTTTATTCGCCTCAAGAAGCTCAGCTGTACGCTGCTTTACCTTTTTCTCGAGGTCATTACGGCACTTCTTTAACAGACGTTCATTATATTTAAGTTCTGTTATATCATTTCCCACGCAGAGGATTTCTGAAACAGTCCCCTCATTATTGAAAATTGCCTTGTTTGTCCATGAAATCCATACACTTTTACCATCTTTTCTGAGATTCTCGAACTCCCAGTTTGCGTATTTCCCGGGATGCCTGGCAATATTCTCCAACATCAATTTAAAGCTGCTGATAGTCCTTTTTTTGTGGGGAATGATTGTTTCAACAGCGTTTTTGTAAACAATTTCATCTTCTTCAAAACCAAAGAAATCCTTTGCAAACCTGTTGAGAAACGTTATATTACCGTTTAAATCCATCCGGATGATGATACTGTTTACATTTTCAACAATTTCCTGGTATTTAGCCTCGCTTTCATGTAATGCCTTTTTGATCTCTCTCTGGTTTGTAATGTCTTCAAGAATACAGATCATACCGGCATATCTTCCATTTGCCAGCCTGGGGATAAACCAGCCTGACTGATATGTCTGCTTCCCTGCCGGAGTTACAACCGGAATTTCCGAGTAGTGTACAGGTTGAAGCTCTTCCTTGGCTTCCAGATAATACTTGCTGAAGTAGTCAATTGTGCTTTCAGAGTAGTCGGCAAGTAGCTTGTATCCGAGCAGCTTTTGGTGTGTCACTCCTGCAATCATTTCCATGGCCTTGTTTGCATAGCAGATAATATCGTCTTTATTAGTCACCCAGATTCCACAGGTGAGTCCGTTGAGTATGCCCTCGTATAAACCGATACGCTCATTCAGATCTTCTCCAACGATGGCCTCATTAGATCTTAGGATAGATGGTTTCATAATTTTTCAACAATGGTTGCTTATTACCTGTTATATGAAACTTCTGGAACTTAAAGCACAGGCACATGAGATACCAGAGGTTCACCCGGAAGGAGTATGGGAGAAAGGAAAATTACTACTGACTGCATAAAAAGCGCCTCAATTTTAAGGTTCCTGTTTTTCTCTCAGCTTCTTCTAAAAACCTTGTATTTATCTATATTACAAAAAATTCTCTTTTTTTATAAAGTCACTCAGTAGCTTAACCAGACTTCCTAACAACTATTCAACAAATTTCTGATCATCCCGATAATCTCTGAGTGTTCAGGAAAGCGATTTGACTGCTTCTTGGAGAACAGGAGGATGTCATCCAATCGGACTTCAAAAACCTGACCACCTGAACTGACAAGCCTTGTCTCGATGTCACATTTATCCTTGATGGCCAGAGCGAGACTCGCTGCGATCGGTCTGTAATTGCAGGTCTCGCAATATTCAATCGTGATAACCATAGTGATTCCCTTTTTTATAATACACGGTTTATTACAGATTATGGAATACATCTGTCCAAGACATGCTTTAAGAAGGAGGCCTCAAAGGGATAAAATAATTTTCCCTTCCAAACCCCTTTTTTACAGATATATATTGATACAGTGTATATTGACACAGTGGTTATGTATTTGTTTAAATAGAAACAGTCAGACTGAAGGATTCTCCTTTACTGACACAGACGGATGCGTGGAAGAGGGGTGTAACCCTTAAGGGTGAATCCCCCGCTGCCCCGCAGCCGTGAAGGGAACGAAAGCCCATTAAGCCACTGGCAACCGGGTCAGGCCGTTGCCGGGAAGGCGGGTGAGTAGGCAGGGTTCCCCAAAGTCAAGGACTTTCAGGGGACCTTTTGTAGCCCTGAGCCGGAAGACCCATCCGTCTGGAAAACCTCGAGGGAGGTGATCTACATGTATTGCATTCCTTGCAGTTCCCGTCTTCTGATCCCCTTGTGAGTACGTTTTCCTTTCTTGTCAAAAATCTGTGTCCGAGCAAGAAAAAAACAGAAAAAGGAGGAAAGCGTGCGAAGTGGAGTCTGTATTGTTTCAATCGTTCTGTCAATTTTTTTCCCACTTATTCTGACAGGCAAAGCATCAGCAATGATCAAGACCATGACACTCAAAAAGGACCCTGCCATTGTGATAGCTGCCTTTGGTACGACAACAAAGGCGATGGTGACATTCGATTTCTTTGAAGAACAGCTGAGGAATGATCTGCCTGAGAAGTACAGAAATTACAGAATAGAATGGGCCTTTACTTCAGAGATTGTGAGGGAAAGGGCAAACAGGAAGTTTAAAAAAGCAGGCATAGACAAGAGGTTCAGGAGCCTTGCGCAGGTTGTTTCAGACCTTGAGGATGAAGGTTACAGGAAGATTGTTGTGCAACCCCTCCATATCTTTCCCGGGATCGAGTACGAGAGTGTACTCAGGATGGTTAAAGGGCTTCGTGATACCTTTCAGGATTTTGATCTGAGAATAAAGGTAGGCCAGCCCCTTCTCACCCACTGGGAGGATATGGAGACAACGGTTGAGTCACTGAAGGAGAGCCTTCTGGCACCTGAAGAGGGATGTAACATCCTGGTGGCTCATGGTACCGGTGAGAGTGAGAACGGTGCAAACATCACCTACCTGGGGCTCGAAAGGATTGTAAATGTCTATTATCCTAATGTATTCATAGGGACGGTGGAAGGAATGCAGAGTCGCACAGAGGCGTTGAAGAGGGCACGTCAGTGCAACAGCAGGAAGATAAGATTCGTGCCCTTCATGTTCGTGGCCGGCGACCACATAATGAATGACATCATGGGTCAGGAGCCCGGTGATGACGGTGAACTCCCATGGGCCCTTGAGATGAAGAAGGAGGGATTTGCAGTGGAGGCTCCTTCTGTTAAGTACAGGGGGAAGGAATACTACAAGGGTCTGGGGTTCTATCCTGAGATTGACAGGATATTCGTAAATAGCATTATAAGGACACTGAAGAAATTCGAGAGGTGATTCTCTTGACAAGAAGTGACAGGTTCCTGTCCCTTCTTGTCTTTTAAAAGGAAAGCAAAGAATGAGTCCTGAGACAAAGAGACTGCTGAGAGATCTGCACCGGTGGGGAGGCCTGCTGGTTGCCACCTTTGTTCTCTTCTATGCCCTTACAGGCATCCTGCTTAACCACCGAAAGGCATTCCATTACTTTTACAGACTGAAAACCGAGAAGGCCAGGATCACTCCTGCCGACACAGCAAGGATAAGGGAATTTGTAGACCACTACAAAGGCCTTATCAAGAGAAGGGATGACCCGACGGTAATAAAGATAAAGGGCTCGAATACCGTGGAGTTCCTCTACGGCTCCCATGGTTTTGTTCGTTATGTCATCAGACCGGACAGGGGAGAGATTGTAAGGACGGAAAAGGTCTTTGCAGAACCATGGAACAGGCTCAATAACATGCTTCACAAGGCTGTCAAAACAAGTTCTCTCTGGGTGGGATTCAGCGATGTCTTCTCCCTTTTGCTGATCGTCTCAACAATGACGGGCTTGTTCATATTCAGGTACCGGCGACTCGATATACTCATGCTGTTTGCCGGTTCAGTAGCGCTTTCAATACTTATGGTGATCGGATGATGAAGGATCTGCTTGAGGTTAAAAGGCTTACAAGACGGTTTGGAAAGAAAACCGCTGTAGCAGGGATTGATTTCACCCTTCAGGAAGGGGCTTTTGTCGGGCTCCTTGGACCGAATGGCGCAGGGAAGACCACAACGATACGCATGCTCACTGGACTGTATAAACCAACTTCCGGTTCGGTCAGATACTATGGCAGGGATTTCTTCAGTAACCAGAAAGAGATCAAAGGCTACATCGGAGTGGTGCATCAGTACAGTAACCTCGACCGTGATCTAACAGCCCTTGAAAACCTTAACCTCCACTGTATCCTCCACGGAATCCCCCGTTCTGAAAGAAAGAAGAGGATAGAAGAAGCCCTGGAGTTTGCAGGGCTTGCCGAACAGAGGGACCAGCAGGTAAAGACGTTCTCCGGCGGGATGAAAAGGAGGCTTGTGATTGTACGGGCACTGCTTCATGAACCAATGATTCTGTTTCTCGATGAGCCAACGGTCGGACTTGACCCCCAGATAAGACGCTCTCTCTGGGATCTTATCGTGAAGGTGAACCAGGTGAAGAGCATGGCCATACTACTTACCACACATTATATTGAAGAGGCAGAGCGCCTGTGTAAGCGGGTGATGATAATAAACAGCGGCAAGATCATCTCGTCAGGGCCTCCGGAAGAACTGAAGGAGGACCTTGGCAGATATGTTCTTGAAGTCTTCCACGATGACCATATTGAGGAGAGGTTTTTCAAGACGCGGGAGGCAGCCTTGGAAGAGTTGAGCAATTGCTCACTCTCATGCAGAATCAGGGAAGTAACCCTGGAGGATGTTTTCCTGAAACTCACCGGCAGGAGGATAAATGTTTAACGGAATAAAGGGTGTACTCTACAGGGAACTTAACGTCTACAGAAAAAGGGCCATGAAGCTTTTACTGGCCTCTTCCCTCTCACCGCTTCTGTATCTGATTGCCTTCGGATGGGGCTTTGGCGACAGGGTTGTGGCCGGAGGACTCCCCTACATCACCTTTCTGATTCCTGGTCTTATAACGATGAGCAGTCTGAACCAGAGTTATGGTATTTCCCAGGAAATCAATATTGCAAGATTCTATTTCCATCTTTACGATGAATATCTGATTGCACCTGTCAGACCTATGGAGATCGTGCTTGGTGAGATATTCTACGGCATGTTCAAAGGGCTTTTAAGTACGGTTCTGATTTTTATATATGCATTGATTTTCAATGTTGACCTTATAGTATCACCTCTCTTTTTTGCTGCCATCCTTATACACACATTTCTGTTTTCATCGCTGGGCACCACCATTGCAATGGTCATAAAAGATCACGGTTCACAGGCAACGGTGAATACCTTTGTGATAACACCGATGATATTCCTCTGCGGTACTTTTTTCCCTGTTGACAGGTTGCCCTATGTATTCAAGCTGCTTGTTTATGTGCTGCCCCTTACTTACAGCACAAAGGTTATCAGGGCTTCCCTTACAGGTGGCGAGGTGAATATGTTATTCCTTGTCCTTATGATCGGCTATGCCACTGTTTTCTTCCATACCGCCTATCTTGCTGTAAGGAGGGTGGAGGCATGAGGGTAAATCCGGCAGCTGGCGGTCATCTCTCATCTTGTGACGGTTCGGCCAGGGCTGTTGTCATACTTTCGGTAATGTTGATCATCGTCTCGGTCCTGGCGATCTTCAAGGGTGCGGTCAGGATCAATTTCTTCACCATGACAGATGTGGAAAGGGAGATTCTCCTTTATGTCAGGATCCCCCGTGTTGTGCTTGCCGGTCTTGTCGGATCATCCCTTGCCTTCAGTGGTGTGCTGTTTCAGTATGTCATGAAGAACCCCCTGGCAGACTCCTTTACTACAGGGGTTTCCGCCTCTTCCGCAATGGGTGCAGTCATAGCAATAATGCTCGGCATGGGGGTGTTAACCCCGCTCTTTGCACTGGCAGGAGGGATTACAGGGCTGATAGCGGTCTACAAGATCGCTTCTGTGCGAGGGAGGGTCCAGCCGATTACCATGCTTCTTGCAGGGATAGTCATAAGTACCTTTTCTTCAGCAACTATCAGCTTCATGAAGTTTCTGAGTGACGATGCTGTCAGTTCAATAATATTCTGGCTTATGGGCGGCTTCCAGTCCGCTTCGATCAGGAAGGCTGCTGTCCTCGGTATTGTAATAGTCTTGTCAACCCTCATTCTGAGGCGAGACTATCTGAGCCTCGACATAATCTGTTTTGACGACACCACGGCGGTTTCAAGCGGTGTCTCCGTTGAGAAACTCCGGAGAAAGGCATTCTTTGTTGCTGCACTCCTTACCGCCTTCAGTGTCGGGTATGCAGGCATAATAGGCTTTGTGGGACTGATAATCCCCCACATCCTCCGTCTCCTCAGGTTTGTAAGGGCCTCTGAGCTTGTCCCCCTGAGTCTGCTTGGAGGGGCCTTCTTTATGATCATGAATGACCTTATTGCCAGGACGATCCTTGCCGAGGGGCAGGAGCTTCCGGTAGGGATTATAACCTCGTCAATAGGTGGTCTTTTCTTTCTCTATCTCCTCATAAAGAGAAAAAAGGAGCTCTATTACTTTGATTGAACTCCGGGACATAACAGCGCTTCAAGGAGATTTCAGGCTCTGCGTAAAGGAGCTTATCCTGAAAAAGGGTGATTTTGTTGCCGTTCTTGGCAACAACGGAAGCGGAAAGTCCACCTTTCTCTCCGTTGTTGCAGGGCTGAAGAAGTTCAGTGGTGAATACACTCTTGATGGGAAAAAGTTCAGCATACTTCCACTGATGGAAAGGCACAGGATAATCAGTCTGCTTCCACAGCAGACAAGCCTGAACATGCCCTTTGATGTCCACTATGTTGTTCTGACGGGCAGGTATCCCCATACCGACGGCAGGGGATACGAGGAAAGAGATTTCCAGGTAACGGAACAGGTTCTCAGGAAGTTTGATGTCTGGCACCTGAGGGAGCGTCAGTTCAATGAACTCTCAGGTGGTGAGAAACAGAGGGTCCTTCTGGCGCGGGTCATAAACAGGGAGTCTCCTGTCATTCTCCTTGATGAGCCTTTGAGCGGGATCGATCTCCGGCATCAACACGATACACTGGACCTGCTGAAGAGCCTGAGTCCAGAGAGGGTGATCCTTGTGGTTATCCACGATATATCACTGGCGGTCCGGGAATTTGAGAGGTTTCTTTTCTTTGTCCAGGGTGATCTTGCCCAGGACCTCAAAAAAAATCAGCTCAATGAAGAAAGGCTCTCGAGGGTCTTTGATGTGAAGGTGAGTTTCATAAGGCATGGGGGAGAAGTATTTGTTTATACGGAAGGAGGCAGAAAATGATTTCAAAAGCAGAAAGTCTGGAGTCGGGGAAGAGATACAGACGAATCTCAAGGATATTTCTGATATCCTTGGTCCTGGTATTCTCAGTGATCGGCACTGGTCATGCCTACGAGAGGATTGTGGTCCTTTACGCAGCAGCAAGTCCTGTAGTAAAGGAACTCGGTGCAGGAGAGAAAGTGGTTGGTGTTACCCGAACGGACAGGGCCTTTATGAATGCTACCAGAGTAGGTTCACACCTCAGGCCGAACATTGAACTGCTGAAGGTTCTGAAGCCGGATCTCATAGTGGCTGGGTCGAGGAGGGCCTTTCCTGAAAGCTTTTCCCGGGAGCTTGGGGTTGATGTCTTCTATTTTGATCCAAGGACCCTGGATGAAATCCTTATGAAGATCAGGAAGCTCGGGAGAATCCTTGAGAGGCCTAAGAAGGCAGAGGAACTGATACGGAGACTGGATTGGAAACTTGAAGAAGTGGAGCCCCTTTCTAAGAGGCCGACCGTAATGTATGAGATCAGTGCAAGACCACTCAAGGTTGCGGGAAGAAGGAGTATCATCACTTCGATAATCGAACGTGCCGGCGGGTTAAACCCTGTGAAGGTCAACAAGAAACACGTCCTCATATCTCCGGAGAAGGTTCTGAAAACGGCGCCTGACCTGTACATTTACCAGGTTGGTCCCATGAACAAGAACCCCGAGAGTCCGGAGAAGAGGGAATATTTTCATGCTCTCAAGAGCAGGGTGGTTAAGGTTGATGAATATGAGTTTGCACGGCCGGGCCTGAATGCCTTTGATGCCGTTCTTGAACTGAACAGGATACTCAAGGAGGTTGAGAGATGACCATCTATTCCATAGGGCTTGGACCGGGAGATCCGGAACTCGTTACAGTCAAGGCAAGACGCATCCTTGAAGAGTCGGAGGTCGTTGTAGTACCCCAGTCCGATGAGACGGGAAGAAGTGTGGCAAGGGAGATCGTCCTCAGGTATGTTCCTGAGAAGAAGGTAATGATGTACTACTTTCCGATGAACAATGACAGGCAGGAGTTACAGAGACGCTACAGGGATCTTGCCATAAAGATGAAAGACCTGCTTGGAAAGGGTAAAAAAGTATGTTATGTCACAATGGGAGATCCTACCATCTACAGTACATCAAACTACCTGACAGAGAAACTGAGAGAACTCGGAGTGGGTGTCAAACACCTTCCCGGTATCAGCTCCATCAATGCAGCCGCCACACTGGTATCAATACCACTTTGCGTGAAGGGCGAAAATTTCGGTGTCTATGAGATGCCGTCTGATGCTGAGGAGGCTGTCAATCTTATCAAGAGGCACCCCACAACGGTTTTCATGAAGGTCAACAGGAGACTGCCTGTCCTGATCAAGGCTGTTGAGATCGTGAAGCCTGAGAAGGCCTTTTTAACAAGGAGACTAGGCCTTGATGGTGAGTGCATATACAACATGCTTAATGGTGCTCCCCCACCGGAGGCTGCCTACCTCTCAGTGGCTGTCATCCGGACGCATGCCGGGAAGGTATAATGAGGAAACGGTCATCCCAGAGTAAGGAAGAAAGGCCTTTAAGGCAGGGCTATACTACGGGGACCTGTGCAGCAGCTGCAGCCTGGGCTGCCGCAAGGGCAGTCAAGAGTATCAGGAAAGGAGATGGGAAAGTTTACAGAAAGGGATCAGACATCATGGTGAACATGGGATTGCCTCAGGGCGGAAAGGCTACCATGAGTGCTAGGATAGTGGAGGCTGGAAGAGACCATGCAGTAGCCTCTGTAATCAAGTATGCTGGAGATGACCCGGATGTAACAGACGGAGCAGAGATAATTGCAAGGGTGAGAATAACCAAGTCAAAAGCAGAAAGTGATAAATCAGAGGGAGTCAGTAAGGAAAGAGGGGTTACAGCAATTAAGGGCGGCAGAGGGGTAGGGAGGGTCACGAAGCCGGGACTGCAGATTCCTGTTGGTGAGCCTGCCATCAATCCTGTGCCAAGAAGGATGATTAAAGAGGCTGTAAAAGAGGTGCTTGGTGATACTCCAGTTGAAGTTATCATAGAGGTGCCAGAGGGTGAAAGGCTTGCTGAGAAGACCTTTAATCCAAGGCTTGGTATAGTGGGTGGAATCTCTATAATCGGTACAACTGGTATTGTAGAGCCCATGAGTCTTGAGGCACTGAAGGCTGCAGTTAAGTGCGAGATAGATGTGGCTGCAGAAGAGACAGGAGTCAATTCCCACTCTTACTCTCCATCTATAACAGAAGTGGGTGGGAGGGGGCTGTTCTTAGCCCCTGGCAAGATTGGAGAGGATGCCCTGAAGGGACTTCTTGGAGACATCAGGGTCGTTCAGACAAGCAATTTCATTGGATTTGCTCTTGAGTATGCCAGAGATAAAGGCATCAAAGATATTGTCTATGGTGGGCATCCAGGGAAACTTGCAAAGATACTGATGGGATACTACGACACCCATTCCAGAAACTCACCAAAGGCAACAGCGTTTGTGGCTGAATACCTTGGTATAAGTGGAGAGTTTAATACGCTTGAGGAGATAATCTTAAAAATATCACCTTCATCCGACCCTTCCCAAGGGGAGCAAGGCAGGGGGTTTTCTTCTCTTGCAGGGGATATTGCAGAGAAGATCGGAGTGGATTTTCAGTTCAGCCATGTGGAGATTTATCTTTTTGACATGAAAAAAAAACTGATAGGAGAGGGCAGATGGGCTGGATAGTGGTTATTGGGAGTGGGCCGGGAGGGGCGGAGTATATTACAGAGGCAGCAAGAAAAAGGGCCAGGACCTGTGAAGTACTGATCGGAAGCAGTAACCAGATACATGCTGTAAAACCTCTGCAGGAGCAGACCGTTTACGAGGAAACGGGTATTGAACGGATACTGGAGTTACTTGAAAGAAACAGGGGGAGAGAGACAGGAGTTATGGTAAGCGGTGATGCAGGTATTTACAGTCTTGCACAGAAGATCATTGATCGTTTTGGAAAGGATTCGGTCATTGAGGTAGTACCAGGCATTTCAAGCCTGCAAGTAGCTTTTGCAAGGATAAAGGAATCCTGGATGAATGTCCGGGTGTTTTCCTATCACGGCAGGGCCCTTGAAGGACTTGAAGACATTCTGAGACATGATAGGGTCGCCATCCTGTGCGACCATCAACACAACTCAAAGGTGATACTTGGGAAATTAATGGATTACGGATTGTTTGATGGATCGAGAGAAATATATGTCTGTCAGGAATTAACTCTGCCTGAGGAAAGGGTGATTAGGATAGGTTCACCAGAGGATGTAGCGAAGATTGAGGTGAATGGCAAAGAGATAGTGGTGATTTTGAGTTTATGATTGCAGAAGAGCTAGAGAGGCATGGGCCTTCACATCATGCTCGACGGGCATCCCTGCCCGTCTCCGAGGTGATCATCAAACCTCACCATCCAGGTGAAGATTTCTTGATGATCAAAACCGTTCAGGCCCATGCCCCTCTAGCTGAATTGTTCAATCTGGGAATAAAAGGTTTCTCAGTGAACTCTGTGTTCTCTGTGGTTTAAAAAAAATCATATAAAAGGAGGTCAGTATGACGCAGATTGAAAGGGCAGCAAGAGGTGAGGTAACTGAGGAGATCAGGAAGGTAGCTGAGGCCGAAGGGCTGGATGTTGTGGTTGTTCGTGATCGCGTGGCAAAGGGACAGATTGTGATACCTGCAAACTCAAACCGTGAAAGCATGGTCACAGGAATCGGTAAGGGGTTGAGAACCAAAGTGAACGCCTCAATAGGGACATCAACGGATATTGTGGATCCTGAAATGGAGGTGGAAAAGGCAAGGGTTGCAGAGCGTTCCGGCGCAGATACGCTAATGGACCTGAGCGTTGGGGGCGATATTGCATCAATTCGGAGGGCTGTTATGGATGCAATCAATCTGCCGATCGGCACAGTGCCCCTTTACGAGGCCTTTGCACTCTCCATTGAAAGGTATGGAAGCGCTGTTGATATGCCCGAGGAACTGCTCTGGGAGGTTACAGAGAAACAGTGCGAAGAGGGGGTTGGCTTCATGGCTATCCATTGTGGGATTAACAGGCGGACAGTTGAGATGCTCCGCCGTCAGCATTACCGTTACGGAGGCCTCGTATCAAAGGGGGGCTCATACATGGTCGCATGGATGGA
>CAZITN010000045.1:0-9588 GCA_964542175.1 uncultured Thermodesulfovibrio sp. | reverse complement strand
GAAGGCGTGATGGCTGCAAGGATAGCGGCACACATAGGAGATATGATCAAGCACGGAAGGATGGAAAGGGACAGGGAGATGTCCAAGGCCCGGAGGGACATGAACTGGTCAAGACAGTTCGACCTCGCCATTGATCCTGAAAGGGCCAGGGAGATAAAGATGCAAAGGGGTAACGGTAATGAACATACCTGCACCATGTGTGGAAAGTTCTGTGCTAATGAGATACTGAGCGGGATGTTTGTAGAGAACATGAAAGGTTCTGATAAGGCATAAGGATGAACAGCTCAATAGCCGTACTTGTGATTACAGAGGAGGGACTGAAACTCGGAAGGGCTGTTGCCCTCTCAGTGGGGGGAGATCTCCATCTCCATGAGGGTATGGCAACTTCCCGGGCGGATTTGAGTGCCCGTGAATCATTTATCTCCCTCAGGGAGCATGTGGCGAACATCTTTTCACGCTATAGAGGTCTTGTCTTTGTGATGTCACTGGGGATTGTTGCCAGGGTGATTGCTCCATTGATAAAGAGCAAATACACTGATCCTGCAGTGGTAACAGTTGACGAGGCGGGCCGGTTTGCAATAAGCACCCTCTCCGGCCACGAAGGCGGTGCAAACGAACTTGCCTATCTTGTAAGTTCCATTACCGGTGCCGAACCGGTTGTTACCACTGCCACAGAGGCGAATAGACTATATATTTGTGGTGTAGGATGTAAAAGAGGAGAGGACGGAGAACGTGTGCTTTCAGCTATAAGGAGTGCCTGTACCGAGGCAGGGATAACCCCTGAAGACCTTCGCTGCCTTGCCTCAGCATGGGTTAAACAGGATGAGAGAGGCATAAACTATGCGAAAGAAAAGATCGACATTTATATAAGATTTCTACCGAAATGGTTAATTGAATACTACTACAGGATAAATCCTCACGCAAAGCGGTCGCAGTTTGTGTATGAAAAGATAGGGGTTTACGGAGTGGCCGAACCCTCGGCAATGCTTTCAGGCAGAAATACCGGATTGATACTCTGCAAGAACTACCACGGCGTAAAGGTGGCAATTGCACGGGAAAGGCTTGGTTGATTTTAGATTAGATATTTTAAAACAGAGGCTAACAAATAATTTTCTGAAATGATTTTAGTTCTTGGTGGAACAACGGAGGCGTTCAGGGTGGCTGAGGAACTTCTCAGACAGGGAAAGGAGTTTGTCCTCAGCACTGCCACCCAGTATGGCCTAGAGAGCTTCAGGGAGCGTTTTGGCCATCGGGTGCTTAATATCAAATTCACACCTGAAAGCCTCAAGGATTTCATCGCTGAAAGAGGTGTTTCAGAGGTTGTAGATTGCACACATCCCTATGCTGGGGAGATTACAAGGATAGCAAAAGATGTGACCACTGCCCTTGCCATCAACTACCGGTCAGCAATAAGGGAGCTGGAGAAGTGTTCAGAATTGGATTATGAGAAGGCGGTTATCCTTGAAAACTTCGGCGCTGCAGCAGATTTCATCTTGAAGCATGGTATTAAAAGGCCGCTGTTTACAACCGGCAGTAAGGACCTGAGTTTTGTTCCCCTCCTGAAAGGGATAGAGATTTTTATCAGGGTGCTTCCTTATGAAGCGTCGATAAAGAGATGCCATGATGCAGGTGTCAAAAGGCCGAATATAATTGCCATGCAGGGGCCATTTTCTGCAGAACTTAACAGGACGATTATCAGGGAGTATGGAATTGACTGTATTGTTACAAAGCAGTCAGGTCGGGAAGGTGGGTTCTGGGAGAAGGTCGAAGGGGCAAGAAATGAGGGAATCTGGTTGATTATCATAACAGGGAGGTCAGATGTCTAAAGTTTACTTTGTAGGTGCGGGGCCGGGAGATCCGGAACTGATAACCATTAAGGGAAGGCGCCTTCTGGATGAAGCGGACCTTGTGATATATGCTGGCAGTCTGGTGAACCCTGCGCTCCTGGCAGGGCTGAGGGCCGAGGTTCACGACTCTGCAGGCATGACTCTTGAGGAGATTGTTTCCATTATGGTGAGGGCTGCGAAAGAAGAGAGAAAGGTTGTCAGGCTCCATACCGGTGATACAGCTTTCTACAGTGCCATATCTGAACAGATCGAAAAACTCCGGGCAGAGGGGATAGAATCTGAAGTTATTCCTGGTGTAACTTCTGCAGGGGCAGCAGCAGCAGCCCTCGGGCAGGAGTTCACAATCCCTGAAATAAGCCAGTCCGTTATTTTTACACGGATGGAGGGAAGGACTCCCGTACCGGAAGAGGAGAGATTGAGTGACCTTGCACGTCACAGGACAACGATGGTGATTTTCCTGAGTGTTAGCATGATAGACAGGGTAAGGGACGAGTTGATTTCAGGCGGATATCCAGAAGACACACCTGTTGCAGTGGTGGAGAAGGCATCATGGCCAGAGGAGAGGATAGTAAGAGGGACCCTGAAAGAGATTGCTGAATCTGTGAAGGATGCGGGAATAGTAAAAACTGCCTTGATAATAGTAGGTGATGCCCTCAAGGCATCGGAGGTATCTACAGGAAGGAAATCAAAACTCTATGACGAAAGGTTCAGGCATGGCTACAGAAATTCAGGCAATGAATCAGTTTTGATTCATAATGATTCCTTTCATCTCCATTCAAAAAGCAGGAATGAAAGGCAGCATCCTCGTAAAGGGAAACTGTTTGTGACTGGCATCGGTCCTGGAGGCAAAGACTGTATCACCCCGGCAGCCCTTGATGCAATCAGGGCATCTGATGTTGTGGTTGGATACAATACGTACATAGAACTGATTAGAAACCTTCTCAATGGAAAAGAGATTATAACTACAGGGATGACAAAAGAGATACAGCGATGCAGTGAGGCCATAAGCAGGGCATCGGAAGGACATAGGGTTTCCCTCGTATGTAGCGGTGACCCCGGCATATATGCGATGGCAGGACTGGTGCTGGAGATTGTAAGCAGTAAGGAAGAGCCACCCGGATTTGATATTGAAATCATTCCGGGTATTCCCGCCCTCTCTGCCTGTGCCTCCAGACTCGGTGCCCCACTGATGCATGACTTTGTCTCCATTAGTCTTTCAGACAGGCTCACCCCCTGGGACCTTATAGAAAGGAGGCTCCATTCCGCTGGAGAGGGAGACTTTGTTACAGTCATATACAACCCCAGAAGCAGGGGAAGGAGGGACCACCTGAAAAGAGCGGTTGAGATTATCCTGGAGTACCGTTCCTTACAGACGCCGGTTGGAATTGTGAGGTCTGCTACAAGGTATGGTGAGAGTGTAGTGGTTACAACCCTGGAGGACCTGCCCCATGATGAGGTGGACATGCAGAGCACCGTGATTATTGGAAACTCCCAGACCTTTGTCTGGAAAGGGTTTATTGTAACGCCGAGAGGATATGGGATGAAATATTCTTACAGTGAATGACCGGGAATGTCTTTCCTCGATCGCTTGTTTTCGTACATCTCCCGGTCTGCCATCTCAATGAGTTCTTCAAGGGATGAAGGATTGCGCGGGTCGTAAAAGGCTATACCAATACTGATTGATATTTCGTATTCGTGCTCTCTGGTATTATTATACTCACTGAGGCGTGTATAGAACCTCTCTCTTATCATTTCGATCCTGTCACCCTCAGTCCCTACCGGGATTATCACGAACTCGTCACCACCTATTCTTGCAATGATATCGGAGTCTCGGTAGTTTTTCTTCAGTATCTCGGCGATCACTCTGAGCGCCCGGTCTCCCTCGCTGTGGCCGTAACGGTCGTTGATCTTCTTCAGGAAATCCACATCCGCATAAAGCAGGTAAATACCCTTTTTAGACCTGTTAGCCAGTTTGAGTTGCTGCTCGGCAAGGGTGAAAAAGCCCCTTCTGTTGTAGAGACCTGTCAATTCGTCGGTAACGGAGAGGGTATGAAGGGTCTTTTCGAGATTTTTGAGCCGCGTTATGTCCTTTGAGACCACTGTTACACCTATGACTTCGCCATCCTTGCCAAGTACAGGGCTTAGGGTTCTCAGAAAGAACCTCTTGTCCCGCGAACTCTTGTGTTCTTCCTGATAGGACTGTCCCGTCTGAAAAACACGCTCAACCTGTTTTATGAAGTCTTTCGTCTCCGCAGGAGAATGAAAGTCTGCATATCTTTTCCCGTAATATATGTCTCCGATAAGCCCCATCCTCTGCTGGTGCTGCCTGTTCATGAAGAGGTAGCGGTATTTACGATCGACAAGATAAATAGAATCCTCAGTGGATTCAACAAGGGATTTGTATCTCTCCTCGCTCTCCCTGAGCCTGGTTTGCGTCCTTTCAAGCCTGTCAAAGGCACGCCCCGCAATCAGCCCGAAGACCACAAAAAACAGTATTGCCAGTAACCGGAAAGAAACCTCTTTAGGATCAGGGCATAGTATTTCCAGGAAAGGTCTGTGATAATGAAAAAAATAGTCAACTGCAGTATCGGTTACCCAGAATACGGCTGAGATCATGATTGACAGAGCGAGTATCTTTGTTTTTGTGTTCATCTGGCCGGTATTTTCTCCTTCCTGAAGTCGGCGGATTCTGATCCGGCCTGTTTCATGAGGTGTGCCCTTAGATAGTTGAAGATTCTTATATACTCTTCGGACTGATAATCAAGATATGTGAATTCATGGGCCCTGAATGACCCCTTCCTGTAGTAAAGAGTGACTTCGGCATAAATCCCCTTCCCGAGATATATGCGGTGGGCATAGTTCTTGGTGGTGGCAAGTACAAGTTTGGAAGGTGTGATGTAGCCAGGGTCAATATTTATTCTCCTCTTATCGTGCTCCGAGAACGTATCTTCGATGACATTTGTTATCAGTTTTATCTCCCTGATCTCATCGGGGGATAGAATCCGCTCAAAGGCGATGAACCTCCGAAAGAGGGGCCATCCTATCTCATCACGGTAATAGTCGGAGTGTTCCCATCGCATTTCAGGACTCTTGAAGAATACCGGTCCCAACCTTACGGCCAGCTCTTCAAGACATTGAGAGAGCAAGTCTTTCTCAGCATACAGAAGCCCTGCAAAGAGGAGGGCTCTTTCCGGAGGTTTAGGTTTGCCCATGGGGTTTTTAACAGCGAAAGTTTAAAGAATTAACTTCCTTTTCCATGACGGATCCACTTAAAGAATCTCTCTGACCTTGTCGAGAACCTCACCAAGGGGAACGATGAATTTTTTGCCGGACCGCCGGATCTTTATCTCAACCTTCCCTTCCTTGAGGTTTCTTTCTCCTATAACAACCTGAAGGGGGATCCCGATCAGGTCTGCATCCTTGAACTTGACACCGGCCCTCTCTTCCCTGTCATCGAGGAGTGAATCGAGTCCTGCCCCTGTAAAGGATTCGTACAAGTTCTCGGCTGCCTCTCTTATTTTTTCGTCTCCCATATTGAGGGGAAGGATGTGTACGTCGAAGGGTGCAATGGCTGAGGGCCAGATTATCCCTGCTTCATCATGCCCCTGTTCAACGGCAGCTGCGGCAATCCTTGCAGGGCCAATGCCGTAGCTTCCCATGATGATCGGCTTTTCACTGCCATTTTCATCCAGGTAGAATGCCTTCAGGGGCTCTGAGTATTTTGTCCCTAATTTGAATATGTTGCCAATCTCAATCACCCGTTCAATCCTTAAAGGGCTACCACAGTTGATGCAACTGTCACCGTCATTGGCAATATGTAGATCGTGAAACTCTGCCCTGAAATGCGTACCTGGCCTCAGACCCTTAACATGATAGTCCTTTCTGTTTGCCCCACTTACATATACACCTTCTTTGAGGCATTCATCAGCGAGTATCCTTATGTTGTGGTCCATGGGACCAATGAATCCTGCTTCCACACCAAGTATATCAGGTACCTCATCCCTGTGGGCAGGGCGGATGCTGCCAAGAACCCTTTCGAGTTTCCTCTCCTGAAGATCCTGGTCTCCTCTGAGCAGTACAAGTACTGGACCGGAGTCAGCGATATAAAGGAGGCTTTTAATGAAATACTCTGGTTTGATACCGAGAAATTCCGATACTTCCTGTACAGTCCGTTTCTCCGGTGTGTGTACATCCTCGTATTCCCAGTCCTCAAATGCTGGGATTGGCGGGTTACTCCTGGCAAGCTCGACATTTGCCTTGTAATCGCAGGAATTACAAATGGCAACATCATCCTCTCCAGCTGGGGAGGGGGCCATGTATTCATGGGCCATTGCACCACCCATCATTCCAGGGTCAGACTCGACCCTGTAGAACCTGATACCACAACGGCTGAATATTCTGTCGTATGCCTCTATATGTAAATGATAGGACCTTTCAAGTCCTCCCTCATCACGGTCGAAACTATAGGAGTCTTTCATTATGAACTCCCTGGTTCGCATTATCCCGCTTTTGGGCCGGGCCTCGTCCCGGAGTTTTGTCTGGATCTGGTACCATATCTGGGGGAGATTCCGGTAGGAACGGATCTCCCTCGAGGCAAGCCAGGTCATGATCTCCTCGTGGGTCATTCCGAGACACATCTGTCTTCCCGTCCTGTCCTTGAGGCGGAACATCTCGTCTCCTATCTCATTCCATCGGCCTGTCTTTTCCCAGACCTCGGCAGGGTGTAGAACAGGCATGAGCATCTCCTGTGCACCGATCCTGTTCATCTCCTCACGGACTATCCCGTTGATCCGTTCAAGGACCCGCCAGAAAAGGGGCAGGTAAATATACAGTCCCGAGGCGAGCTGTCTGACATATCCTCCTCTCAGGAGGAGCTTATGACTTATTGCCTCTGCTTCAGACGGTACTTCTCTGAGTGTGGGTATAAGTGTTCTGGAAAATCTCATATAGCCTCCGGATCAAGCCATCTCATTCGATATCAGAATGTATTTATCCTTTACCTTGAAGTAGACCACTGCCCGGCCGTCTTCATTTTCATATACAGTAACCTCATTGAATTCTTTGACTGGCCGCAGCTTCATGGTCTCCGTTTTTACGAGTTGACCGCCTTCATAAATCTCTACTTCCTTTTTCATAGAACCTCCTGAAGGTGATATAAGTCTAATATTATAAAAGATTTCAACATGGTTTTCGTATATCTGTAGTTGATCCCAGCACCTTGTTAACGAGATCTCTGAACAGGTCAAGGTCTTCCGGGGTATCAAGATCATGGAGTTTCTTTGTTAGCCCATAGGTCAAACCCAGAGCATCCGCTCTTCCCAGACTTGATTTAAGAGTATTAACAGAGGACCATGGTATGCCTTCAAATATCTCTGTATGGAGATGATTCATTCCAACAAGGTAATACCCTCCATCATGGGCGGGTCCGAAAACAATGTCTTTATTCTCAAGAATTGAAGAGGCCTTCTTTATAATATTTCCATCAAGCTCAGGGATATCAACACCAACGATGATCGCCCGCGTGTATCCATCTGTGAATATCCTATTAAAGGCATTTGCCATCCGCACTCCCAGGTCACCCTCTGTCTGGGGAAAGAGTTTGAGTCCGAAGCGCTTGAACCTGCTCTCAGCATCAGGAGGACTGTAACAGAGATATACATCCGTATCTTCAATATCCCTGAGAGTGGTGATAGCCTTGATGAGCAGGAAGGTGTACAGCCTGATCCTCTCCTCATCGTTCAATACAGGAGAGAGGCGGGTCTTGACCGTGGATGGATCAGGAGACTTGCAGAATATAATAAGTGCGGTATTTGCCCTTTTATTCATTATGTTCACCATTATAGCAGATAGGGGAGATTGTATAAAAGGAACCATGCCGTGCATTGTCTGATTGTCAAAAGATGCAGAAAAAACGAGATTATTGCAGAAAATATAAGATCCAGGGATTTAATAAATCTTCTAAACCTGTAACTTTACTTGACAAAGGCGATAAAATAGGATAAAATTACTCCCATATTAGGTGTCCACCCATGCCGATGCAAATAACAAGAGAATCGGATTATGCAGTGAGATGCCTTCTCTATCTAAAGGAGAGGGTTGATACCTTTTCTGCCGTAGGTGAGATCTCGGATACCATGTCCATCCCGCGGACCTTTACATCCAAGATTCTCCAGAAACTCACAAAGGCGGGGATCGTCCGGTCCACCCGGGGCTTGGGGGGTGGGTTTACCCTGAACAGGGAGCCAGAGGAAATCACCCTTCTAGACGTGATAGAGGCGGTGGAAGGCCCCATAAAAGTTAATGTATGTGTCGTTGACAAAAAGAGTTGTGACAGGGCCGAAACCTGTTCTGTCCATCACATATGGGTGAAGATGAGGGAAGATATCAGAATGTGGCTCGAGTCGTACAACTTCAGCAATATAGAAGAGGCAGAAAACAACCCTCGTTGAGGGCAAAAAAACCATCAGGAGGAGGGCATGAAAGAAAGCGGATACGATTATTCAGTGGTCAGGGGGTTTGCCTTTTCAGCGATCTTCTGGCTGATAGTCGGGCTTCTTGTGGGTCTCTGGCTTGCCGCAGAGATGTTTTTGCCACAGTTGAACCTTACACCATGGCTTTCGTTCGGCAGGCTTCGAGTCGTTCATACTAATGGGCTTGCCTTCGGCTTTGCCCTGGCAGGGATATTTTCCTGCACGTACTACATACTCCAGAGGCTTGCAAAGGTCCCCCTTGCCTTTCCACGACTTGCCAGATTTCACCTCTGGCTTTTCAATATCGCAATTGCCCTGGCGGCACTCAGCCTCTTTGCCGGCATGAACACCTCAAAGGAGTATGCTGAACTTGAGTGGCCTTTGGATGTGGGCATTGTGATTATGTGGGTCATTTTTGCAATCAATGTATTTGGCACACTAATCAAGCGGAAGGAAAAGCAGATGTACATATCCCTCTGGTACATAATAGCCATGACTGTAACAATCGCTGTCCTGTATATCGTTAACAACCTCGAAGTGCCGGTCAACCTCTTCAAGTCGTACTCCTTATATGCCGGTGCCAACGACGCCAATGTGGAATGGTGGTACGGCCATAATGCCGTTGGCTTCGTCTTTACCGTACCCATTCTTGCGATGTTCTACTACTTCCTGCCGAAGTCGACAAACCTCCCGATTTACAGCCACAGGCTTTCGATTGTAGCATTCTGGTCACTCGTATTCGGATATCTCTGGACTGGTGCCCATCATCTGATGCTCACACCCCTTCCTGAGTGGATCCAGACCGTTGCTATCGCTTTCAGCATATTCCTGATCGCACCGTCATGGGGGTCTGTTGTTAACGGCTACTACACAATGCGTGGAAACTGGGATCAGATGAGGACAAACTATCTTGTGAAGTTCTTTATTTTCGGGATAACCTTTTATGGGCTCCAGACTGTCCAGGGTCCGACCCAGGGGCTGCGAACCCTTTCAGCCTTTTTCCATTACACAGACTACATCCCCGGCCATGTACATATGGGTACCATGGGCTGGGTGACCATGATCATCTCTGCCTCATTCTACTATATGATGCCCAGAATCACCGGGAAGGAGCTTTACAGTATCAAACTGGCGAACCTCCACTTCTGGCTGATCCTTGTCGGCCAATTGCTTTTCACCGTGACACTCTGGATCGCCGGAATCCAGCAGGGTGCAATGTGGAAGGCTACCAACCCTGACGGTTCTCTCACCTACAGCTTTCTTGAGGGTGT
>CAZITN010000044.1:0-23060 GCA_964542175.1 uncultured Thermodesulfovibrio sp. | reverse complement strand
CACTGGAGGGGGCAGGGAAGAAGATAAATCCCGGGCAGATGGGATTGCTTGAGGATCTGGGAAAGGAGTTGCGCAAACGACTTTAGGGATCCAATTGTTACTTCTTATGCCAAGGTACCCCAACCAGAGGCAGGGCACCTTGGCATATTCCAGCATTACCGGATTTCCCTGAAGTGGACTGAATAGGAGAAATGTTTCGGGTCCAGGTGATCGAGAGGTTTTCCATCCACCTCTCCATAGGGATACATGAAGTAATTGAGAGGCTGGGAGGGGGCTGGATCAAGAGATATGTTCCACCCGCTCTTTTCTAGTACAATCCTGTAGGGGTCAACCTTGCCAAAATAATATTCACGGTAGGATGCAGCAGCGTCCAGGTCAATCTTCTTGACGAGCATTATCTTTCGCACATCGGCAGGATCAACCGGAACCCACCCTGTACCGGGAAGATAGAACTCTGCCCAGCAGTGGAAACCTCCTGTCATGTCCTTGCTCCCGGTTTTTGAAAGCCTGAGACCGTAGACATCCCGGGCAGGCACACCTGACGCCCTTGCAAGGGCCACAAAGACTGAGCTTATGTCTGCACACTTCCCGCCTCTCTTTGCAAGGGTTTCTTCCACGATTCCACGGCCACACCCCCGCACATCCGGATCCCGGTAAGTATTTTCGACCACCCAGTCATACACCGCCCTTGCCTTTTCAAGAATTGTTTCTTTGCCTTCAACAATCTTCTGGGCGATTTCCTTTATCTTGCTTTGATCAGAGACAAGCTCTTCTGTTTCCAGATACTTTCTGACTTCTATGGGAATGGTTCCTTTCTCCCGGAGTTGCCCCGAACTCCTTTCCTTTGTTTCTGCTCCGAACTGAAAAGTGAGTTCCGGAATCTCTGCCGGATTATTCCACTCTGCATAAAGATAGACTGCATCTGCCCCCGATTCCCTGTAGACGCCGTATCTCTCATAATTGCCTTTGATTTCCACATTGCTTATCTTCTGGAACTGGTCGGAGAGAGGATAAGGAACCCAGAGGCGAGTCTTGTGTCCCTTGCCGGAAGTGATCTTGAAGTTCATCTCAAAAATACCCTTTCTCTCTGATCCAAGGGATACAGAGACCCATGTAAAGATAATAAGTAGCAGAAAAACAAGGCTCCTTCTCATTACACACCTCCTGATATAGTTTTTGCTTCAGTGGTTTCCGTCCCTTCGTGCACGGTCAGGACTACTGGCAGAAAGCCATCAAGAGGAATATACAATAACACCTATAGAAAAGTTAAATATATAATTCCGATTCTTTATTGATGACATATAGATAATCTGTTTCATATGGAGTATGACCCTGAGGGTCTTCTGAACATCAACTTGGGTTATAATATCTTCATGGAAGATGCTGAGAAAAAGGATCAACCTGCATCCTCAAGGGACGCTGATGTATCTGTACCACAGGGAGACGAGGATGAGGTTGAGTGCAGGTGCAAGGAGTCAAGGGAGAAGACCCTCAGGGAGATCCTCCTTACGGCGTTGAAGGACCTGATGTTCTGGAAGAGGTGACCGATCAGCTCAACCAGGGCTGATAGAGGCCTTTCATAACACCCCTTTGAGCAATCATGATCTAATCGAAAAGCATCTGAGTTCTGCGTTAATAGCGTTAATTGAGTTAATTGCGTTAGAGGCGTATAAGCGTTAAAACTGGAAGGCGGGAAACGTTCTGCGTTCTACTTTCTGAGTTCTTAAAAAGCGAGAAGGGCGAGAAAAGCGTTGATTGCGCACGAAATGGACGAAATAGACGAGACAGACGAGATGAACGCGGGAAATGACCAAATACCAAACCTATCGAAGATGCCCTGCGGTCTTGCCTGCCCGTGTCGTGGCCGAGGGGTTCTTCATGATTCATTTGACAGGCTGGCTTGAGTTTATTTACACTAAACAAACGTTTGATTTAATCAGGATGTCATGATGACCACAAGAGAAAAGATTCTGAATACTGCTGAAACACTCTTTGCTGAAAAGGGATACGAAGGTGTGAGTGTCCGTGACATAACCGGGAGGGCAGGTTGCAATGTTGCCTCAGTGAACTATCACTTCGGGTCCAAGAAGGGCCTGTACCGGGAGGTCTTTCTTGTGAAGATGGCCGAACGGTCAAAGAAGGTCCAGAGCCTTTTCTGGGAAAAGATAGGAGACTCTACCGATCCGCCACCGGAGAAGATCATCCGTTCCCTCTCAGAGGCATTCCTCAAGAGCCCTTTCTCGGAAAAGGAGAGGATGATACATCACAAGCTGATGGCAAGGGAGGCTGAGAGACCTTCGGATGTGTTTGATGAGTTTCACAAAGAGGTGCTGATGCCCTTCTTCAGGTCACTGTTTCTGATGCTGGAGCCCCACATGCCCAGAAGACTGAGCCAGGAACAGAAGAGCCTGTACCTCATGAGTATATTCGCCCAGATAATCCATTTCAACCTTGCCAGGACAATGATAACAAAGGTTACCGGTCAGACCTATGATGAAAAGTATATAGATGAGTTGATTAAACATATAGTCAGGTTTTCCCTGGAAGGAATATGCGGCAGGCAGAACGGAATATGAAAAGACTGGTCCTGATGCTATTAATAATACTGCTCTCAGGCTGTTCAGCACTGAAGACAGAAAAGCCTGACCTCAAAGTGCCCGATGCTTACAAAACTGTCCCTTCCGGCTCTGAAAGGACGGTCAGCAATAATGAATGGTGGAAGGATTTTCAGGATGAGAGGCTCAACAGACTTGTCGGGGAGGCCCTCAGGCATAACCATGATATCAGGCTGGCCGTAGAGCGGGTTGTGGAGGCGAGAGCGAGGCTGTCCGTCACAAGGGCAGACCTCTTTCCAACCATTGATCTTCAGGCAAATATAAGCAGGCAGAAGCAGACCTTCCTGAGCCCCCAGTCCGGCGGGAGGGCATCAATCCTGATAAACACCCTCAGCCTTATCCCCGTAGCATCATATGAACTTGACCTCTGGGGAAAGATTTCATCCTCCGGAAAGGCGGCAGAGGAAAGGCTCCTGGCCACAGAGGAAAACAAAAGGACAGTAATACAGACAGTGGTTGCAGATCTTGTGACTCTCTATTTTCAGAAGGTCGGGCTGGAAAGGAAGCTGTATGTGACTGAGGCCAGAATAGAAAACAGCAGAAGGAATCTCCAGCTGATCGAGAGACGCTACAAGCGGGGGCTTGCCACTTATCTTGATGTCCTGCAGGCAAGGAGCCACCTTGCCGAAACCGAGTCAATACTGCCTGCCATGGAAAGGCAGATCGATACCCTTTCCCAGAGAATAACCTTGCTTGCAGGGAATTATCCTGAAGTTGATAATGGCAAAACATCCGATCTGGATTACCTTGCCCTCCTTCCTCCCGTTACCTCAGGGCTCCCCTCGGAGCTCCTTCTGAGGAGGCCCGACATAAGGGCCAGGGCTGCTGAGACGAGGGCCCTTTTCGATGAACTGAAGGTGGCCCGTGCGAGGAGGTTCCCCCGTATAAGCCTTACAGGAAACTACGGCTGGCTGAGTGATGAACTGAGGAGCCTTTTCAGGCCGGAAAGCCTGCTCTGGCAGATATCCGCCGGGGTTTTCCAGCCCCTCTTTGACGCCGGAAGGCTGAAGTCTGGTGAGGAGATTGCCCTCTCAAGGTATCGTCAGTCACTGATAGCCTATGGAAAAACAGCGCTCCAGGCATTTTATGAGGTGGAAAACGCACTCCTGAAGAGGCAGAAGCTCTACGAAGAGAGAACACATCTCCTTGAACTCCTCAGCGGGGTTGAGAAGACTTACAGGGCAGCGGCTTCAAGATACCGGCGGGGGCTTGTTGATCTCCTGAGGGTGCTGGAGCTTGAAAGACAGGTTTTTCAGGCCAGGGAGAGGCTTGTTGACGTGGAGACACAAATCCTCACAAACAGGGTGTTCCTCTACAGGGCACTTGGTGGAAAATGGACAGATCTGGAGGAATCATGAAAAGGTGGAGTTCTGTTTTATTACAGATTGTATTAGTGGTTATCATACTCGTGGCAGGCATGATTGCCACGAATAAGCTGATAGCAACAAAACCCAAGATAAAAAAGACCAGGCCCAGGGAAGTTATACATTTGGTAGAGGTACAAAAAGCAAGGCCTGAGCCTGTAAGGATCGTAGTGAAGGGTGATGGTACAGTCAGTCCTTCAAAGAAAATAGACTTGGTCCCGCAGGTCTCAGGCAAGGCTGTATATGTTTCCGAGCGATTTCAGAGAGGCGCAAGGTTCAAGAGTGGAGAACTCCTCGTTAAGATAGAGGACTCTGACTATCTTGCTGCACTTGCCCGGGCTGAGGCTGATCTGAAGGCCCAGGAGGCAAGACTGAGACAGTTGAAGGAGGAATCAAGGGAGGCGGAGAGGGAATGGCAGGACCTGAATCCAGGGACGGAACCTCCGCCATTACTGGTCAAGATTCCAGAGATAGAGGCGGCTGAGGCAGCAGTTGAGGCAGCGAAGGCCTCAATTGACAGGGCTAGACTCGATCTCCAGAGGACGGAGATAAGGGCGCCCTTCAGCGGCGTTGTTCTTCAGGAAAATATAGACACAGGCCAGTACCTGAGGGCCGGTCAACCGTTGGGGCAGATATTCTCGGATGAAAAGGCAGAGGTGAGGGTATATCTTAAAGAAAAGGATATCGGCTATATTGAGGTGCCCGGGTTTAATACCCGGTCTGTACCCGGCCCTACTGCCGTGGTCGAGACGGATATCGGAGGGAAAGCCCATGAGTGGACAGGTTTTGTGGTCCGGGCGGAACCTGTTGATGAAAGGACGAGGACCATCCCTGTTGTGGTCGTGGTGAACGACCCCTACGGCACCCTTCCGCCACTTTCTGTGGGGAGTTTTGTGAGGGTAAGGATCAGGGGAAAGGTTATTGAGAAGGCAGTCTCTGTTCCGAAAGGGGCGGTCCAGTGGACAGAGGAAGGGCTTCCCTTTGTCTGGGTTGCCGGAGAAGAGAACAGATTGAAAAAGAGGATGATAAGGATTGAGACGTCCATGAATGGAAGATACATCCTCACCGGCGGACTTGATGGTGGGGAGCAGGTTGTGATTACGCCTCCTCCTTCCGTATCCGAAGGGATGAAGGTAAGAATAGAGAAGAACAGGGACTGAGATGAAGAAGACAATCGCATGGTTTACCGAGAATCATGTAGCAGCAAACCTGCTGATGATCTTCGTGCTCATTGCCGGTTTCCTGAGTGCGATCAATGCAAAGGTCGAGATCTTCCCTGAGACGGCAGCGGACAAGGTTACAGTCAAGATCGTCTATCCCGGTGCCTCCCCCTCAGAGGTCGAGGAGGGCGTTGTAAAAAAGGTAGAGGAGGCGGTTTCTGGACTTGACGGGATAAAGGAGATAAACGCCTTTGCCACGGAAGGGGCAGCAGTAGTCGAGGTGGAGGCGATCGAGGGCTGGGATATAGACCAGCTCTTTGATGACATAAAGTCGGAGGTGAACCGGCTAACGACCCTTCCGGAGAATGCAGAAAGGCCGGTGATAAAGAAGTTCGTCTTCAAGGCGCCTGTGCTCAATGTGGCTGTCTCCGGGGATGCACCTGTTCATGTCCTGAAGGACTATGCAGAGAAGATAAAGGATGATATAACCCGGCTTCCCCATGTAACCCAGGCAGAGGTCTTTGGTGTAAGTGATCCGGAAATTGCAATCGAGATATCAGAGGAGAATCTGAGGAAGTACGGTCTTACCCTTGGAAGGGTGGCAGATACTGTAAGGAGGTGGAGCCTTGATCTTGGAGGAGGGGAGATAAAGGAGTCTTCCGGCTACATACTCCTCAGGGTAAAAGGCAGAAAATACCGGGCCTCAGAGTACAGGGACGTGGTGGTTATGTCCAGGCCGGACGGTACCACGATTAAACTCTCAGACATAGCCACAATAAGAGATACCTTTGAGGAAGGTGAAAAGGGATCCAGGTTTAATGAAAAACCCTCTGTGGGGATACTGGTTTACAGAATCGGCAACGAAAATGCCCTCACCGTTGCAAGGGAGGTAAAGGAATACGTTGAGGAGATAAAGGGTTCTCTGCCTCAGGGCATCCAGGTCGATACATTCGGGGACCGGTCTGAGATACTGAAGGCAAGACTCTCATTGCTGCTTAAGAACATGGCCTACGGGATGGTGCTTGTGGTGATAGTGCTGGGGCTGTTTCTCAACAGGAGACTCTCCTTCTGGATTACCCTGGGTATCCCCATCGCCTTTGCAATGGGGCTGATACTCCTCCCTCACTACGATGTCTCAATAAACATGGTCTCCCTCTTTGCCTTTATCATGGTCCTCGGTATTGTAGTGGATGATGCGATCGTGGTGGGCGAGGGCATCTTCAGGAAGCGTGAGGAGGGGATGCCACCCTTCAAGGCAGCAATTGAAGGGACACTGGAGATGTCTGTGCCTGTAATCTTTGCCGTGCTGACCACTGTGGCTGCATTCTGGCCCCTTTCACTTGGGACGGGCGTGATGGGGAAGGTGATAAAAAACATCCCTGTAGTTGTCATAGCCGTGCTCATGGGCTCACTGGTTGAGGCACTCCTCGTGCTTCCCGCCCATCTTGCAAGATCAAGACTTCCGGCAAAAAAGGGCAGAAAGGAAAATTTTGTATCCAGTTGCATGAACGGCTTTATCAACGGGCCTTTCAAAAGACTGCTTGCCTTTTCCTTGAAATGGCGGTACATAACCATAGCTACCGGGGTGGGTATTTTATTGGTATCCCTCGGGTTATGGCTTGGGGGAAGGATCAAGTTCACATTTTTCCCGAAAGTGGAGAGTGACCGTATGGTCTGTGAGGTGACAATGCCTCCTGGTACGCCTTACAGCAAGACACTGAAGGTGATTGAACGGGTCGAGCAGATGGCCGCTGAAGCGGCCCGGGAGGCGGACAGAATGAGAAAGGACAGGACAGAGCCCCTCGTTAGATATGCCTTTTCAATCGTAGGGACCCAGATCCCGATGGGCCACCGGAGCACTACAGGACCCCTGCCATCGGGTAGTCATGTCGGACAGGTGATAGTTCAATTGATCGGTGCTGAAAAAAGGAAGGGGCTGAGCACCACAAAGGTGTCCAATATCTGGAGAGAGAAGGTCGGGACGATTCCAGGGGCTGAGAGTGTCCGGTTCTACAGTGAACTCTTCAGTGCAGGCAAGTCCATCTCCTTTGACCTTACCATGGATGATGAAACAGCCCTTCACCGGGCTGTGGAGGACCTGAAGAGAGAGCTGGGTAACTATCCAGGCGTCTTTGACATTGAAGACAGTTATATCCCGGGCAAGGGGGAAATCCGTCTCTCACTGAAGCCTGCAGCAAGGAGCCTCGGCATTACGCTCTCTGACCTCGCCCTTCAGGTAAGGGCGGCATTCTACGGGGCAGAGGCCCTTAGGATACAGAGGGGGGTGGATGAGGTAAAGGTAATGGTCAGGTATCCAAAAGAGGAAAGAAACAAACTCGAGAGCCTTCTTGATATGTATATACGCACCCCTGACGGTAAGGAAGTCCCCTTTTCCGAAGTGGCGGTGCTGAAAAAGACCCGGAGTTATGTCAGCATCATAAGACGGGACAGGAAGAGGATTGTTACAGTAGCGGCGGATGTGGATGAGACAGTGATGAATGCCAATGAACTCCGGAAAGAGATGGTTCAGAAGATAATGCCTGGTCTTCAGCAGAGATATCCAGGACTCAGGTATTCCATTGCCGGTGAGGGCAAGGAGCAGAAGGAATCGATGAGTGATGTGATGAGGGGCTTCTTTCTTGCCATCATACTGATCTATACATTGATTGCCATCCCGCTGAGGTCATTCGTACAGCCTCTGGTCATAATGGCAGCAATACCCTTTGGTATTATAGGTGCGATATTCGGTCATATGCTGATGGGCATGAATCTGAGCATAATGAGCCTCTTCGGGGTTGTGGGGCTTTCCGGCGTGGTAGTGAACGATTCCCTCATCCTCTTCGTTGCCATAAACAGGCTGAGAACGGGAGGGATGCCGACCTTTGAATCCATACTCAGAGGGACGGCGGGACGGTTCAGACCTGTCATCCTTACTACACTTACCACTTTTGCAGGACTTATCCCGATAATAACCGAGCAGAGCGTGCAGGCAAAGTTCCTGATACCCATGGCCCTGAGCCTCGCCTTTGGTGTCCTCTTTGCCACCATAATCACACTCCTTCTCGTTCCCTGCGGATACCAGGTGATGGAGGACCTGAAGGGGATGCTGGGAAAGAAGGCGGAGGCTGAGGTTGAGGCCAATGCTGAGAAATAGACGGATAGCGTGCAGGTTCAACGTTGGTACGTTCTTTGTTCCGAGTTATGTGTTGATTGCGTTTGTTGCGTAGAAGCGGATAAGCCTCAAATTGGCAAGACGAAAAGAGCAATGGTTCAATGACTTAATGACCAATGACAGCAGGAATGCTGATATAATAAAACTGTCATAAATTAATGGCAGTCGGGACAGGCGGGTTTCCCTCGAAACCGGATTTGATGCGATGAGGTTTAATTGCCCAGAAACCTGCCCTGTTCAGTTACAGTACAGGAATCTGTAAGTTGTTGTCAGGCACTGTCGGTATCGCTGAAATCCGGATTTCTCCTGAATCCCGCCTGTCCGAAGGTCTCGTTTCTGGCTTTACTAATACGGGTTTTAGTAATAACAAAGACACCACCGGCCTGGCCGGTAGAAAGGGAGGCAAACGATGGAAAGGCTCTTTGAGGAAACATCCATCAAGGCGATGGTGCTCAGAAACAGGATCGTAAGGTCGGCAACATGGGAAGGGATGTGTGACAGCGATGGAAGACCCACTGAAAAATTGATGAACTGCTATAAAGAACTGGCCCGGGGAGGGGTTGGGCTGATTATTACAGGTTATGCCTATGTGAGGGAGGACGGCAAGCAGCTTCCCGGGAAGATGGGCATCCATACTGACAGCCTTGCCGATTCGATGAGGGCACTTACCACTGCGGTGCATGAGGAGGGAGGGAGCATCTGTGTCCAGATAGTCCATGCCGGCGGGCAGACTGATACCCGGCATGCCGGTAGGAAGCCCCTGGCGCCATCTGCTGTCAAGGTGGATCAGTTCCCCGAGGTCCCCGAGGAACTCTCGAAGGAAGAGATAGGCAGGATCGTCCAGGCCTTTGGGGATGCTGCAAGGAGGGCAAAGGAGTGGGGGTTTGATGCTGTCCAGATCCACGGCGCTCATGGCTATCTGGTCAGCCAGTTTCTTTCACCCCTTACAAACAGGAGGTCTGACGAGTATGGGGGGGAGATAGAGGGCCGTTGCCGGTTCATGGTGGAGACATACAAGGCGGTGAGGGCTGCGGTCGGGAATGACTTCCCCGTCCTGATAAAGATAAACGGATCGGACTTTCTGGAGGGAGGCCTGGGTATTGAAGACGCCCGCTATGCCTGCAGGGTACTTGAAAGCCTCGGGATTGATGCGATAGAGGTAAGTGGTGGCACTCCTGCCTCGGGCGAGCAGGGCCCGGTAAGGACAAAGATAAAGAAGCCCGAGGGGGAGGCATATAACCTCCCGAATGCAAGGGCGATAAAGGGGGATGTGAATGTACCCCTCATGGTGGTCGGGGGGATCAGGAGTTATGAGGTTGCCTCGGCGATCGTCGGAGAGGGGATAGAATACGTATCACTCTCAAGACCCCTGATCAGGGAGCCCAATCTCCCCCAACGCTGGTCCTCCGGAGACCGGACTCCGGCAAGATGCATCTCCTGTAACAAGTGTTTCCGTCCCGGCATAAAGGAAGGCGGGATATACTGTGTTGTTGAGGCAAAGGAAAAGGCAGGGGAGAAGACTCAGGAAAACGGAAGTTGAAGGGGCTGGCGTCCCCAACGGGATTCGAACCCGTGTTACCGCCTTGAAAGGGCGGAATTCTGAAAATCATCAAAGGGGTTCCTGGCCTGGAATCATTCCTTAACTTGCTGAAAATGAAGGGGAAATTGACAGTTACTTCTTTGCTGTCATTTCCCCTTTTTTCTGTATTTTCTGCTACAGTCTGCTACAATTTTGCTACACTCCTTGGTGTTACTATTCTGTTGAAATAATAGAGTTAATGTGCTCCTTCAGGGAATTGAATGCAGATAGCCACTCCTCGTGCTTAAGGGCTTTGATTCTGCTTTCATCAAAATATTTTTTGACTTCGTGCTTTGTAATTGTAATAAGATCATCAGGGTCCATTGCATCAAGTTCATATGCCTTTCCTTCAAGCTCTGCAAATTCTTGAAGATACGATTGTCTCCTTGTGTCTTTCTCCTTTGCAAACATTGGAATAAGTTTTTTCCCAGCAACTTGTTCCTGAAGCAACGCAAATCTGTGAATTATCAGTTCGTCCATATATCGCTTTCCTTCTTTTCCAATATACTCATATAGCTTGTTTTTTATATTCTTGTAAATATCGTATCCTGAGGGGTCAAGGTCGCCAGCGTATAATACTACACATTTCTTGCCAAGCCTGATTTTTTTCAGAAAGCGGTCCGTGGCTTCAAAGAGCTTGGTAACCGATGTATACCCGCGCGACGGGAACATTGCTATCTGCATTTCCTGTGCTACCCTGCTGAATAAAGTAAAGAGGGCATCTTTTTCAATCCACAACTCAACATGATATTTCTGGTTTTCCCACATATCTAAAGCAGGCTGGGTAAGGATGCTCTTTAGTTGAGTATGGACATATTCCTGAGGAGTACAAGATAATGCTGATATCGTATTTGGTAGCCATGCTGTTCTTGATCTGTCTGCTATCAACTCTGGATTGATTACACCACTTTCTCTTGCTTCTGTCAGTGCCCTGTCGAACTTGATATAACTATGAGCACTGTTTTCTATGCAACCCTTTGAAACTAGCTGGTAATAAAGCTGTCGTACAGTTATCGCTCCATACCTGTCTGCCATCTCTTCTGCCAGGTTTTTCATAATACAAATCAGCCAGGCTCTGTGTGTCATAATTTGTTTGCCTTTAACTTTATAGATAGGATCAATCACTTCTCGCTTAATGTAGTCAAAATCGTCGCTTAGTGTGCTTCTGATTCTCGATACATATACCCATTTATCATTTCCACTTGCACCATTACTCCCAGAGCATTTTTGTAAGTTCTTCAATGAGGCGTATAAATTTTTATCAGGAATCCTGAGATAATCTTTGTTTATCCCCCATAAGTGCGGGTCTGTAGAAGAAAATAAAAACCATATACCGCGGGCATTTCTGGTGTTGCTTTTAGAAAAACATTCGTCAAGATAGATATCGACATCTCCCAGGGCTCCTTCAATACATATATTTTCAGCAGACATAATCCCTTGATTCAACCCTGTTATGCTAGTTTCTGTATCAAGAATGGCAATTTCAGCAATGCCAGAAGGCATTCTCACTTTTTTATATTTAATGACATCTATTCCCAATTGTAAGAGTCGTTTCTGAATAGGTCTTCTTCCACAGGCAGTTAATCTAACGGGGTTAAGGTGTTCTTGAAGAGTTTGGAACAGAGCTCGATTGTCACTGCACCCCTTTAATTTGCTTAATATCTGTCTTGTTTTGTTTTTTGATGATGCGAATAGAGGCACAATTGTCTTAAGGTGCTGCGGTATCTCAAGCGAATAAGCACGAAGAAAGTCAGAGAAACTATCTTCGCTGTAAGCATGTATATCAACCCTTGTATCTTTTTTCAGTGAGATTGTTTTTTCAAAAACTTCGTTATTGTATACAAAGGTAAGATGCGGGTTTATTGCTATATATTTCCGTATTAACTCATCAGTTTCCGCATATGATCTCCTCAGATGAAAGCAGATTGAAAACCTGCCATCACTTTCTATTGCCTCTTTTTGTATATTCAGTACCATACGTGGATCCTCAGAATGTGGGTCTCGCAATGAAATAGAGTATCGCACGCCTCCAGTTTCCAAGAAAACATGCTCATCTTCGGTAGTTATGAGCATGATTGCAATTTTCAGACCGTGCCCGATGGCACCCCTGCTGAGGGACTTCTTGAGATATTTGTCAGATATCAGTTTGGAGAAATCAGTTACATAGTCAAAGTCCTCTTCCGTCAAAGTCCCTGAATTTGTTACTATCAACTTACCACTCTCAGTAGAGAAACAAATATTAATTTCACCCCCGTTTTGTTCTGCGGCATCACAGGCATTATCCATGACTTCTTTCACTGCAAGTGTTTCAGCTGTAAAGCCTACAGGAACTATTTTTTGAATTTCGTCCCTCTTTGTATACTTGCTCCAGATTGGTCTCTTTGATTTTAAACCATTACGATTTGTCATTTTTTACCTCCTTTTTCTTGATATTGGCATATTATGATTTTGTTGCCTATACCTTTTCTGCTACCTATCGTAGATCTGAAAACTATATCCTGTAATGCCTGAATTTTCCGGATAACAACAATCTCTCACCTCCTTGAATTTTTACCCTTTTTTCATCCTATCCTATTAAAACATGCAGGTCAAAAAATTTTTGGAAACTTAAAAAATGCAGAAAAATTAAAGGGTTGTAAATTTTTTATCCAATAATCCAGTTCTGGTATAAGAACTCTTCAAGTGAACACAACATATTGTATGCATCAATATGAAGCATGCAATATATTGAGTAAGAGGAGTGTTGAAGTGGCAAAAAAGATTGAAAAACTGAAAAATCGAAACTAGTTTCATCAATCAACTTTTTGAGCAATTTTTTGAACCTGCTTCATTGTGACCATTATTGGAAAGATTACTCAGAAAAAATGTTTGGGACCTGTATTAGAATAATAAACATTTCATCAGGAGGTTATTAATGATAGTAAACATCTGGGATGGCAATGTAAGGTATTTGTTTACGATACGCTCAAGTTTCCCTGATCCTGACAGGGTATACAGAAAGACAAAAAGGATAAGGGATGTGGAAAGAGAGAGGATATCAGACGAAAGGTCAGAGGTACTAAAACAGGAAGCTCGGAATCTGATAACAGCGCTTAAAGAATTACATGGGTTATAATGGAATAGGTGGTTTTATGCTGCATGCAGCATCCGGAAGGGTGCGCCACTTTGCGAAGTGGCGCGGGTGGTTTTATGCTATGCCTCGCATAGAAAAGAAAGTAGTTATGATTGTCAACGCCGATCCAAAAAGTCCCCTTTTCAGGGAAATAAGATGTCCGGTTTTCAGGTAAAAAAGTATCCATCAACTTGTTACTCCTCATCTGTTTCCTCTGATTTCACCTCCTTTGGGGTCATCTCGGATTGAAGGGGTCTTCCTCCAAGAAGACCTGCCTTCCTTTTCTCCCTCAGCCTGTAACTCCACACCCTCCAGAGTCATATCCCTGAAACTTGACATATCATTCACTATATGGTATAGTTTCACCGTATGGTGAAACATATGAATAAAGTGAAACAAATAGGGGTGGGTAACCTTGCAAAAGAGGCACAGAAGGTGCTTGAATCTGTGCTTTCAGGGATTCCTTTTGTGGAAATCAGGCAGATAAAGTCAAATATCCCCCCTTACGGACCGGAAGCCGATTTTATCGTAGAGACGGTTATTGCCGGGAAGCCTTCCACCCTTGTTGTGGAGGTTAAATCACGAGGCGAACCACG
Source organism: uncultured Thermodesulfovibrio sp. (assembly GCA_964542175.1). Classification (GTDB taxonomy): domain Bacteria; phylum Nitrospirota; class Thermodesulfovibrionia; order Thermodesulfovibrionales; family JdFR-85; genus WFTX01. The sequence goes on along the minus strand of CAZITN010000044.1, from coordinate 9,462 downwards.
GATCACACGAATGGCGGCTGCCCATCTCAGGAGTCTGCTCAGGGGCTGCGCGGATTGCTATGGAATATTCATGGCCCCCTATCTCAGCGACGCAAGCAGGCAGATCTGCAAAGAGGAAGGAACAGGATGCATTGACCTTGCCGGGAATGCCTTTCTGTCGTTCAGGAACATCTTTATTGACATAAGCGGAAGGCCGAATCCATTTGCTGATACACGTGCTGCTAAATCTGTATTCTCCCCAAAATCGAGCCGTGTCCTGAGGGTGCTGCTTGCAGAGCCGGACAGAAGATGGTTTGTTGAAGACATGTCTCAGGAAGCTGGAATAAGTATCGGTCTGGTCTCAAAAGTCAAAAGGGCGCTTCTTGACAGGGAGTGGATCAGGGAAGAAAACAGGAAGTTTTATCTTACCAGGCCGGAAGAGGTTCTCAATGAGTGGGCAGAAAATTATTCCTATACAAAGAATGAGAGGTTTTCATTCTATTCAGGTCTCTCAGCAGAACAGATTGAGGAGGCGATCAGGAGAGAGTGTGAAAGAAGAAAGTGGCGGTACGGGCTGGCACTGCTTTCAGGGGCACGGAAAGTGGCTCCATTTGTGAGGTCTATGAGGTTTTTTGCCTATATTGACGGTGATATTGAGGATATTGCCAATGCCCTTCAGTTCAGGAAAGTGGTCAGTGGGCCGAATGTAACACTGCTTCAGCCATACGATGAAGGGGTCTTTTATGGTATGCAGGAAATAAACGGAATAGCAGTAGTTTCGGATATCCAACTCTATCTTGACCTGAAAACCTATAGAGGACGCGGCGAAGAGGCTGCGCAGGCAATACTTGAACAGAGAATAAGGCCGAAATGGTAAGTATCAGCAACTACGGGGAAAGGGAGGTCAATGCCTGCAGGGCTGTTATTCTGGAACTCGTCCATCAGGAACGGGACATTATCATACGCCGCGTGTATGAAAAGGTATCAGAACTGCTTGATATCCTCGGCATAAGGGCCTGGGAGGAGGGTTGACAGGTAAGTATGCAGGCAGTTGGACAGGACAGTATCAGTGGATACTGGAAGCAAAGGAGCAGAATATTGATTTCAAAATTTTTCAGATGATATACTTTTACAAATTTCATCAGGAGGTGGACGATGCCCGCAGGAGGGGGAGATCTGCTGTAATTCAAGTGAAATTCACCAATCTTCTCCCTCTTGATGAGTGAGGGTGAGAGTATATAACAGCGAATTGAAAAAAGGGGTCATCTCCCGAACGAGTGGGTAAGTAAAGGAAGTGGGGGTGCAAAAAAGTCATAAGAAACAGGGAGATAAGCTGAGCATAAAAGGGGAGAAAGTTGTCATAATACATGGATGGGGAAAAAGAGGAGCCTGCTGGATGGATATCAATTCCCCGGGTATCGTCCGAGGGCCAGAGTAAAGGGGATATTTGGAGATCCGAAAGCGAGGGTAATAAGACTTGAGCGGCGTTGTAACGTCTCACATTAATCTGAACAAAATTATCAGATTAAACTGACCATTTGTAAAAGGGGGTAACCAGAGAGGGGCTTGCCCTCTCTGGTCAATTATGTCAGATAATTTCGGTAGAGGCGATGCGGACGTGTTCAGCAGAGACGACACTGCACTGTTCTGATGAGGCAGCGATGAGGGAGCCTTTTGCAAGGAGGTTGGCTCTTCTGAGCAGGCCGCCCGAGCCCTGATGGATGGCAAGGACGGCCTCATCGGAGAACAGCTGCTGAGATACCCCTGCGATTTCGAGGTGATGTTTAAGGTAACCGGCCATGTCTTTGTGTTTAAGCCCCTGCAAATGGGTTCTACCGATAACCCTTGATGCAAGGGGTCTTGAAGTACGGAACATGAGGCAGTCAAGGAGGTTGTTCTGTCCTGCAAGGATGATAGGCATAAGGGGTCTTGAGTCCATATCGAACTGGTTCAGTGTATGAAGTTGAGCAAAGGCTGTCGATTTTCAGGTTAATTACCCAGTCAGTATCAGGTTAATTACCCACTTTTTCCACAGGTTAAATTATAGAACTCATCCGGCAGAGATGTCCACCGCACTGCACAAATATCAGGCACCTCCTTTCCGGCCAACCCATATCAGGGGTTGTCTTTGCCTTTGATATCTGTGTGATTCACATAGATCGTTTCAATAGACTACATTTTCGTAGCAAGGATTTGGTCAAGGCGTTTGTTGATGGCAACCTTTTCAAAAATGAACGAAAGATTCCAAACATAATATATTCAACGTTTTTTCTGTTTTCATATCAAAGATGGAAAAGAGATAAGATCCCCGAACCTACTTAACTGACAGCAATTTAACAGTTGAAACCATGTCTGTGAATCGCACAACTATACACAGACTACTTGTCAGCATCATGGCAGTGATTTCAAACCTGCAAAAAAGATTCTATCCGCACTGCCATACACCTGACAGTGCTGTATGATAATCTGTAAATAAAAGTCACCACGAGAGGCTGTTGTGCTTAACTGTCATAATGCTGGCAGTGAGTGGTGTTATCATGAGGAAAACATGTTATTAAGGAGGACAATATGAAGAGGTACATTAAAGAGGCCAGTAACATCCTTCTCTGGGGATTTGTTTTGCTGGTGATTTTACGCTTATGTGACTCATTTACAGGTAATTCTTCTTTTCCTGATCTCGTTGAAATCCCTGCTGATGATGTAAATCTGATGAATTATATTGATGCCTATGGAAGATACCCTCTGGACGATTATTATGCCATGCGGCTGTGGAAACTCATCAGAGATGATGAGGAACTATACAGCAGGTTTTTCAAGGATGCTTCAGACCTCCAGAAGGAAGAGATTCGTAATTCTGTATCTTTCAAGAAGTACAAAAGGAGTTTACAGGAAGAGCTATATCAACTCCTTTCTTATACCTATTATCTGAAGTTGGGCAATATCGGTGATTATAATATAAACAGCGGGAATTTCAAGGTCTTACTGTCAGACTGGACAAAAAAGAAATCAACTGTTGCCGGTTATACATTTGACTGGTATTCAGATGCATTAACGCATCTGAACAATATAAGTGATTTCTGGGTTGAAGACCTTCCCTTTGATGTAGAAACAGGTACTTACTGGGGAGAACCGGCATTCAGGAAGATTCTTGAATTTCCATTTCCAAAAGAAAAAGCCGCGATGGTTGAGAGGGGAACGATGTATTTAGTGTTTAATCCTGTGAATGAGTTGAAGAAAAATTATGTTAGAACCAGAGATGTTGGTGTTGTAATTATTAAAAACAACCGCATTGTATATGCGGCGAAGATTTCGGATTTTGATCATAAAACTGAATGGAGGAAATCCCCCTGATTGAAACAAAAGAAATCCCTTGTTTCTTCCTTTGAAATATAGAGCGTTGGGTGGAACTTCCAATTCTTGAAAGGAGGCAAATGACCTATGAGGAATTTAGCCGAATCTACGAAGAATTTAGTCGAATTATTACTCCGGCAATCAAACACCTCAAGATCAGAGATAAAAAGCCCCCCCTCCCCTGGCGGGAGGGGGTTAGGGGGAGGGGGATAACTTATTGAATTTACGCATTATTCACCCTCACCCCAACCCTCTCCCTCGAAGGGAGAGTGAGTTAGCATGATGAGGTTGTTTTTTTGTTTTCAGTTGCCGGGTTAATAATATGGTTTGTTTTTGTGCTTACGCTTATACTGCTTACAATAATAGGGACGGTATATGGCGCATACTGGACAGTGAAAAGCCTGAGTTATTCCTTTTTTTATGAAGATATGGTGGAAAGAACAGTTGTAAAGATGGTTAAGCCGGAGTGTCTAAAAGAAAAAGAATGACCAAATGCAAGAAAGGAGGATCATAACATGAATTCCAGAAGGCAGAAGCCATCACTATTCCTCAGCAAATCCCAGTTCATCAGAGGGCTTCAGTGCCCAAAATCGCTTTATCTGCTCAAGTATCATCCCGAACTCCAGGGAGAACCTGACGAGTCCCGCGAGTCGGTTATTGAGACCGGCTATGAGGTTGAGGAATATGCAAGGCGGCTGTTTCCCGGCGGGATAGAGATCCCTTTTGATGAAGGGGATTTCAACGCCCAATTTGAAAAGACACAGGATGCCCTTGAGAGGGTTGATACCATATACAGTGCCTCTTTCATCCACGATAATCTTATGGCAAGGGTTGATATCTTAAAGAAAAACGGCCACAGGTGGGATATCTATGAGGTTAAAAGTTCAACCAGTGTTAAAGACCATTACATTAATGATATAGCCTTCCAGTACTATGTGCTAAAGAATGCAGGTCTTCCTGCAGGTAAGGCGTTTATTGTGTATATAAACAATCAATATGTCAGGCAGGGTGATATAGAGGCGGATAAACTATTCACCATTGAAGACCTCACAGAAACCATTTTAGAGAAACAACCTTTTGTTGAGGAGGATATCAAAAGATTGAGAGAGATACTTCAGGGTGATATGCCTGATATTCCAATAGGTCCTTATTGTGACGACCCCTATGAGTGCGACTTTGCCGGTCACTGCTGGAAGGATGTACAGGATGGTTCTGTATTTGACCTCAAGTATGACAGAAGCGCTCCTTACAGTAAATGGGAACTTTATGAAAAAAACTATAAGAACATTCTGGAAATCCCTGAAGAATTTCTCGGCCCGCTTCAGCAAATACAGATAAAATGCCTGAAAGAAGGCACTCCTCATATAGACAGGGAGGGGATAAAGGATTTTCTTTCCTCCCTCTGGCATCCCATGTATTTTCTTGACTTTGAGACGATTGACCATGCAATTCCCCTTTTTGACGGGACACGGCCCTATCAAAAGATACCAACACAGTACTCTCTTCACTATCAGCAGGCTTCTGATGAGGAGATTAAGCATCTGAAATTCCTTGCAATGCCCGGCATTGACCCAAGAAGGGAAATTGCAGAAAACCTTTCAGGAGAGATTCCTGACAATGCCTGCGTAATAGTCTATAACAAATCCTTTGAGTCAGGGATACTGAGGGGGCTTGCAGATGCCTTCCCTGAATATGCGGAGAAACTGAATAAGATTATTGAGAACATCAGGGACCTTATTGAGCCATTCAAGTACTCAGCCTGCTATTACCCCGAAATGGGGAACTCCGCCTCCTTGAAAGCGGTAGTACCTGCCCTCCTTCCTGAATTCAGTTACGACGACCTTGATGTGCAGGACGGTGGTATGGCTATGGATGCCTACTGGCAGATGTGTGAGGCAGAGGATGATGCCGAAAGACAACGCATCCGCCAGGCAATGCTTGAGTACTGCAAGAGGGATACGCTGGTGATGGTGAAACTGGTGGAGGTATTAAAAAGCATGGTCGATGAAGGAGCGTTTTGATAATTAACCACCGTTCCTGAAATTAAGATCAGAATCTGGAAAGGAGACAATCATGCTGAATAGTGATAACATTTACAGGGCATTGGGAATACAGACAAATGAGGATTGCATTTCAAACGCCATAGCCTATACATTCAACAGTTCACAAGACTTTAAGAGATATTTTCTTGAGAGAATATGCAATAAAGACATAAGCCGGTACAGAGAATGCACCGCTTATACAGGAGTGTTTACTGGCAGTACAGGCATACCGGACATTGCCCTCGTATTCGTATGCAGGGGAGACGATTCTGCCGATATAATTATTATCGAAAACAAACTGAAGGCACTTGAAGGAGACAATCAGATTCTGAAATATTCAACGGAAGAATCAATCGACGCACTGCATCAGAGATTTTGCCCTGAACTGAACAGGAATTCTGTAAAGGTATCATTTGTATTTCTTTCTCTGTTCCCGGACATTAATCCCTCCTCGGACAGGTTTCTTGTTAAGAGACATGCTGAGTTGTGTGAGTTTAAAAACGAAATAACCGACAACACTCTTTCTGCACGTTTGATCGCTGACTGGATTGAATTGGTTGAGGCATTTTATGAAAAGGCGACACTCAGTGAAGACGATATGCTTTCTCATAAACTCCAGGACGATGAAGGGCTGGATGGCGGATATCTGTATTTCAGGATCTTCCTGTCAAATCTTAAACTCTCAGATGGATTGACCCTGGAGCATTTTTGCAGGGTAATCAGGCAGGGAAGACATTTCTACACTGCAATATTCTCAAAGGATTCCTGGCATCCTGCAGAAATGGTGGAGACAGATAAAGGCTGGTCACTTGATCCGGACAGGGTCTTCAATATTCACTTTGAACCTCAGTACAATGTCCTGTCAGGCGTGTTCAGCATATATCTCCACTATGAAACAAACCCATATGAACCGGCAAGATGGGTAGAGGAAAATATACCGGCAGGACAGTACAGGGCATATCTCGAGCGCAGGGATCGATTTATAAAAATGCTGATGAATCATTTACACAAGGTCTGGTCGTTTTATAACGGTACAAATATGGTTGCAAAGGCAGAACTGGATTTTTCTGATTACACCATGAAGGATGCAAAAAACACCATCGAAAATCTGTTTAATGAGGCGACCGTAGCAATTGACCATGTGTTGGAGAAATTGAGTAGAGATACTCACCAATAAAGGATAGATGAATTCAGAAAGAAAAGGGAAAATGACAATTTGGGCTTTTAATCAACATGCAGAAGAATGTATCGAATTCGTAAGTGACTCTGTGAGGTCTGGCGAATCAAGGTTCGGATGGAGCTGGTTTGACGGCGCTGATTTAAATACGCTCACAAACAAGAAATGGGAAGAGATGTCCGATAACGAATAAGATGTATGGAGCAAGTCAGGATTCTGTTGTATATAAGAAGATAACTGGATAGCACATGTTATGCATATAAGGAGGAAAAAATGAATCGTCCTAATTTATTTTCATTCGCAACGAGTGAATTGTCTCAGGATGCATTTGTCTGCTGGCTGCTATCCTGGGCAGATCCAGAATACAAAGAGATTGATAGCAAATTACATAAATGCTCGATTCAATTCATTATGGCGCTATTTAATAAGCATGGAAAGGAGGCGCCTAAAACAATTTCAAAGATTGAAGTATCTAAGCAGGATAGTAATATTGATGTGCTGTGCGTTATAAATGATAGATATGTTCTTATTATTGAAGATAAAATTGGGACACAAAATCATTCAAATCAGCTCGTGCGTTACCTTGAAGAGGTGAAGGGTAGGGGGTACAAAGACGAAAATGTATTGCCGATATACTACAAAACTGAGGATCAGGGGGATTATTCTGAAGTAATTGATGCAGGTTATAAGATATTTTTGCGTGATGATATTTTGCAGATATTAAATAGATACGATGGGGATAATTCAATAATGCTGGACTGCAGAGAACACCTGCAGTATATTTCTGATGCCGTTGCAAGTTATAAAAACCTGCCGATTGATAAATGGAACTGGTATTCATGGGTTGGTTTTTATCTCCGGCTTCAGAGAGAATTAGGAGATGGGAACTGGGGTTATGTGCCAAATCCAGGTGGTGGTTTTCTTGGTTATTGGTGGCATTCTCAGTATTATGAAGAATGTGAACAGTATTTGCAACTGGAAGAAGATAGGCTCTGTTTCAAAATTTCGGTTGACAAATCCCGCAACAGAACAGAACTCCGTACTAAATGGTATGAACAAATCAAAGAAAAAGCAAAGGAGAATGAACTATCCCTAAAAAAGCCAGGCAGATTTGGAAATGGCCAGTACATGACGGTATGCATTTACGACGGTGACTATCGGGTAACAAATGATGATAATGTAATTGACATTACTGGCACTGTAACGCTCCTGAAAAAGGCAGAATCTTTGCTTGAATCAGTATATGAAGGTGCATAACAAGGCGCTTCACTTTGACCGCATTCCGCTATCGCTCCATGCGGCAAGTGAGATTAGTCGTTATGTTCAAGGAAAAGGAGGGGAAATGGGTTGGTTAATTAAATGTTATAACACCGATTGTGGTGAAGAAACATGGGCGTCAAATATTGTTGATCTGATTCAAAATCATTGTAATGAATATGGATGGTTTAAATGTGCATCTTGTGGAAGTGAGGGATATATAGAAAAATCTTTTGATCTCCAAGAGCCAAGAGAAACCTGGGAACCTTATTTAAAAGGCATAATTCCATTGGGAGAAGTAGGTGATACATATATGCCTTTTGTTTTCCTGGTAAGTTACTCTCCAAATGAACCACCAAATGATGTATGGTTTTCATATTACAAAGACACTCGATCTATAGGTGGACGTCTTAAACTCGGTTATGGCCCAGGAGGGCCACCGGTCCTTGGCATTGAACAACTTATTCAACTTATTAAAAAGTTAATAGAACGAGGTTGTCTGAATTCCACTAAAATTAAAGAGGGTAATCCCCCAAGTTAGTGTGTAAATATCAGGGGTATAAGTCGCGTCACGCATGATAAGCAAAGGGAAAAAGAGGCTCTATCCGGAATTCCCAAAAGGGAATTAAGGGAAGATGCCAACGTCAATAACAGGAGATAACAACCAGACAGCCCTGTATTTGATTGGTAGTTGTCAAAGGGAGTAACCGGCTTATCAGAATGATCAATAACAGAGCAAGCGGTTTTCATTCCTTTGAGGCCTTTTCAGATCTGATTTATCTGATGGTTGGAGATGTGGATATAGCAAAATAAATTCATGTAAATAATTGTACAGCACATAAAGGGTTAAATGCCTTGTGATTACTGTGTTTCTATCGTTAAATGCGTTGGGAGATTCGGAAGTAGCCAAATTATCAACCGTCTCATCATAAAAACAACTATTACACCTCCATAACCCTCCCACTTGAAGGGGGTGGGCAGATACAATAATGAAACTGCTAATAAGGAGGAAACACTTATGGCATTCATGGTTTACGAGAGGAAAGATGGAAAACTGATTCAGACTGGAAAGCACTTCAGGCTTGCTGGCTATAATCTCATTTATAAATTGTGGGAAAAACGGGGAAGACCTACTGATCAGGGCTGGCACATAAGTGCAGATGATCTCATTCGTGAGTATACATCGGGAAAAGGAAATTCTCAAACATATGCGCTTCTCATCGACTTTCATCCGAATGCGCGAAACAGAATAGGAATAATAGAACTCCTCGACATCCATGCGTTCACGTATTCTGGAGCAACCAGGAAAGACGCGGGGTGGACTCCCCTGATGCTAAAACTCCGGGATTTACTATACAAGGAATTTGAAAAGGATATTTCGGACCAGGAGAAGGAAAAGAAGATCAGGGTTCTCAGAGATCCAGACAATGAAAAAGAGTTTGTTGAGTTCCTTTACCTGAATGGTTCTGACAGGGGCTGGAACTGGGGTAGAAACGGCATGACAAACTCAGCTTTCATCCATGAATCAGCAAGAGAATACTTCAGGAAGTACTTTTGAGTGATTGACAATTGCGGTCAACTGAGCAGTTGTTGAGACAACCGTTTATACTTTATAATATAGCGGTGGTTAGCAATCTAATAGGAGCAATAATCTTA
>CAZITN010000043.1:18021-23370 GCA_964542175.1 uncultured Thermodesulfovibrio sp. | reverse complement strand
AATAAACTTTTGTGGGGGGCAATGTTAACCCATCAGGATTGGAGGCGCCTATGTCAGTAAGGATTTGTTTCCAGGGTTCCCTTGTCAGGGCAGCAGTTTTTTTCCTGCTTTTTTCCTTCATCTCGGTCTCTCCCGCGGAAGCAGAGGACGGCATGATGAAGGAGCTGACGGAAATGAGCATTGAAGAGCTGATGAGAATAGAGGTTATCTCTGTCTCGAAAAAGGAGGAGCGGCTTTCAGATGCTGCTTCAGCGGTATATGTGATAACATCCGAAGAGATCAGAAGGTCTGGAGCCACTACAATTGCAGAGGTCCTCCGGGGGGTGCCCGGGATACAGGTTAACAGGATAGACTCCAACCTCTGGGCGATAAGCGCCCGTGGATTTAATGAGAGGTATGCGAACAAACTCCTTGTGATGATAGATGGAAGGAGTGTGTATTCACCCGTCTTTTCAGGTGTTTACTGGGATGTACAGGATACTTCCCTGGAGGATATAGACCGGATTGAAGTGATCCGCGGCCCTGGCGGGACCATATGGGGTGCCAATGCGGTGAACGGGATAATAAATATAATTACAAAGGATGCTGCGGGTTCGCAAGGATGGCTCTTATCCCTTACAGGCGGTACAGAGGACCGTTTCATCACAAACATACGGTATGGGGGGAAAACAGGAGCCAATACCTACTATCGTTTCTTTGTGAAGTATTCCAACAGGGACGGTTTCATTGATACAGAAGGGCATGAAAACCCCGATGACTGGTATGTTTACAGGGCCGGGTTCCGGGTGGATTCGGAGTTGTCCGGAAGGGATACCCTCATGATCCAGGGTGATGTCTATGACGGGAATGTGAGTTCCCGGGAACTGATCCCCATTCTTACAGCACCCTATCTCGTTGACAGCGGGATTGACGAGAATATAAACGGCAGAGATCTGCTGGTAAGATGGAAGAGGAGAATCGACAGCATCGGAGAGCTTACTGCCCAGTTTTATTACGACCATGTAAAACGGTTTCAGCGGTTCGATATACCGGGTATGCAGGAGAGGTATGATATCGATACTTTTGATCTGGATTTTTCTCATCATTTTGTTCTGCTTGACAGACACGACATCACCTGGGGTGGAGGTATCCGGTATATAACCGACAGTATTCTCAATAATTCTCCTGTAAGGTTCTCGCCGGACGAGAGACATCAATACATACTTAATGTCTTCATTCAGGACGAGATTGAAATTCTGCCGGGAGCGCTCTACCTGACGGCAGGAACAAAGATTGAGCATAACGATTATACAGGCTATGAGTTCGAGCCGTCGGTCCGTCTCCGGTGGCATCCTTCAGAAGGCCAGACCTTCTGGGCTGCGGTCTCGAGGGCTGTCAGAACGCCGTCGAGGATAGAGATAGACGGCCGTATAGACCAGGCCGTTCTTCCCGGAACACCGCCGGTGATGTTTTCCCTTATAGCACGGGATGACTTCATTTCTGAAGAACTCTACGCGTACGAGGCCGGATACAGAATAAACCCCGTCTCAAATCTCTCTCTCGATATTGCCGCGTTCTATAACAGATACGATGATCTCAGGACCTTTGAGGCAGGAGAGATCTTCCCGGAGACAGAGCCTGTTCCTCATATTGTGTATTCATTCAATGGACAGAACAGGATGTACGGGGAATCCTACGGGCTGGAACTCTCTGCCCGATGGGAGCCACTCAAGTGGTGGAGGCTTGTCTTCAACTATACCTTTCTGGACATAGACCTTCACCGCGACAGCGGGAGCATTGACGAGGAGTCTGAGAGGCTTGAGGATGAAAACCCCGAAAACCAGATTTCGGTCTTCTCTTACATGGACCTCACAGATAAAACAGAACTCGACGTTGCCGTTCACTATGTTGATGGCCTTCCAGCCTATGATATAGGGGATTATTTTGTCGTAAATCTCCGGCTTGGATACAGGCCGATGAAGAACTTCGAAGTCTCCCTGGCGGCACAGAACCTCTTTGACAGTCACCACCCTGAAATAGGTTCCAAATATGTCTCCAGTGCAACCGTGGAGATAGAACGGGGAGTCTACGGAAAGGTGACATGGCGGTTTTGAGCCAGGATGAGACATGCTCCGGTGCGTCCATCCCGAGGTGAGCATCTTCGTGAAGACTTTCAGACACAAAGGAGGAGTGTTTACAGGTCTTCTTCTGTTGTCGGCATTTCTGCTGTTTTCTCCCGCTGTTAATGCGTCTGCGCCGGATGACGCTCCCACCGAATATCAGGTCAAGGCTGCCTTCATGTACAACTTCCTGAAGTTCATTCAATGGCCGCCGGAGTACTTTTCTGAAAGGGATACCTTTCTGATCTGTATTTTCGGCAGGGATCCCTTCGGCAAGGATATAGAGTTCCTCAGGGAGAAGAGGATTTATGGTAAGAGTATATCCATAGAAAAGGTTGGGGAGCTAAAAGGGCTTCCCGGATGTGACCTCCTCTTTGTAAGCAGATCTGCGGAACGGATGCTCCCCCAGATTCTTGGAAGCCTGAAGGGGACGGTTCTCACAGTAAGCGATATTGAAGGATTTTCCGACAGGGGTGGGGTGATAGAGTTTGTGATGGAGGATAACAAAGTCAGATTCATCATAAGCAGGGAGGCTGCTAATAAGGCAGGCCTGAGGATAAGCTCGAAGCTTTATTGGCTCTCAAGAAAGCGGCCGGGCAGAAGGTGATCGTTTCAGGGAAGGGATTATGAGTTTTCTCGAGAGGCTGTCCATAAGGGGAAAGATCAGGTTTATAGTCCTTGCTGTCTCAATTGCAGCCCTGGCTATGATCGTCATTCTGAGCAGCCTCAATGACTGGGATTCAGCGAAAAGGGAGGCTGGCGAGAATCTCTCGGTGTTCGCCAGGGTTATAGCGGATAATCTGGTGGCGGCTGTCCTTTTTAGTGACGCTGAATCTGCCGGCAAGGTCCTCTCTTCTCTTGAAATGAACCCCGTCATCGTGAGGGCCGTTCTATATCTCCCGGAGGGAGAAGTCTTTGCCGAGTACAGGAGAGAAGGGATTGATGATCTGCCTTTTCTGCCAATGTCTTCTGAGAACGGATTTGTTTTCAAGAAGGGATACTTATGTATAACCGAGCCAGTAGTGGACGGGGACAATACGCTGGGCAGACTTTTCATGGTTTCTGATCTGAACTGGCTTTATCTGAGGCTTTCCTGGAACAGCCTCTTCAAGTTCTTTATTCTCCTCCTTGCCGTGGGACTTTCCTATATTCTTTCCGGACTTCTCCACAGGATAGTTACTGAACCAATCACCCGGCTTACTTCTGTAATGAGGAGGATTACCGAGACAGGTGAATACAGGGAGCTGATCCAGAGGGAAAGCTCTGACGAGGTGGGTGCACTTGTGGATGGTTTCAACAAGATGATCGTTGCCATAAGAAAGAGGGAGGAGATGCTCCAGAAGGAGATCGAGGAGCGGCGGAGGGTTGAGGAGATGCTCCGGGAGAGGGAGTCGGCCTACAGAACCCTGGCGAGGAACCTGCCAGGTATTGTTTACCGTGTCAATCTCGGTAAGGAGGCTGGAATGATGTTTTTTAATGACCAGCTCGAAGCCATAACCGGTTTTACCGAGGCCGAACTGAGAAGAGGGGAGATCTGCATGATAGATCCCCTTATACTTCCGGAGGACAGGAAGCGGGTGACTCAAACAGTCAGGAGTGCCATCAGAAGAAAGGTTCCCTTTGAGGTGGAATACCGACTAAGACACAAGAACGGGGAGATCAGACACCTACTGGAACGGGGCAGGCCTGTCTATGACCCCGACGGATCACCCATGTATATCGATGGTGTCATTCTTGACATAACGGACAAGGTGAAACTCCAGAACGATGCAATAAGGGCAAGCCATTTGGCTTCGCTGGGGGAGCTATCCGCAGGTGTTGCCCATGAGATAAACAATCCCATCAATGGCATAATAAATTTCGGCGAGATGATCATGATGGATTCTGAGAAGGGGAGCGCCCTCCATGACCTGGGGGAGCGGATTGTAAGGGAGGGGGAACGGGTCTCAAAGATCGTCAAGAGCCTCCTCTCCTTTGCAAGACACCAGGCAGGAGAAATGCAAGAGACAGATATAGGGAATGTGCTTGCCGAGGCATTGAATCTCTATGGTGCCCAGATTAGGAAGGATGGGATCATTCTCAAGGTGGATATCCCGGAGGGGCTTCCACTGATCAGGGGAAACGCCCAGCAATTGATGCAGGTCTTTCTTAATCTGCTGAGTAATGCAAGATATGCCCTGAACAGGAAATTCACAAGTCCCCAGGCCGGTAAGGTGATAAGGGTTTCTGCTTCCGTTGAAAATCTGGGAGAAAGAAAATACCTGAAGGTGCAGTTTTTTGACAACGGTGTAGGCATCCCCGCAGAGAGGATCGAGAGGGTTATCGAGCCCTTCTATACAACAAAGCCGGCAGGCGTTGGAACCGGTCTCGGGCTGAGTATATCCCATGGTATAATTCTCGAACATGAAGGCAGACTTGAAATAGAAAGTTCCGAGGGGGAGTATACAAACATAACCATCCTTTTCCCTGTAATTGTGTGACTTGACACGGTTCTGTGATGTCACACATATGTGTCATGTCACATTCATATCCCCCCTAATTGATAGCATCTCTCAATTTCTGTCACATTCAAGATTTCCTTAACATGAACGGGGCTGAATCGGGATTATCTTTATGATTCAAGGGCTTGTAAATATCTTTTCCCAGGCGCCGGACTGCATTGTTTTGAAATAAGTAACGAGGTATATGATTTCTTTACAACTGGCATGATATTTGAATAATTAAACGTGATATTTGATTAAAATTAAAGTAGAATGGTGATGAGGATGTGTCCATATCTGGATGACCCTGATAGTGACTGTTATTGCATGAACCTGAACAGTCAGACTGTGGAGTCGGTCATACACTACTGCGGCGGGCTGTTTGAGGAGTGTGAATTTTTCAGGAAAAGGGAAGCTTCAACAGAAAATCTCCCGAGGGGGGTGGGAGTGGCAGCTCCACAGAGGGATCAAGGCCTTACCTGAGGGGGCGTTGATCCGGTTTCCCGGCAGATGCCCTTTTCTGGAGGGAGGGTGCCTGCCAGATTTATCTTCAAACTCTTCTCCAGGCAGACGGTATCGATCCTGATCAAGAGCGCCTGAAAATTACAGCCAGCCTTTAAAACATAGCTCCAGTTATTCACTTTCACTTTTCATGACTCTCAGACTGAGGCTTGCTGCCATCGGCTATCCAGGAATCAGGCAGGTCTATTTTTATGAGATATAATGATAAATAAAGTAAAAAATGAAATTTTCTTGATGTTATAACTTTC
>CAZITN010000043.1:0-17921 GCA_964542175.1 uncultured Thermodesulfovibrio sp. | reverse complement strand
GAGATATAATGATAAATAAAGTAAAAAATGAAATTTTCTTGATGTTATAACTTTCAATATGTTATCTTTTTCCCTATGAAGAGAGTGAGTGAGGAAAATCCAACGAGAAGGTCAATAATCACACTGCTGAAGAAACACGGGGGGATGAGTATTGATCAGCTAAGCAGGGCCCTTGGAATCACTTCCATGGGTGTGCGGCAACACCTTCTTTCCCTGGAAGGGAAGGGGCTCGTCAGGTATGAAACAGAACGGAAAGGGGTAGGAAGGCCCGGCTATGTATACAGGTTGACTGAAGAGGCGCAAGGCCTTTTCCCGACTGATTATCAGTCTTTTCTCCTGGACCTCCTCGAAGAAATTGAGTCCAGGGATGGAAGAAAGAAGATCGAGGATATCTTCAGGTGGAGGAACAGAAAACTCCTTGAAGACAGGAAGAGCAGGCTGGGAAATCTGAACGGTCTTTCCAGAAAAATCAGACGGTTCAGCGACATCCTTTCAGAAGACGGATATCTGGTTGAACTTGAGGAAAAGGGCAGGATGTTCTGCCTCAAGCAGTATAACTGTCCTATTGCTACTGTTTCCAGGAGATATCCAGAGAGCTGCCGTTTCGAACTCGAGATGTACAGGGAACTCTTCGGCAAGGGGGTTGTCAGGACGGATTGCATTTCCCAGGGGGCGCCTGCCTGTGTTTATCAGATACCGGCAAGAGGGAAGTAGGCAATAAGAATAACCTGAGACTCCAAATCGTGGAATTGTAGATCGTAGAATTAGAAAAGAACGCCGCGGTCTGAATGCAGAACCGTGGCGTTCTTTTAGTGGTTTTAGCCCTTCTTCTTGGTTCCCTCTATCAGGGTGAGGCCGTACTTGGGATGCTGAAACGGATGAATCGAGGGGAATTTCGAATACAGCCACCCCTTGAATATCTCCTTGTCTCCTTCTATTACTGTCACATGGACGGCGGGGTTCTGGGGCTTGTTGGATGCCGAGGTTATTGTCAGTCCGTCCATCCTGAAGTCGGGAAGAAAATCACCTACCTGCAGTTTGATCTGAGAGCCTGGGATGGTGTATTCAGAGTTGAGTTTTATGGAAACCGTTTCCTTCTTGTTGGTCTCCTTGTTCAGAATCTCTATCTTTACCGAGTCCCACTGCCCCTTTACCGTGTCGGGAACCACTATTTTTGTCTCTCCCTTGGGCATCATTATGCCTGGCGTTGGGGCAGGACTCTGTACCTGTGGCGGCGTCTCTTCCTTCTTCTTGCAAGCAGCAAACGCGAGAAGCGTGCCGGCAATGGCTACAGCAATTATTGTTCTGAACTTCATGATGATGCCTCCTTTTTCAGATTATTATCAAGTTCCTCAATCTGTAAGTTTAGCATTTTGAAAATTCCAAATGCAATAAGGCTGAGAAATTTCTCCCCCATAGAGAAGGACTGGAATGATGGTCTTGATACTTGGGAATATCTTGATTGCCACTATTGTAACAACCTGTAATAATATGGTAAACTACTGAAGTTCAAGAAAATTTAATGACATCTCTTCACTTGGGGCGCAGAACGAATTGGTCGGGAAGGACCGGCCGGAGGCTTGAAATCAGAATGAAAAGACTTTTTTCCCTTGTCTTTGCATTTCTGCTTATCTTGGAGGGAATCTCTCTTTCACAGGATTACATAGTAGGCGAAGGGGACCTCCTGGAGGTCTCGGTCTACGACCATCCTGACCTGACCGTGACAGTCAGAGTCGGGGGTGAGGGGACCATCCAGTTTCCCCTGATTGGTCAGGTTAAGGTCGGGGGGCTTACTGTAAACCAGGTTGCACAGGAGATAGCCCGCCTCCTTGCAGACGGTTATATTGTTGATCCCCAGGTGAGTGTCTTCATAAAGGAATTCCGTTCAAAGAAGGTCACCATCATGGGTGAGGTGAACAATCCGGGACTCTATGAGTTGAGGGGGACAACCACATTTCTGGAACTTCTATCCAAGGCAGGGGGGCTTACCGACGATGCCGGAGATATCGCAACCCTGAAAAGAAAGGCCAATGGGGACAAGGTGATCAGGATTGACCTGAAGCGGCTTATCCGGGAGGGAGAGATGAGTCAGAATATACTGATAATGGATGGTGACAGCATATATGTTACAAAGGCTGGGCTGTTTTATGTTACAGGTGAGGTGAAAAAACCAGATGCTTACCGGTATGAGGAGGGGACGACCGTCCTGAAGGCGATAACAATGGCTGGGGGGTTCACTGATAAAGCATCCACGACAAGGGTAAAGATAATCAGGAAGAGCGGAGGCCGTGAGGAGGTCATTGAGAAAGTGGGGATGGACGAGCCTGTTTACCCTGACGATATTATAGTGGTGCCAGAGAGCTTTTTCTGAATATGGAAGAAAGAGAGATTCATTTAAGGGACTACCTGAAGGTTATAGACAAGAGGCGCTATACCGTCTACACCGTATTCATCCTGGTCTTTATCATCGTTCTGATAGGAACGCTCTCCTCTACCCCCATTTATAAGGCTACAACCAAGGTGCTGATAGAGAAAGGTCCTCCTGCAGACCTGATGAGAAATTACTATTACATCCCCTATGATCCGGAGTTCTATGAGACGCAGTACCAGTTGATAAAGAGCCGATCTGTTGCAAGAAAGGTGGTGGAGAAACTCAAACTTGGTTCCCGGCCGAATCAGTGGCTCGCGGAGAAGGAAGGGGACTCTCCCATAACCGGAATAATCGGCTGGTTCCGGGATCTCGCAGGGGTGATAACGAAGATTGCAGGGGGGCAGTCCGATGATAGGGAAAAGGCGGAACGAGAGGAGGTAAGTCCTGAAGAGAGAGAAGAGCAGCTTGCCTCCATGATAAGCGGGGGGATAAATGTAACACCCCTGAAGAACAGCCGGATAGTCAATATAAGTTTCACATCTCCCAACCCTGAGTTTGCATCCCTCGTTGCCAATACGGTTGCCCAGGCATATATAGATCAGGTTCTTGAGATGAAGATGAGTGCAACCAGGCATACCCTTGAATGGATGACAAAAAAGGCTGAGGAGGAGAGAAAAAAGCTTGAAAAATCTGAAAGGGCGCTCCAAGAATATATGCGGGCCAACGATATTGTAACGATGGAGAACAGGGTGGCCGTGATCCCCCAGAAGCTTACAGAACTCAGTTCAGAACTGGTGAAAGCCGAAACCAGAAGGAAAGAACTGGAGGACCTCTACCTGAAGATCAAAAGCCTGAGGAAGGACCTGAAGGATGCAGAGACCATACCTGCCATTTCTGAAGATCCATCCCTCCAGTCTATCAGGGACCAGATCCTGAAGGCGGAGCAGAAGATTATGGAACTCTCGAAAAAGTACGGTCGGAAGCACCCCAAGATGATAAAGGCGGTCGATGATCTGAATGTACTCAGGAAGAAGAGGCTTGAAGAGATAAGGAGGGTAATAAGTTCCATCAGGAACGAATATGATCTTGCCAGGTCAAAGGAGGAGAGCCTGCGAAGTCTCCTCAAAAGGACCAAGGATGAGGCACTGAACCTGAACGAGAAGTTCATCCAGTATGAGGTTCTGAAGAGGGAGGTGGATTCGAACAAGCAGCTCTATGATGCCCTGGTGAGAAAGATCAAGGAGGCGAGTGTTACAGAGCAGATCAAGGCTGTTAATGTCTGGATTGTTGAGAAGGCCGAAACACCCAAGGCTCCATTCAAGCCGAGGAAGATGCTGAACATACTCCTGGGGATAATAGTGGGACTCTTTGGGGGGGTGGGGCTTGCCTTCTTTGTTGAATATCTGGACAACACTATAAAATCCCCTGAGGATGTTGAAAACAGACTTGACATCCCCGTTCTTGGGATTGTCTCCTTATGGAGTGATAAGGAATCGTCGATCGAAACAATCTGCCTGAGAGAGCCGAAGTCAACTCTTGCCGAAGAATACAGGGCGATAAGAACGGGGATTATCCTCTCATCGCCCGATCACCCACCCAGATCCCTTCTTGTAACGAGTGTGGGGCCTGAGGATGGAAAGACCGTGACGGCTACAAACCTTGCCATCTCTCTTGCCCAGTCTGAATACTCGGTAATAATCGTTGATGCAGACCTCAGGAAGCCGAGAGTCCACAAGGTATTCTGCCTCCAGAACGGGAAGGGACTGAGCACCTACCTTGCAGGGGCCTCTGATATGGATATAATCCAGGAAGGCCCTCTTTCAAACCTGCGTGTTATCACTGCGGGGCCGGTACCTCCAAACCCTGCGGAACTGCTGAGTTCCCAGAGGATGAAGGACCTGATCATGAGACTCACGGATAAATACGATATTATGATACTCGATTCCTCGCCCATTCTATCTGTTGCCGATGGCCTCATACTAGGGAGCCTGACGGAGGGGACCATCCTGGTGGTGCGAGCCGCCAAGACGACCTATGAGGAGGCTCGAAGATGTCTCAAATCTCTCCAGGACCTGAAGGCCGATGTGAAGGGGATGATAATTAATGCCCTTGACCTGAAGAAGAGGGATTATTATTACTATCGTTACCACCAGTACTACTATACCGATGAAGACGAGGAGAACCTTAACGTTACATAACCAGGCGGTGGGCAATGCCCTCACAGGCCATCCGGCATGGTTTCAGACCCCACCCCGAATAATGGCACAGGCAGGGAAGGTTCCGAGATTGTACACACCCTGCCTCTGGGAAACAAATTACAACTGTAAGGAGAACTCCGCGGGTAACGCCTGATGAATGCAAGAACCGGATCAAGGAGGGTAGATCTTCATTGCCACATCCTTCCAGGGCTTGATGACGGCCCCGAGACCCTCGATGAATCCATAAGAATGGCGGAAATAGCCTGGAGTGAAGGAATAGGAAGCATAGTTGCAACTCCCCATATCAGAGAAAAGATCTTTCCTCCGGAACTGATTAAAGAGAGGGGCCAGATTCTGAGGGAGGCCCTGATAGAGAGGAGTATTCCTGTCAAGATCCTCTATGGTGCAGATGTCTCGGCCCAGCTATCGACGGAACTGATGCGTTTTTATACCCTTAACGGGACAGACTATCTCCTGATCGAATTTCCCTATTCACATATTACTTCATCAAGAGTCAGAGAAAGGCTCTTTTCCATCATGACTGTCGGGTTGACACCGATCCTCACCCATCCTGAGAGAAACCCCACCGTGATAAGGGACCCGGATGCTTTCGTAGCTCTTTTGTCCGATGGCATGTATCTTCAGATCACCGCATCGAGCCTGACGGGAGAGTTCGGGGAGGAGGCGAGGGCCTGCGCTTCCTATCTACTGAAGAGGGGGGTTGTTGATCTGATGGCCACTGATGCCCATTCTGTCAGAGGGCGGCCTCCCCTGTTCGAGAAAGCGGTTGAGGCGGCACGAAAGATCGTAGGGGAGGATGTAGCGGAAAGGCTGGTCTCTGAGAATCCTGCGAGGGTCCTGACGGGGGAACCGCTTGGTTGAAAAACTGATATTCGGTCTGTATGTTTTTATCCTTATCTTCTCACCCCTCGCCTTTGGTGCCGTAGAGGACTGGTCGCAACTGGTGATGGAAGCTGGCTCGCTCCTCGTCTGTCTCCTTATCCTTCTGCAATACAGAAGAGAAAAAAGGGGATTTTACCGTCCGCCCGGCCTCCTTCTGCTTCTCTGCTTTCTCATGATACCGGTTCTCCAGTTGATACCCCTTCCGGCAGTTATGGTCTCTTACATCTCCCCGAAGGCATACGAGATATATTCGGGGGCCCTCAGGGAAACGGGGCTGCCTGGATTTATTCCACTCAGCCTTTCTCTGAAGGGAACGCTTCATGAACTCCTCCGGTTTCTCTCCTATGGAGCCTTCTATTTTTCTACCGTCCAGATCCTTGCCAGTCGTGAAAATTTCAGAAGGGTCCTTGCGGTTCTTGTTGTATTTGCCTCCATTCTTGCTCTTTTTTCCATAGTCCAGCACCTGCTTTTCAACGGTCGGATTTACTGGCTCCGACCCCTTACACAAGGGGGAACACCCTTCGGTCCCTATGTAAACCGAAACCACTATGCAGGGCTGATGGAGATGATATTTCCCCTCGTGGTTGCTCTCTTTTTTTATTACAGACCGGTAATGGTTTACGGTAGGTTCAGGGAACGACTGGCCGGGGTTCTCAGTCAGATGAGGACGAACCTCCATGTGCTGACCGGGTTTTCCGCTATCCTCATAGCGGTCTCTGTATTTCTTTCCCTCTCAAGAGGCGGGATTGTGAGCATCTCCCTCTCGATGATGATTTTTGGTCTCCTGATACTTATAGGGGAAGGGATGGGAAGGAGGGGGCTGTTGATTATGCTCCTTTTTCTGGTAATACTCCTTGCAGTGGGCTGGTTTGGCTGGGACCCGATATTTGAGAGGTTCAGCAGGATAAGGGGACAGGAGGGGGAGATAGCGGAACTCAGGCTCCAGATTTGGCGGGACATGCTGGAGGGGATAGGGGATTTCTGGCTTGTCGGCTCAGGTTTTGGAAGTTTTATCCATCTTTATCCGCTTTATCAGGGGTTCAGTGGAGACAAAATTGCCACCCACGCCCATAACGACTTCCTTGAACTCCTCCTGGAGAGCGGGATTGGAGGCTTCCTGATCTTCGGAGGGTTTATCTTTATTATCCTGAGGAATTCATGGGGGAGATATCTGCAAAGAAGAGATCCCTTGACGAGATACCTCTTCATAGGTGCATTGAGCGGAGTCTATGCAATAATCTTTCACAGCATTACTGATTTCAATCTCCATATAGGGGCAAACGGTCTTTATTTCGCCTTTCTCCTCGGGGTTGTGGTATCTGCCTCTGCAACCAGGTTCCACGGACGGAGGGAAATGATGTCATTACTGCCGGTAAGACATGTCAGGAAATACTCTCCGGCTATAATCAGTATTACTCTAATCATAACAGCCCTCCTTCTGGTGAAGACAGGAGCGGTCATCGGAGAGGTGAAGTTCAGGCAGTTCAAGAAGGTCTTTCCATCAAAGGACAAGGCGGCTGTTTCAAGTGTTGAACTCAGGAGGCTTGCCGTCTCCGCGGTGATGGCCGATCCCCTCGAGCCTTCGTACAGGTATGCCCTTGGACAGACCTTCATTAACGAGGGAGACCTGGAAGGTGCAATCCCTTACATCACTGAGGCGGTCCGGCTGAATCCCTTAAACGGTGAATACCTCCAGAGTCTTGGAACTCTTTTCCTGAGCCTTGGAGAATCGGGGAAGGGGGAGGCCCTCCTCAGGCGGGGTAGCGTGGTCCAGAGACAGAAGCTGGAACTTCTTGAGAGGTATGCTTCATGGCTCCTGGCTCAGGGGAGAAAGGAAGAGGGGGTCCGGCTGATAAAGGAAGGGATGGAAAGGGAGCCGAAGAGGGCTGGAGAACTTTTTTCTCTCATGATACTTGGAGGGCTTGGTGATGATGAGATCAGAAGTGCAATTCCGGAGAAATTCTTTCCCATCTTCAGGTTTGGTGAATACCTCGAGGCAACGGGGAAGTTCTCCGAGGCGGAAGCCGCCTACATCATGGCACTCTCCCTTTATCCACTACAGGAGACCCCCCGGCCTTATTACTATCAGAGGGTTGTCCGTTTTTACCTGAAGAGGAAAGAGAGGGAGAAGGCGATCAGACTCTTGAACGAGGCGGTGAAGGTGATCCCTGGAGATCCCGGACTCAGGATAAGCCTTGGAAGACTCTATGAGGAGGCGGGTATCCAGTACAGGGCGATCGAGGAGTACAGAAAGGGTCTCCTGCTGGCTCCTGAGAACGTATTTCTACGAAAGAGGCTCGAAGAACTCCTGGGGCGTGGTCCCCTTTGATCATTTCTCGATGTTTTCTTCCACATACTGGGCGAGTACCTCATGGACCTTGGTGGGTGGTGCAATCCCGAAATAATGGTCTATTACCGCATGAGCGGTCTCATGGGCCAGCACGCGGAGGCTTATGTCCTCAAGGGAGAGATGGAGTGTCCTGGTCTTGGGTGAGTAAAAGGCAATGAAGTCAGGCGAAAACCCGTATATCTTCCTGTAAGCCTCCCTGACCTCCTCTTTGTTATCATGAAAGACGATCTTGAACTTCATCCCCTTTGGAAACATCTCGAGGATTTCCATAACCCTTTCCACCACTGTGTCCACCTTGTCTGCCACCTCCTGCTGGAGGGTTATGGAAGAGCGTCTTCGGAGAAAATAGGAGAGGCTTCCAAGATAGACCTCTTCAGTGAAGGCCTCCAGCTGGTTTCTGTCGGTGTAAAGGATTGTGGTATACCGGGAATCGAGAAGGCCCGCCCCGTACAGATCAGCACTCAGTATCCAGAACAGGATCAGGCAGAGACAGATCCGTACAGCCGCCGGGCTCCACCTCTTCGGCCGACGATTTGCTTGGTATCCGGGCATGTGCATGTTCAGTCATCTTCGGAAAGAGTGTAACGTTCCAGGATAACGTTGATCTTTTCGATACCTCTTTTGATTTTCTCAACCTCTTTACGGGTCAGTTCTGAAGGAGTCTCATCTTCCAGCCTTCTTGCCATGGCTTCCATCTCCTCAGAGACCTCTCTGAGTTTTCTGATATCATCGCTCAATCTTTCTATCAGTCTATTGAAAAGTTCTGCTATTTCCTTTGCATCGTCATACTTTCTGAGTCTTACCGAAAAGTCCAGTTTTCCTTCTATCAGGTTCTGGAGGGTCTTCTCAAACCGGAAGACAGGGCCTGCAAACCTGTGGGTAAGGAAGAGGGAGATGATCAAGACCCCTATCCCGCCTGTTATCAGAAAAATCCAGTGTGCTTCGACAAAATCCTTGAGGAGAATTACCGGAGTTTTTCCTATCCTCAGGTTGTGGTTTTCATAGACCATTGTGAATGAGCCTGAAGAGAGTATTCCCAGGATCAGGGCAAAGAGGATGCTTCCAATTGTTACAAAGAGGAAGAAGCTGAAGATGTATCTTCCCTGAAGGTCTTTCTTTATGAAGTAGTTTCTCCTTCTCCAGCGCCTTTTCATCATTGCCCTCCTTCCCTGCCGGTGCTCCCGACCCTGATCTGGATATCCGCCGATTCGCGAAGTCTGCCTATCCAGCTGGATAGCAGTATCTCCTTCCTGGCCCTCTTGATTATCTCTCTGACAGTATCAGAGGGGAGGCTCTCGGGCGGGTTTTCCAGATCGGCCAGTGAATCAATCCGGATGGAAAGATACCTCCTCCCCAGTAGGACGGGTTTACTTGATTCACCCTCTTTGAGTCCTATGAGCAGAAACTGGATCTGTCTTGAGAGATCGGTGAAGGCGACTTCTTTTTTCTCTTTTTTCAGGTTCCCCTTTGAGAAATCCTCAAGGGTTGCTCCGGTGATGAAGGTGAGGTTCAGACGTTTCCCGGCAAGTTTTCTGTATGCCTCTATCTCTTCCTGCTTCACCGCCGTATCAAAGGTTCTTAATTTTCTCTCAAGTAGTATCTTTATCAGGGACTGCTCATAGAAATTCTGGATGGACCTCCTGAAGGGTTCTTCCCGGTCTATACCGAGACGTTTTGCCTCCTGTATCAGGAGTTCCTTTTCAATAATGGAGTTGAGCAGTTCCTTTTCCGTAAGCTCTCCGGTATATCTCTTCTTCCTGAGTTCCTCAAATTCCTCCCTGGTGATCACACGGTCATTGATCCTGAGGGCGATATCCTCTTCCGGTGGAGGCTTCTTCGGGGAGTGGGTATAGAAGAAGACCCCTGAGAAGAGGAGGAAAAGCACCCCGATATAACAGATATACTTCATAAACCCTCCTTCGAGTATTATTATCGGCCAGATCGGTCCCTGAGATTAATCCTGATGGGAGTACCCTTGAAGCCATACCTTTCCCGGATCGTCCGTTCGATAAAACGATGATGCTCAGGTTTGATCCCCTTCAGACTGTTCAGAAAGATGCTGAACCGGGGAGGTTCAATCCCCGTCTGGGTAAGATAGAGGATCTTTCTCTTTCTGCCAGAGGGGCTTGGCAGGTGTGGGTTGATCACCTTTACAATTTCGTTCAATTCTGGTGTGGAGATTCGTTTCTTTCTTTCCTTAAGTATACTCTCAATCAGGGGGAAGACTTTGGTTACCCGCTTTCTGCTAAGGGCTGAGACCGTGAGTATCCCGGCATAGTCTATAAACCGGAGTTTTCTCTGAAACTGGAGGATAAGCCGCTTATAGTCTCTTTCAGGGTCATCTGTAAGGTCCCACTTGTTGAAAATCACTATTACACCTTTCCCTCTCCCTTCAATAAGGCTCGCAATCTTCTGATCCTGCTCGGTAATCCCCTCTGTGGAGTCGATGAGCAAGAGGCTTATGTCCGATCTCTCGATACTCCTCAGGGCCCTCAGAACAGAGAACCTCTCTACAGAGTAGTGAATGCGTGACCTCCTTCTGAGACCTGCGGTATCTATGATGAGATATTCCTTTCCATAGTACCTGCAGATACTGTCAACACTATCCCGGGTGGTTCCAGGCACCGGGCTTACGATCATCCTCTCCTTTCCTAAGAGGGCGTTAACGAGGGTGGATTTTCCTACATTAGGCTTTCCAACAACAGCGATTCCCGGGAGGCCCTCTTTCTCAGCATCTTCATCCTCCGGGCTGGGGAGTAACTCTCCGATGGCATCCATCAGTTCAGTATAGCCATACCCTGTGATTGCCGAGACCGGATACAGGGGGTCAAGTCCAAGGGAATAGAAATCTGACTGCCTTGCCTCGTGTTTTTTTTCATCTATCTTGTTGACCACCGGAAAGACCTTTTTGGGCGATTTCCGGATTATCTCCACTATCTCCCTGTCCAGTGGGGTGAGCCCGTCCTTACCATCAAACAGAAGGATCACGATATCGGCTTCTTCGACCGCAAAGAGGGCCTGCTCCCTTGTCTGACGGAGGAGTTCATCGGTCTGGCCAGTATGGATCCCCCCCGTATCGGCAAGGAGAAACCTCTTTCCCTCCCATACTGCCTCCCTGTAAAGCCTGTCCCTTGTTACACCGGGAAGGTCATCCACAATGGAGGTTCTTGTCCGGGTGATCCTGTTAAAGAGGGTGGATTTGCCCACATTGGGACGGCCTATTATCGCAACTACCGGAAGTGCCATGGTGAAGTATTATACAACAATGGATGTCGGGATAGCGTCTGAGGGGGGAGGGGAGGAGACTATAGGTTAAGGTTGAGATACACAAGAGCGAGGAGGCGCCAGGTGTAGGTAGGGGGGCTGAAAACTGAGTGAATTTCAGCAGATTGGGTGAAATCACATACATGAAGTCATGGTTTGAGGTTTGAAGAGGTGAATTTGCTAATCAGAACGGGGTCTAAATGGGCATGAAAATTGCTTTTACTTGATAATGGAGATTTGTGCATGGTGCTTAAAACAAAAATAATAGCCATAATTGCCTGCGTCGTCCTCTTCACACTCGGGATCACCACAATAATCGTTCTAAAGGTACAGCAGGGGAAGTTGGTAGAGAGCACCTTTGATGATGCACAGGTCATCAGCGGGGTGATCGAGAAGAGCATAGCCGATGCAATGAAGAGGGGGATGTCTGAGAATGTCCAGACAATCCTTAAGAATATCGGTGAATATGAGGAGCTTTCCATTCTCAGGATAATCTCTCCAGATGGGAAAATCTTGAAGTCCAAGGTCGCCCGAGAGATAGGCTCAAAATCCAGGGAGTATCTGAACTACGGAAAAAAGGAAAAAGGACCCTTCCTGCTTGACAGGAAGTATGTCTTCAACTACCTCCCGATAAAGAACAGAAAGGAATGCCACCGGTGTCATGATCCGTCGAGGAAGATAAACTGGATTATTGAAGTGGGGATGGACTTCAGCCGTCACAAGGCGACCATCCTTTCCATGAAGAGGTTTCTCTTTGTCGTGAACATAGCCTCTGTGATAGCAATCGCCGGCGTTCTGAGTTTTCTGCTTACACTCTTTGTCTTAAGGCCGATGAGGCGGCTTCTGAGTACCATCCGGGAGCTTGACAGGGGGAACTGGGATGCACGGGTTGATTTCTACTCCAATGACGAGATGGGGATTATCGGTTCTTCCTTCAACAAAATGATAACCCACCTGAAGGACCTCTATGACAAGAACATCAGGAAGGAGAGGGAACTCTCAAGAGTCAGGGCCGAACTGGAGCACAAGAAGCGGCTTGAAGACTTGAATGAACAGCTTCAGTACAAGGTGAAAGAGGTGGAGACCGCCAACAGGGCGATAATGTCCCTCTCAAAGGAGATCAAGACAAAGAATATCCGCCTGAGCAACATGGTTGAGAGGCTGAAAACGATTAATGATGTGGGACGCGTACTGAGCACTATCATTGATTCCAAGGAACTGGTCCGCCTTATAATAAAGACCACTGCAGAGATGCTTGAGGCGGAGGAGGGTGCGATCCATCTGAATGACAGGAAAAGAAATCCCCTCACTATCAGATATCAGCACGGAAGCGGTATGGAGGACCATGAGGACATAACACTGGAGCTTAAGCCAATATACGCAGAGATACTCCAGAAGGGAAAACCACTTCTGAAAGGTAATGGTCATGGTCCTTCTGCCCCGACTACAATGGCAGTCCCCCTGAAACTGAAGAACAGGGTGATCGGTGCGATCGTGGTCCAGAACAAGCTGAACGGAGAATATTTTTCTGATGATGAACTGGAGATCCTCTCAACCCTTGCCAACCAGGCCATGGTTGCGATAGAGAATGCCTGGCTTTACGAGAGGGTAAAGAGCAACTACTTTGCTACGATCCAGTCCCTGGTGAATGCCCTTGAGGCGAACGACCGTTACACCAAGGGTCATTCCGAGAGGGTGAAAAATCTTGCGGTAGAGCTTGGAAGGCATATAGGGCTTGACTTTCATGACCTCGAGATCCTTGAACATGCTGCGATACTTCATGACATAGGCAAGATAGGCATAGATTCGGGGATACTGAACAAGGAAGCAGCCCTCACGAGCACCGAATACAGCCTTGTGAAGGCCCATCCCCTGATAGGGGAGGAGATACTCGGTCCTGTTGATGAACTGGACGATGTAAGGACCACTATCATGCAGCACCATGAGCGGTATGACGGGAAGGGTTACCCCTACGGACTTGCAGGTGAAGAGATATCCCTCAAGGCCCGAATCCTTGCCGTTGTGGATACATTTGACGCAATGCTTACCGATCGGCCCTACAGGAAGGCCTTTCCATACTCAAAGGTGATTGAGGAACTCAGGACCGGTGCAGGTACCCAGTTTGATCCCTTTGTAGTAGAGTCCTTTGTTGAGATGCTTTCTGAAAGGGGTGAGGAGTTTCTGTTCAGCGCCGGTTACGCCCTCAGCATGGGGGACGGCTCGATGAGCGGTTCACTCTAATTCAAAAATAAAATCTATCTCAACAGGGGAGTTAAGGGGAAGGACAGGGACACCTATGGCGGTCCTGGTATGACGCCCCCTTTCTCCAAATATTTCATACAGCAGGTCCGATGCCCCGTTTATGACAAGGGGTTGTTCATAAAAGTCATTTGCCGATGCTACATAACCGTTCAGCCTTATACACCTTGAGATACTCTCAAGTCCCCGTTCCCTTTCAATAACGGCAAGGGCGTTCAGGACTACCTGCCTTGAGGCTGCAACGGCCTCTTCGACTGTGACATCCATGCCGACCCTTCCCCTGATGGTCAGGTTTCCATCCCTGACCGGGAGGATTCCACTCAGGAACAGTAGATTTCCCGTAATGACAGCAGGGATGTATGAACCTGCCGGGGATGGTGGCTCAGGAAGACTGAGGCCGAGTTTTTCCATCCTTCCAAGTATGTTCATCTCACTTATCCTTTCAAGTCAGGTATTCCGCATTTATCCTGACATACTCTTCCGTCAGATCGCAGGTGTAGAACCGGCATGCCTGCCTCCCCCGCCCAAGGGAAATACCTATGGAGATCTCATCTTCTTTGAGGGAATCCCTCAAGAGGTGCTCCTTCGCAGTGGCTGCACCCTTTCTGAAGAGTTCAATACCGTTTATCGAGATGGTTATCCTTTCTTCCCTTACCGGCACGCCCGATCGTCCAATGGCAGCTATTATCCTGCCCCAGTTGGGCTCTGTTCCGGTGAGGGCGGTCTTTACGAGCATGGAGTTGGCGACTGTCCTTGCTGCTCTTGCAGCTTCAGAGCGTGTTTTAGCTCCTTTCAGATGGATAGTTATCAGTTTGGTTGCCCCTTCTCCATCCTTGACTATCATTCTAGAAAGTTCCTCGCAGACGAATGTGAGTCCTTTTCGGAATGCCTTTTCAAGGGGAGATGAGCTGTGTAAGGGAGTATTTCCGGCCATACCATTGGCAAGGAGGATCACGGTATCATTCGTACTCGTATCTCCATCTACGCTTATCAAGTTGAATGTTTCGTCTATGACTTCCCGGAGGACCGCCTTCGAATATTCCGGGGTGAGGGCGGCGTCTGTGAGTATGAAGGCGAGCATTGTTGCCATGTCCGGGGATATCATGCCGGCCCCCTTTGCAATGCCCGTTATAGTAACGGTCTTTTTCCTGAGGGTGATTTTCCTTTCGGCTACCTTGGGAAATGAATCAGTGGTCATGATCGCCCTTGCCAGGTCCAAAACCGATGCCTTTCCGGTACCTCTGGCAAGTTCTGGCAATGCAGTCTCCAGACGCTCCATTGGAAGCGGTATGCCTATAACACCGGTGCTTGCAATGAGGATCTCATTTTCAGGGATTTCCAGTATATCTGAGAGTATTCGACCTTCCACTTCGGCATCCTTCAATCCCTTCTTTCCAGTACAGGCATTGGCATTTCCGCTGTTTACTACTATCGCCCTTGCCCGTCCCTTTGCTATCCGTTTCCGGCTCAGGATGACGGGTGCTGCCTTGATCCTGTTCCTTGTGAAGACACCTGCGGCTGTAGCAGGGAGTTCGGATAGGATAAGGCCGAGGTCGGTCCTCCCCTGGTATTTTATCCCTGCCGTTGTGACTGAAAAGCGGAAGCCTTTAAGCATCTGATCCTCACTTTCTCACAAAGGGGTGGGGGAGTAATTCTGAAACAGTGTATTTCTTTATGCCCTTACGGCCTGCTATGTACAACGCCGAGTCCGGGGCAAACTCGTTTATGAACTGGCGGCAGATGCCGCAGGGGTAACAATAATCGCCACTACCTGACACCACCATTATCGCCTTTATTCCTGTAGCGCCGTCGGAGAGGGCATTGAATAGGGCCACCCTCTCGGCACATACCACGAGGGTAAGAGAGGGGTTTTCGATGTTACAACCAGTGTATATCTTCCCGTCTTCAGTATACACTGCGGCTCCCACCTGGAATCCCGAGTAGGGTGCCATGGCACGTTCCATTGCCCCGAGGGCCTCTCTCTGAAGGGCATCTATCAGATCTTCAGTACTCACTGGTTCATTCAATAGTTTCATCAATAGTGGAGGATGTCAAGGAAATCTATATAGTCCTGCTCTTCCGCCTCTTCAGTGGCAGAGAGTTTTTTCTTCGTAAATATCTCTTCTGCCCTGGTCGGATCACCCCTTATCTCAGGATCAAGTCTAACGGCCTCTTTCATGGCATCAGATGCATCGCCGAACCTCCCGAGTGCATTGTAGCAGAGAGCGATCCCA
The DNA here is from genome assembly GCA_964542175.1 of uncultured Thermodesulfovibrio sp. Lineage (GTDB taxonomy): Bacteria > Nitrospirota > Thermodesulfovibrionia > Thermodesulfovibrionales > JdFR-85 > WFTX01. The sequence goes on along the minus strand of CAZITN010000043.1, from coordinate 2,342 downwards.
TAATAGGGTACCGGGTTGTCAGGAGCCCTTTTTGCAGCCTTTTTGTATGCAGAAAGGGCCTTCTTAAATTCGCCCATCCGGTAATAGACCTTTCCAAGATTTGCGTAGGCCTTTTCCGGATTTTCATAAAGGGGGTTCTGGAGGGCCTTTTTAAAAGATTCTACAGCTTCAGCATACTTTCCTTCCTTCAAGGAGACGAGGCCCAGCAGGTTGTATGCAGAGGAGTACTTGGGATCAATGGAGATAGCCTTCTGAAGGGAGGCCGCTGATTTTTTGTAGTCTTCAAAGTAGTGATATACTATCCCGAGGGCATAATAGGCCCTTTTGTCCTTAGGGTTAAGACGGATGGTCTTCTGGAGTTCCACGAATGCCGGCTGGTACTCTTCATCCTTCAAGTGGGAGATGGCCATCTTGTAATGGCTCTCAGCCTCTTTTTCCTTGCTTTCATCCAGGGTGGCACAGCCCGGGATTGAAATAAGTATGAGTATAATGCCAAGCAGGACTCCCAGAAGTTTTTCAGGGCCAGTTAATTTCATCATCCTGAAAGGGCTTTTCTTTTCTCACCAATCAGTTCTATAAGCGAGTCAAAGGATTCCTGAAAGAGTCTTACACCTTCAGTCTCAAGTTCTGTCGTCACCTGATCAAGGTCAATGCCGGTATTTCCTACCGCTTTGATTACCCGGACTGCCCCATCGGGATCCCTGTCAATTGTCCTGCCGGGCCGGCCGTGATCCTTGAAGGCCTTCCACGTGGCATCAGGCATTGTGTTAACAGTACCCGGGCCGATCAGTTCCTGTACATAGAGGATATCGGAGTATTCGGGGTTTTTTGTGCTGGTGCTCCCGAAAAGGAGCCTCTGGAGTTTTGCCCCTTCCCTTCTGAGTTTAAGAAATCTGTCAGAGCCAAAGAGCCGTTTGAATGATTGATAAGCGATCTGGGCATTTGCCACAGCTGTCTTTCCCTTCAGGCTCCGGAGGCCGGCCTTTTCATCCTCTGATCCTGCGGTGGAGATCTTTTCCTCAAGGAGCCTGTCCACCATGCTGTCAACCCTGCTTACGAAGAAACTGGCCACTGAATTCACGCTGTCAATGGGCTTTCCGTCGTCCAGCCGCTTCTCAAGTCCGGAAAGATAGGCATTGATCACCTCTTCATATCTCTTTACAGCAAAGAGAAGAGTTACGTTAATGTTTTTTCCGAGGTGAATCAGTTCTTCTATCGCCGGGAGCCCTTCCTTTGTAGCAGGCACTTTTATCATGAGATTCGGCATATCAATGGCCTCTGCAAGGGAGATGGCTTCCTTTATTGTCGTCTCCGTATCGTAGGCAAGATGGGGATCAACCTCGATGCTTACAAAGCCGTCTTCACCGTTGCTCTCGGTATAGACAGGCAGGAGGATTTCACAGGCATCACTTATGTCCCGTATGGCAAGCCTGAAAAAGAGGTCCTTGTTACTGAGTGAGGGATCTTCCTTGATAAGCCTTTTCAATTCGGCGTCATAGGCACTTGTGGACTTTATTGACTTATGGAATATGGACGGGTTGGATGTTACACCCCTCAGACCCTCTTCATCCACCATCCTTTTCAGCTCGCCAGAGTCGATGATCTCCCTGCTGATATTGTCATACCAGAAGCTCTGGCCATATTTAAGCAGTTTGATAAGCGGGTGTGAATCCATAACGCCTCCTTGTCTGTTTCGTATTGAACACACTGAACTCAGGGAAATAATCCCATTTTACTAACTTGAGCAGACAATTTGCAATTTTTCCCAACCACAGGCCAGCCTTATGAGGAGTTTGTAGCAGTATAATCTTTCCAGTTACATAATATTGTTCACCCTGCCGAACCTCATGTTTATGCAACGTTAAGGAAATGTCTCAGTTCTTTTTCTCTTTTACAGGATGACCCCCGAATTCATTCCGGAGGGCAGCCAGGAGTCTCTCCCCGAATGAGTCTTCAGTTCTGGAACGGAATCTCCTGAAGAGGCTTGAGGTTATGGCCTCAAGGGGGACTCCGAGGTCTATCGCTTCCTTGACAGTCCAGCGTCCCTCTCCGGAGTCTTCGACGTAACCCCTGATGGATTCAAGCCCCGGATCCTTTGAAAAGGCATCTTCAAGGAGTTCAAGGAGCCAGGACCGAATCACGCTTCCCCTGTTCCAGAGATGGGCAAGCCGTCCATAATCCACGCCATTGCCATAGGGGGATGAGTTGAGGAGTTCGAAACCTTCTGCATAGGCCTCCATCATTGCATACTCGATACCGTTATGCACCATTTTTATGAAATGGCCTGCACCCGTCTCTCCGCAATATAGATACCCATCGGGTGGGGCAAGACTCCTGAGAAC
>CAZITN010000042.1:5704-23731 GCA_964542175.1 uncultured Thermodesulfovibrio sp. | reverse complement strand
ATCTTCCTGCCATTGTGCTCACAGGGAGTCAATCGAGATTTCCGGGAGTTATCCTCACCCTGTAGACCCTGACCGCCTCGGTTTTTCCCTTCACCCTCACACCAGTGAGTTCTTCCACTTCTGCAATCTTTTCAAGTCCCGCCAGATACTCCGGCGTAAGGGAGAGAAAGGTCCTCTCAGAGATCAATATATCACCGCCATAATCCCTTGTGAGTGCCTCAAGCCGGGCGCCGAGGTTTACGGAATCCCCTATTACCGTATAATCCATCTTCCTTCCCTCAACCCCTATGTTACCCACCACCGCCTCACCTGTGCTTATGCCAATACCGGCATCAAGGGAAATCCCCTCACCGCTCCGGGATATCTCCTCTGACAAATTCTCGAGTCGCTTCTTCATCTCGATTGCAGCGCTGAGGGCGAGTTCTGCATGACATTCCTGTCTCAGGGGAGCACCCCAGAAGGCCATTACCTCGTCACCAACGAACTTGTCTATCGTCCCTTCATATTCAAGAATTACTTTCGTTACAACGCTGAAATACCTGTTCAGGATGGATACCACCCTTTCCGGGGAGACCTGTTCTGACATCTCCGTAAAGCCCCGGATATCGGAAAAAAGCACTGTCACGGTAAGTCTCTCCCCGCCAAGCCTGAGGCGTTCCGGTTCCTGAATGAGCCTCTCCACAATCTTTGGTGAGACATAATTTGAAAAGATCCTCCTTATCTCCTTCCCCCGCCTCTCGACCACAAGGAGCATGACCGCCAGATTGAAACCGCCTCCTGTTATCAGTGCAAGGAGGGGGTAGAGCAGGTCAATATATATCCGCATGATAATAAAAGAAGAAAGACTCATGATCACTATCAACAGGAGATACCCTGAGAAAAGGGCGATCCCCCTCCCTGCCGGGAGCAGCCTTATCAGCCAACCTATTGATAGGGAAAGTAGAAGAAGGAGGAGCAAAAACAGGCGGGGCACCGGCTTTATGTACTCCCCCCTGAGCATGTTGGCAAGCACGGTGGCATTCTTCTCCACCCCGGGCATGTTTGCAGAAAGGGGTGTCACCACAAGGTCATAGGTGGCGATAGCGGATGTCCCTATCAGGACATAACTGTTTCTGAAAATCTTGCTTCCTGTCTTTCCTGAAAGCAGATCCGCTGCTGATATGTATCTGAATGTCCGTTCACGACCGTAATAGTTGATAAGCATCCTGCCGAACCTGTCTGCAGGTATTACCTCTTCCCCCAGGCTGGCACCCTCACCCCCGATTATGGTGATATCCTCGCCCTGAATCACCGCTGCCATCTTCAGGGCAAGGGAAGGAAAATACTCACCCCCGTAACCAATGTAGAGATATTCCCGCCTTCTGACGCCATCCCTGTCCGGGAGGGAATAGACATGCCCGAACCTGGCGACCTTCCCGATCGGGTCAGGCGGGATGAGTGCCCGCCAGGCCTCCGGCGCTCTGAGACGGCTGTATGCACTTATCCGGCTGACTGCATCGTCAAGAATCCTTTCATCTACCTCACCTTCAAACCGCCGTTTTCCTGCCACATCAAACCCAAGGGCAAGAATCACCTTTCCACCACCATCGGCCAGTACTTCCGAAATCCGCCGGTCTGCCTCAGGGGTTTCCGGCTCCGGGTAGAGGATATCGACACCAACCGCTTCAGGCCCCCCTTCAAGGACCTTCTGAATAAGTTCAGCCTGGAGCAGCCTGCTCCAGGGCCACCTTCCGTATTCAGAGAGGCTTTTTTCGTCGATGGCAACAATCAGAATCTTCTCCGGAGGGTTGACGGGGTTCAGGATCTGCCTGATCCTGAAGTGAAGGTCGTATAACAGCCCTCCGGCAAAATCTGAAAGTACGGGAGGGTTATACAGGAAAAGAAGGATAAGGCCAAGAAAAAGCAGCAGGTTAAAGGCGAGATGTCTCCCCTTTCCGGACCTTCCAGTCTTAACTTCCTTTATAGACAGCCTCCTGTAACGGCGGGATTAAAAGGGATATAGGTTGGTGCTACGGTAAGTGCATTGTCATAGCAGATATCAACTCCCGTGGTGAGCACCGTACATTGCCCAGTAGGGTCGATTGTAGGTCCGGAGGGGGCGGTTCCGGTGTCATGGTCCCAGGTATTGCCTGTAACATCAACAGGGGTTCCGGCAGTCCTTTCATCACCGAAGTCATATATCGTGTTGCAATAAATGGCATTACCCTGGATTACCGGATCGCCTGCTGTAACCCGGACTCCACGGTTATTATTATAAATCCTGTTACCACTGTTGATCAGGACGGTCACTCCTGTAACAGTAATACCTATGGAGATACCGTTCAGGTTGGAGTTTATATCATTGTTCTGAACAGTAATGGCATCCTGTATATCAATGCCGGTAAAATGGTTGTCTATCGTATTGCCTGTAATCAATCCGCCGGAGCCTGCTCCCGGGAAAATCCTTATTCCCGCAGCCGATGCTATGGTATTCAGACCGGTGATCGTATTGCCTGAGATTACGGGGATACCCCCTGAGACGGAGATCCCGCTGAAGTAGTTGTCATTGAATGTATTGTTTGCTATATTCGGACTTCCTCCAATGACATTCACGCCGTTATTGTTGCTGTCGAAGGTATTTCCGTTTATCGAGGGGCTGCCGCCTGAGACCTTTACGCCGTTATCGACATTGTTGAGGAAGGTATTACCGTTGACCAGAGGGTTCCCGCTGTCTATTTTAATCCCGTCAAACCCGCTGTTTTCAATGCGGTTGTTCGTGATCACAGGATTGCCGGATCTGACCCATACATTTTCAGAATAAAAGCCGGTGATTGTCGAGCCGGTTATTGTAGAATCCGCCATTACCTCCACTCCAGTGGTATAAAAGGTGCTTGCACCATCTATCCAGCAGTTGCTTACCGTCATCACATTTCCTCCATCGGTGACCGCCCTGTCTCCTGTTATCTTACAGCCATATATGGAACTCCCGGGCCCTCCTGTTACGGTGATTCCGGTCCCTCCCTCAATCACCGTCGAATATGAAGGGCCGTTACAGATTATGGAGACACCCTGGGGTATCTGAATGGGAAAGGTCTCGCCGGTGTTAGCATTGTAACTACCAGCCTCGACATAAACGGTCCAGCCAGGCAGGACGGCACTCATCGCTTTGGTGACAGTCCTGAAGGGGTTTGCCTGTGAGCCGTCTCCTGTGATGTCACTTCCCTTGTTCACATCTACATAAAGGGCGGCAAGTGGCGTTGTGACCGAGACTTCAACGGTGTTTGTATCCTCGTTCCCCGAGGCATCTACCGCCCGAACCACGTAGTAGTAGGTGGTTCCTCCACTCAGGCCGGTGATCGTGTAGGTCGTTGCCCCAGCAGGGCTAACATAGGTCGGGGTTGTGAAATTTTCTCCTCCAGGACTCATTGCCTGGTATATCCTGTAAACTATTCCGGACTGAGGTGTCTGGTCATCCACCGCAGCCTGCCAGGTGAGACTCACCTGATTCCACGAATCCGCCACCGCAGTCTGGACCCCGCCAAAAACCGGAGGTATCACATCCGGTGCCACCGGTGTTGTAACTGAAACCTCGACATTGTTTGTATCCTCGTTCCCCGAGGCATCCACCGCCCGTACCACGTAGTAGTAGGTGGTTCCTCCACTCAGGCCGGTGATCGTGTAGGTCGTTGCCCCAGCAGGGCTAACATAGGTCGGGGTTGTGAAATTTTCTCCTCCAGGACTCATTGCCTGGTATATCCTGTAAACTATTCCGGACTGAGGTGTCTGGTCATCCACCGCAGCCTGCCAGGTGAGACTCACCTGATTCCACGAATCCGCCACCGCAGTCTGGACCCCATCGAAGACAGGCGGGGTAGAATCTGTTATGGTTGGAAGGGTAATTTCCACTTCAAAGGTGTTCCCATCATTCTTACCGGCCTCATCAACCGCTCTCACAATAAAATAGTAGGTCTGACCTGGAGAGAGGCCCTCCAGAGTGCAGGTGGTTACACCGGTCAGGACAGTCAGGGGGGTAAAGAAATCTTCCCCGCCAGGGGTGTCAGAGATGAAGACGAGGTATCTCATCTTTTCAGGCGGTGTAAAGTCATCCAGAGCCGGGTCCCAGCCAAGCATGACTGATGATGGAGAGAGGAGTTCGATATACTGTAACCCGTCAAAGACCGGAGGGAGGTCCTCTACAGGGACCATGGTGATTGTGAGAGTGACGGGCTGGCCTGTAAGGTTGCTGTAGGCATCTCCCTGATATCTGACATTCTTATCCTGATCAAGGGCGAAGACCTCAAAGTGCCTGAGTTTTCCGTTTGGGACTCTGATCGTTACCTGGAGTATATCCTTTCCGGATGTATCAAAGAGACGATCAATCTTTTCCATCTCAGGCCCCGATACCCGAAGGAAAATAAACCTTACGGATGGAGGCACAAAGGCGGCACTCAGGCCGGAAGCCCCTTCCCTTGCCCCAAGGGAGACGGTCACATCGGTGTAGCCTCCATTGCCAGCGGAATCTGATCCCCCGCCGCAGGAGTTGATAAGCAGAATGGACAGAAAGGCAAGAACCAGAACAGCCGACTTCACCTTCATTGTACCCCCGGAAACTCAATGTTTATGGTCACCGGCGTGAACGCCCCGGCTGGTTCCTGTGAGATGGGCTGTTCAGCAATTATCCGCCTCCGGATGTATCTTCTGATCAGCCTTTTTCTGAGAGGGAGCTTCTCAATTCCCCTTAAGTGGAAGACGAACCTCTTCAAGCCGTCCCTGTCTATAAAGGGAACAATCGTTGCCCTCCTGATCTTGATGATATCTCCTTTCAGGTCTCTCTTCATCTCAGATGGCGGCCTTCTTGAAGGAACCTTCGCCCCCTTTCCCTTCCTCAGAATTACTACGCCCTTTATTCCATCAAACAGATTCCTGACCGAAACCTCTCCTTCCAGAACATGTATATATGTTACGGCCTCCTCTCCCTCGCCTTCCACCCAGAGGAGAAGGCTTGTCCCCCTTGCAGCCACAACCGCGGTGGGCGTATGTATCTCCAGGTCTGATCTTCCCACTCCGACCTTCATCATCCCCTTTATAAGCGTAACCACCGCATTTGAACGGGCTCTTTCGGAGTCATACAAGTACTTTTTTACAGAGAGTCGGCTTCGCTCACCAAGGCTGTAAACCGAGTCATCCCTGAAGAGAAGTTTTGCCCGGGACTTCTCCCCGGTCTCAACCTCATCCATCAGAAGGAAGGGCATGGAGGGCCTGGCATCCTTCCGGTCCCCCTCCCTGAGGAGATAGACCTTCCTCTTAACGGCAAGGAACTTCCCCGCCCTGACTTTTCCAAAGGATAGTGCCGGCCAGGTAAACAAAAGGGCAGCCACGATGATAAGACTCAGTTTCTTCATGGTATATCCACCTTCAGAATGAGACTCACAACATTCCTTTCATACTCAAATATATCCAGACTGGAATCATTGAATGTATAGGAATCTCCGACAATCAGGGAAAGATGTCTGTTAAAGGCATATGTAAGTTCTCCGCTGTAACGCAGCCGCTTGTCCTTTCTTTTCAGTCCTGTTCCCGGGAAATCACTCCTGTAGTCATTCACCTCATACTCTGCTCCCAGAAGGAGCGTAATCCTTCCCCGGATGAGGCTCAACTGCCCGTTGAGTCCGTAGCCATCATACTCCCAGTACGCCTTATCAGCTCCGATCCAGTTCCGGTAGATACCAACTTCACCTCCAAGGGAGCCAGTAGAATAAGCCACCGTCGTCCCCACAACCTGCTCTTCACCCGATCTGCCGGCATTCCCGATGAATATCTGACTGTCCCAGTAGCGGGTATCGGTATAGGTGTAGTACACACTCTGGTTGAGGGCCTTTGTCCAGTTAATATCAACTGTTCCTCCAAACCGGTGAAACCGGCTGTAGAGTTCCTCACCTACCGATGAGTAAATGAGAGAATAATCAATTCCGGCAGAGACAAACCCGCTTATCCTGTACTCCATCCCGAGGGAGAGATTGTGGCTTCTCACGTCTAAATCATGGATCGCCTTATGGAGGCTCTGGTAAAGTTCATAATCCGCGGAGAAGGTAAGGGCCTCTGTCACAGGGTGTGTAACCCCGGTCTGGAGGAAAAGAAAAGCCCTGTAGTCGGACTTCTTGTCTGATTTTATCACCGGGTTTGAGGGCTCAAGGAGCACATTGCTGTCATACTGGCCACCCATCTCAACAGAAAGATAATAGGGGCGCCGACCCCGCTTGCACCGTTTCTGCATCTCGAAGGCAAGTTCTCTCAAAAGCCGGTCATCAGCCCTCTGCCTGAACTCATCAAGATACCTTCCTGCTTCATCACACCGGCCCATCATGAAGTAGAGCCGGCCGATCTGGAAATAGGTTTCCTCCACGGACGGATCTATTATAAGTGCCTTTCTGAATGCCCCCTCTGCTTCAGAGTACCTTTCAAGCCCCATATAGGCAAGGCCAAGGTTGTACTGGAGTTCAAAACTCCTTGGAAGGGTTCCCTCCAGATCTTCCAGGATGGTCAGGGCACCTGTGTAATCACCACTGTTGATCCGCTCAAGGCTCAATCCCAGGAGAGATTCAGGGCTTTCGGAAGATGAATCGATTGGCAGACAGAGCAGAAAAAAAAGGAGAGCTGGTATAAATACCCTTTTTGTCCCTAACATTAAATTGATAACCCCCAGGATTAAACTTTTTATATTTATACCATAATACGGAGAAAAAATCAAAAATGCGGTATGGAAAGAAGCACTCTTTATGCCTGGAATGGGAGGAACATGTTCTGGGAACTTAATATCTATTGAACCTGAAACGCCCCATCACTCTTGTCAGCCCCCCTTCGGTTCTTGTTCCCGTCCCAGAGGTTTATCTTCAGGCGGTAGTCTCCGGGCGTAAATCCCGCAGGAATTGTCCAGATGTAACTGCCGGGATTGCTGCCATTTATCACGGTTATCAGGTTCCACCCTGTACCGCCCACCTGATGATACTTGAGCACCACCTTGGTGATGGGTGTCTTCGTTTCATTCGTATCCCAGTATATGGTCACAGGGTCCCCCCGGTTGTAACTCTCACCACCGTCTGGAGACCGTAGACTGACCACCTCTATCCTGAACCAGGCATCCGATGTATCCGACCTTGCCGGAGAACCGTTTCCGTCATAAGCCGTCACCCTCACAAGAGCCTTCCGCTTGTTCCCTGCCACCACCGGCACAGCCCAGTCATAACTGCTCCCCGTCAGTCCGCCTGCCAGGGGTCTCCACGTATTCCCAGCGTTCACGGAATACTCAAGGTCAAAGCTGACCGCACCCTGAGGCACTGACCACTGGATGGTATGGCTGCCTCCAGAGGGGATACTATCACCTCCGTTGGGGCTCAGAAGGGCAAGGACTCCCGGGTCGTATACAAGGAGGTTCACCGGAAGAGTGACAGCCGGAAAACCGTCAGGAAGGATTTCTATGCTCCCATTGTAGTTGCCTGAAGAAAGAGAACTGGCATCAAAGGATATATTCAGGCTGCCCGTTCCCGTATCATTCTGGAGGGGTGACCAGATGAAGGTTCCCGTTACTGTTTCTATTGTGTATGAAAGATCATTCCCGCAGTTATCCCGGATACTGACGATTTCATCTGGAGGGTTATTCCCGGCTGTGGCATAGGAATTCACCCATCCGGGAACCACCTCGGCGTACTCCGGCGTGCATGAAACGCAGGCGTCAGCAGGTGTAAGGGGAGCGGAAGAGGATGCCCCGAAGTCGGCCGTCCAGTATGTGCCGTAGTATGAATTGGGGTTATAGGCATAACCCACCCCTATATGATCAACGGAGGGACTGAGAATGTTAGCCCTGTGGCCGGGACTCTGCATCCAGGCCTGGACCGCGGCGCTTGCCGTCTGATATCCGGCAGCGATATTTTCTGCATAGGTGGTCCAGATGTAGCCGGCCCTGGTAATCCTCTCTCCAGCAGAGGAGCCGTCCGAGCCGGTATGGCTGAAAAAGTCGTTGGTTGCCATGTCTTCGCTGTGGAGCCTGGCTGCCTCTACAAGCCTTACATCAATCTCAAGGGGTGGAAGACCCTGGTTTGCACGCTCTGTATTGATCAGTGCGGCCACCTCTTCCTCTACTGCCTCAGGACAGAGATAGGCGCGGGCAACCGTTGGAAGAAAGGTCATGATTGTAATGACTGCTAACAGGAGGACAAATCTCCTCACAGAGGCGTTCACTCTCTCCATTTTTCTGTTAAACCTCCCGGATTTTCTGTTACCTATAACAGGGCAAGCAATTTCTATGCCATAAAAATCATCTTCTGAATAAGCTAACATACTGAAAATGCAAGAGATTTAAACCAGGGATGGGAGGCCCTGAGACATAATTTGTCACTTCCATTACACAGAGAGATGCCTGCCTTTAAATGGGGGGGTTCAGGAAGAGAATGCTGCTGATATTAACATCAAAACAGGAAGGTCACCACTCACTGGCCAGGGTTCTTTCAACATCATCCCAGTGGGAAGAGAGGTTCTCCACCACATCCAGGCCTATGTCGAGATGTTTTTCCATGAATTCGGAGAATATCCTTTTCTGTAACTCCTGGTCCTTAATCCCTCCGTGCCTCAGGGGCATGTCAGAGACGAGCATAACCGAACCGATGGGAACCTCGTACCGGTAGGCCACGGTAAAGAGGGTGGCAAGTTCCATCTCTATAGCCAGGATCCGTTTATGCCTCAGATACCGGACGAACTCATCGTCGTATTCCCAGAGCCGCCGGTCCGTGGTGTAGACAATCCCGCATTTCGGGCTGAAACCCTTTTTCTTTACCGCTCCGATGCAGTAGAGGTTGATGGATGAGGCAGGAATTGCGGGGAACTCAGAGGGGAGGTAGTGCCTGCTCGTCCCCTCACCCCTGATGGCTGCAGTGGGAACCACAAAGTCCCCTACATTCAGGATGTCATCGATCCCCCCGCACATACCGAGCATCACCACGGACTTAAGGTTGTCCAGATAGGCAAGGCAGTTTATCAGGAGTGCCGCCTGGGGTGAGCCTATCCCGAAATCAATCATGGTACAGTTCAGGTCAGAGGCGTTGCAGATGCTGAAGTTCGCCTCGTGGAACTCCCCCTTAACCCTCTCCCGGAAGGCTTCTATATACTGCCTGAAGTTGGTTATAAGGATATGGTCACGGATCTCTTCAAGGGGAGAACCGGTGTAGCGTTCCAGTGTCTGTCTGATGTATTCATGTTCCTTCATTGACATTGCCTTCCTCCTGAACTCTCCTGTTACTTGACTTATCGGGAAAAGTCTGTCATATCTTTATGTTTTTTTATTTTTCCAGGTTTATTATACCCAAATTGAGCGATTCTTTCAGATACCGTACATAGGGGGGCAAAGGGGTAATGGGTATGTTTCGTATATGCGTAAATGCGTCTAAGCGTGGATGCGGGAAAGAACGAAACAAACAAGAAAAACGAAATCAACGAAATAAACCAGATCAGCCTCATCCCCGCATCCGCGCTTTTACACTTATACGCTTGTACGCTTCCACGCATATACGATGTCTTCTCAGCTCAGTCTGTTTTCCTCCCCTGCCGGCCCTAATGTTTATACAACGTTAAGGTAAAGTCTCAATTCAGGCCTCATCTCCCCCCTTACTCTCCTGATAGGGTAAAATATCTCAATGAGTCAGGGGATATTCCAGAAAGACAGGGAAATCGAATTTCCCCACTTCCTCCTTCTGAAGGCATCGGCAGGTTCCGGGAAGACCTATGCCCTCTCAAGGAGGTTCGTCCAGTTTCTCCTCTCCGGCAAGGTACCCGATAACAACCTCCGCCAGGTCCTGGCAATCACCTTCTCAAACAACGCTGCAAAGGAGATGAAGGAGAGGATACTCCGGTGGCTGAAGGAGACAGTCCTTGAGGAGGGGTATACACCAGAGGAACTCCTTGAGATCACCACCCCTCCTGGCGAGCCATCACGGGAGGGGTTGAAGAAAAGGGCCGGAGAACTCATAACCCGGATCCTCCGGAATTACACTGACCTCCAGGTAAAGACCATAGACAGTTTTCTCGCCGGCATATTCAGGGCCTCTGCCTATGACCTCGGCCTCCCCCCGGACTTTGAGATAACACTCCAGCCCCTTCCCGTGATCCGGCAGGCCTTCAACCTCTTTATTACGCCCATCCGTCCGGGAAGCCCCGAGGCCGGACTTTTTGAAAGCGTGCTTGAAAGAATTCTCGAGACGAGAGGCAGCAGGACCGCCTATATCTGGGACCCCGGAGAGTTCATCCTTGAAGAGATTACCAGTCTCCATACAAAACTGAACGCCCTCGGGCTCCCCCTCGCGCCTCCTCCCGAGGCATCGGGAATGAGAGCTCTCGAGGAGAGGGCAAGGGAGATCTTCCTTGTCATTGAAAAGGTCCTGAATGACTCAGGCCTTGAGATGAACAGCCGGTCCACATACCAGAGGCGTCTCCCCCTGATCAAAAGGGGCGATTACTCCTGCCTGATCGGGCTTTCCACAAAGACCCCGCCCGTAAAAAAGATCAAACCCGGAGACAGCAGGTCCGGAGACCATGACCGGATCCTCTCCCTCTGGGAGGAACTGGGAGATATTGTCTCGGAATACACCTTACTTCATGCCTCCACCTTTCTGTCTCCCTATCTTGAGGTCTTCAGGAGGTTTGAGACCCGGCTCCAGGAGTTCAAAAATGAACATGGCACTGTCTTCATAGAAGACCTCGCCAGCCGGATAATAACCCTCCTTGATGAGTTCCAGATACCTGACATATACTTCAGGCTTGGCGAGAGGATACACCACTACCTGATAGACGAGTTCCAGGATACCTCTCCGGTACAGTGGAGGACGATCTACCCCCTGATAGAAAACTCCCTTTCTGAAAAGGGGAGCCTCTTTGTGGTTGGTGATACAAAGCAGGCGATATACAGGTTCAGGGAGGCAGACTACCAGATAATGAAATCCCTTGAAAAAGGACTGGAGGGCTTCCCTTCCGCCCCCTTCAGCGTCAGGGAACTCCATGAGAACTACCGGAGTGCCGGGGTGATCGTGGATTATGCAAAGAGGATATTCAGGGAGGCCGTGCCTGCTGCAGGGTATGGAGAGGCTGCAGTGCTGAGCGGTCTTACGGATTTCGAGCAGCATCCTGCTTCTGAGAGAGAGGAAAAGGGCTATCTCCGGGTCTCCATCCTTGAGAATGATGACTCCGGCACACCTGAAAAGGCCAGGCTCCTTGAGACTGTCCGGTCCCTCAGGAACCGGGGATTCCGTTACCGGGATATCGCAATCCTGACGCTCAGGAACTTTACTGTTGAGACGGTATCGTCATGGCTGAACGAGAAGGATATCCCCTTCATCTCTCACAGTTCCCTTGACATCAGAAAACGGAAGACAACGGGTGAGATCCTTGCCCTTCTCCGCTTTCTGGACTCCCCCATTGACGACCTCTCTTTCGGGGAGTTCCTCCTGAGCAGGACCTTTCAGAAGGCCACGGCCGGGAGGCTGGCCCCGGAAGTGCTGAGAGATTTCATCCTCTCAGTGAAGGAAGACCCTCCCCTTTACCGGAGGTTCAGAGATCATTATCCCGAAACCTGGAACCGGTTCTTCTCCAGGCTGTACCGGCTGACAGGATACCTCCCCCTCTATGACCTTCTTACCGACCTCTATGCAGTATTCGGGGTCTTTGAGACCATGAAGGATGAAGAGGCCGTCCTCGCAAGGCTTCTGGAGGTGGTAAAGGAATTTGAGGCAGCCGGTGGCGGGGGACTGAGGGACTTCATCGCATTTTTCAGGGAGTCTGAAGACGAGACGGTCTGGTCAATCGAGGCCCCCTCAGGGACGGATGCCGTGAATGTAATGACGATTCACAAGGCAAAGGGTCTTGGCTTTCCTGTGGTCATACTCCTCCTTTATGAAGAGAAGCTCAACAGGGGCTTCGGTTACATCGTTAATACAAAGGAGGATGGAGTCCACCTCCTCCGGATAAAGGGTACGATGAAAGAGGTCCACCCTGAACTCCAGGAACTCTACGATACCGAGGTTAACAAGAATATCGTTGACAGCCTCAATACCCTCTATGTAGGACTCACAAGGGCAAAGACGGAGATGCACATAATCGGGGTGCGGGAAAATAAGGAGAAAGAGAAATATCCTTTTGACATAATCAGGGAAGAGACCGCTGGAAGCCCTGCCAGTCCTCCCATGCTTGAAGACGAAACCGGGCCGGAACCCTTCCCGCTCCTTCCAGGAAAGAGGGGAATCGAGATTACCCCTTCGCCGGAGCGATCCCTCTCAATGGAGGAGAAAAAACGGGGGGAGTTCTTTCATCAGATCCTTTCAGAGATAGAGTATGCAGGTGACCTTCCTGAAAGGACGATAGAGGAGGCTGCCCGGAGGATACCCGGGCTTCCTGATGAGACAAGAGATGAGGCTGTCCGTATCCTCGGCCGTTTCCTCTCTTATTCGTCTGTCCGGTCCTGGTTCGAGCCCCTTGAGGGGAGGGTGATTCTCAGGGAGCAGGAATTCACCGACCGCTACGGTAACATCCACCGGCCTGACCGGGTGGTGATTGACCCCGGAGGGGTTGCGGTGATTGACTTCAAGACCGGTGATATTGGCGGCGAAAGAGAAGAAGGATACAGGAGACAGGTTGAGACCTACATGGCGATACTCCGGGATGTTTACAAAAGGCCGGTAACGGGGATAATAGCAGGTCTTGAAGGCCCGGAAATCAGGGTGGTGAGAGAAAGGTAATGAGAGTAAAGATTCCCGAAGGGTTCTCTCTGATAGAGGCTGTCGGCAAGAGGCTCCTCCAGAGTGAGGTGCCCTTTGAAGGGAATATCATCGTATTTCCCGGAAGAAGGCCCGCCCACTTTCTGAGGCGGTTCCTCGCAGAAAGGAAGGTCTCCGCTTTCCGCCCGCCCTCGATCTTTTCAATGGATGACTTCATCGACTGGCTCTATGAGGGTGCACTGGAGATCAGGGATACCAGACTCACCCCTCCTGATGCGATAGCGATCCTTCATAAACTCTACCGGGAGATGAGGGACAGGGGGAGAGACCCCTTTGAGAGGCTCGACAATTTCCTCTCCCTCGGCTTCAGGATCTTCAGTGACTTTGAAGAACTGATGATAGAGAAAGTAAGCCCGGAGAGACTGAAGGAGGCAGGGAACCTCTTTCCTGATTGCTCGGCAAAGATACCTGAATTTTTCGGGATGCTCCATGAATACTACCGGACCTTCTACGAGACCCTCAGACAGGAAGGGCTCTCAACCCGCTCTACCCGTTACAGGGAGGTTTCAGAAAAACTCCCATCCCGGGAACCTGGCCTGAATCAACAGGTTGTTTTTGCCGGGTTTTACGCCCTGACAGGTTCGGAAAGGGATATATTCAGGTATTTCAGGGAAAGGGCATCCTTCATCTTCCAGTCAGGCCCCGGCCTTGATGAAAGGCTTAAGGAACTGGGAATGGATGCAGAGCTCTCTGAAGATCCTCCGGCAACTCCGGTGCCCCTTACGGAGAAGGTAAAGCTTTACCAGGCCCCGGACCTGCACGGAGAGATCTTCGGACTGAATTCACTCCTTTCAGAGTGCCCTCCCGAGGGAGATGATCCCACGGATACCGCCATAGTGCTTCCATCTTCAGAGAGCCTTTTCCCCCTCTACAACCAGTCCCTTCAGGGACTTGAGAAGGGCCGTTTCAATATCTCCATGGGCTATCCCATAGTCAGGACCCCCCTTTACGGGTTTTTCTCCTGTCTGATGGAGACGGTTCTCTCTGCTCCTGATTCAGGCCGTAGAGAGGAGCGCTTATACATACCCTCTTACCTGAAGTTCATCCTTCACCCCTATACAAAAAACATCGTCATGGACGAAGACAACACCGCCCTGGCCTCCCGTGAAGATCTTGCTGGCATCTCAAGGATGATCTTCCACGGGATTGAATCCCACCTCTCGCGTGAAAGGACCAACCCCTTCATAAGTCTCAAAGAGATTGAAGAGAACGATTCGTTCCTCCGGGAGACCGCGAGACTGATAAACCGCTCCGGCCAGACAGAGAAGGAGCTCTCAGCAGAGGAGATATCCCGTTTTATCAAGGAGGTCCATTCAGCCACCGTAAGGAGATTCTCAGCATTTGAAAACATCGGCGATCTTGCCCAGGCTGCCATGGAGATCATATATTTCATCTACGGAAGGTCCACCGCCCCGGCTCACCCCTACTTCTACCCCTTTGCAGAGACCTTTCTGAAGGCCCTTGATGATATGAAGTCATCCAGGCTTGGCACTCTTGACTTTGAAAGGACCTCCAGCTACTTTACATTCTTCAGACGGTATCTCACTCTCTACAGGACACCCTTTGAGGGCACCCCCCTCTCAGGGCTCCAGGTGATGGGGCTGCTGGAGACAAGAAACCTCCGGTTCAGACGGTTGATCATCCTGGATATGAACGAGGATCTGGTCCCCGGGACAACGAGGGAAGAGGCGATACTCCCCTTCACGGCAAGGAAGTTCCTCGGTCTTCCCACATATCAGGATAGGGAGGCACTGATCGGGTATTACCTTGAGACTCTGATGAAGGGAGCCGGGGAGGTTCACCTCTTCTTCCAGGAATCCTCCAGAAAGGAGAGGTCCCGGTATATTGAACGGATACTCTGGGAGCTTCAGAAAAGGGACGGCACCGTCGAGTACAGGAGCTACATCATCCCACTCCAGTACAGTCTTAACCTCATAAACACACCGCCGGGAGAAATCCCGAAGACAGGGGAAATAGTGGAGACCCTGAAACTCCTTACATTCAGCCCCACAACCCTTGACCGGTATCTTAAGTGCCCTCTACGCTTCTTTTACAGTGATATCCTCCATCTCAGGGAAAAAACCGCACCTTCTTCGGAGATTGAAAGGAAGGACCTTGGGAGTCTTGTTCACAGGATTATAGGAAGGGCTATCAGAAAGGTTCCCGGAGGGCTGTTTCAGCCCGGGAAGCCGGAAGGGGGGACAATCGAGGGGGTGATAAGGGACGAATTCAGGAAGGTCTATGGATATCCCCCTGAAGGACGGGCCTACCTTCTATACAGACAGCTTAAGGGAAAGGTCATCCAGTTCTTCCAGGAGTATCTCCCCGGCTTTGTCTCCGGGAGACGGGTTGTCCTGAAGGGGGTGGAAGAAGAATTGAAGGGCACCTTTGAAGGATTCAGTGTTTATGGCAGGATCGACCTTCACCTTGAAAAGGACGGAAGACCGGTGATCATCGACCTGAAGACTTCGTCCACTGACAATCACCTGAGGATCAAGCTCCGTGACCTCTCCCTCTCAGAGCGGGAGACCTGGCCTGACTGTATAGGCTCCCTCCAGATCCCTCTCTACATGCTGCTTTATTTCATGGAATACGGGATGGCCGGAGACATGGATGCCTTCTATCTCCTCCTGGGAAGGCGGAACCTTACGGCAGATGAGGAGGTCCGCCCCTTCAGGGATGCTGACCCCGGCTCCGGGCTTGAAACGATCAGGGATCTCCTGAAGAGCCTACTTGAGGAGATAACAGACCCCGCAACACCCTTCCGCCCCCCGCGGAACCTGAAGAATGCCTGTCCGGACTGTGCCTACCAGTACATATGCGGGACCCAGTGGATCAGTTAATATTTATTATTTCTCAAAATAGACTACCCCCTGCCTCACGCTTTCTGAGTGCCATGGCACCACCGCCTGCGAGTAGCCCGATCAGTGCCAGCAGCCCCCACTGGTTAAGGGTCGGAACGGTGGCAGGAGAAGCCTCTTCAATCTGGCTGCAGCTTACGGATTGTCCACCACCGATTGCACCTGCATTGATGGGTGAATTTATCGTATCTTCATAGGCCCAGTCTACAATAGTTCCAGCGGTCGGCGCACTTCTTCCATCAAACCTTATCCAGCCATAATAATAACCACCCATTCCTGTGTACCTGAACCTGACACCGATACATCCTACCTGGCCAAAGAAGGGCCCTCCCGTTGAGGAAAATACTGTACCGTCTTCACCGGTCCAGGAGTAATTTACTACTGTCGGACCGATAGCATAATTTGTGGGAAGGTCTACCACAGGAGCACTGCCACTAAGTTGAATCACCGAACCAAAGGTACGACTATCATGACTCACCGTACTTCCACTCCGGGTAAAATAGATATCTGCTGTCCCGTTTCCATCCATGTCCACACCTACTTCAGTATTGTTGCTACTGAGAGTTTGGTTCTGGTTGGGAAAGTAGTGGATAGCCGCCTCTACCGGGGTTGAAGTAAGCATCGTACCTGCCGGAGCAACCGCAACCACCCCTGCGGCTGCAGCCGCATAAGCCTTGAGTTTTTTTCAAGTTCATCCTTCTTCATAGACGCCTCCTTATGATAGAAAGATTCATGGCAGTCTCTCATCCTGCCGAAAAAAGCCCGTTTTGAAAATTATATTAATTTTAACCCGAATTTCAAGTCTTCTTCGATTTCTGCTCCTGTTAAAATATAAACACTACTCACCCTGAGAGGTTTATCGATGACAATGATCAGGTAAAGAGAGGGCACTTACAGCGGCTCTGCTTTTGCTCCTTTGTCTCTTCTTAAATCCTTCGCCAAAAAACCCTGAATCCCTCACGGGGTTGTGCATTGGAAATCATTTTTCTGTGTACTTCTGCTTTGAGATTGTGTCTTATGTTGACGAATCTCCTCTTTTGTCCGATAATATAGGTAACAGGCGGCTCCCGGGAGAACCAGACTCAGGAGGTGAAGAATGAGAGACGAGAAATTGAGACAGTATGTGAAGTTCATCGTGGGCTCTCTTTATCGGGGGCTCATCCTCTTCATCCTGAGCATCGGTGCGATAGTCATCAGGGACCAGCGGGGGCTTTATTCAGAGATTTTCTCCATGGACTGGAAGATGCAGGACCTCTTCCCTGTCTTCACCCTCCTTTTTTCCGCCTGTTATGTCTGGTATTACACATGGAAGGGGTCGGGGATCATGCTCAGGAGGCTGCAGTTATGGATCGGCTATACCCGGGCGGTGGTCCTGACATCAACCGTTGCAATTATACTCCAGTATTTCTGAGCTGGCAACTTTTCTCCTACCAGCAGGGATACCCGGGAGACCGGCAGCGGTATCCCCGTCTGTAATAGGGGTAGGCGGGGTAGGGATAATAGAACCAGCCGGGGAAGGGTTCGATTATGTAATAGGTGGGTTCCGCCTCTTCCCACAGGTGAATCTCCTCGATATCAAAGAGTGGGAAGAGATATCGGCCCTCATCAATCCTTCCTTCCCTGAGTTCCCGGAAGACACCGGCAACGGTCACCTCCAGGTCTTCCCTGAACATGGCGGGATCGAGTATTCCAGCTTCGGTCTTAAGCCTGGCTATGAACCTTCCTCCAGTATAGGGGTAGTCACTTATGTACCCGTAGTCATCAACGGGCAAAACTACCGCCTCTACAAGGGAACCCTCGTCAGTGACCCGTGTTCTTACGATCTTCCCGCCCAGGACAAAGAGCCTGCCCCTGTATCTGTCCGGTTCCTTCTGGAGTGCCTTCAGAGAGGGATTTACGATAGCCCGGCTCATCAGGTCCCGCTTTATGACCGGGGCACAGGAGAGGGCTACCGGAAGAATCAGCAATACTATGAGCGTACTCCACTTCATAGGGCTCTCTATCCTCCCGTCAGTTATCTCTATCCAGATTCAGCGATTTCCATAAGGGATTGCCAAAAATCTTCTTCACGGCCAGGTGGAGGCGGGGAGTAATCCCCATTCCGGCAATACCCCGACTGTCTCATAATTAATTACAACACCAAAGGACAGGTTGCAGGCAGTGCTGGTGAGGGCACCAAATTCAGCGATACCTTTAGTCCCGTTCAACGATGTAAAAGTCATGGTACTAAGCCTAACAGGTTTAAGCCCAGAGTAATTAAAACTAATCGCATTAATTTGTGCCCGAAACAGTACTGCCTGTTATAGTGTAATGTTAATATAATCTGATATCCATTGCATTAAATGGGGTTACGAAACGCCTGCACCTGCCCCTTT
>CAZITN010000042.1:0-5604 GCA_964542175.1 uncultured Thermodesulfovibrio sp. | reverse complement strand
CCTGCCCCTTTTGTTATTGGGATTATATGGTCAGCCTCAGGCGGCCTGGGCCTCCTTCGCCTTCCTTTTGGCCTCGGCCTTTTCAAAGACCTCTTTGGCATTGAAGGTGCCGTCAATCGCCTGTTTCGGGCACCTTGCCGTACAGATACCGCATCCTATACACTTTGACTGATCAATGGTATGGACCTTCTTGAGCTCGCCATAGGCTGCATTCACAGGGCAGACCTTCATGCAGGCATTACAGCCGATGCATTTCTCCTCTATAATGAACGCCTTCGGCCTTGTGGGCATGTGGTCCACGATAGCCTTTGTCGGACACTTTCTGACACAGAGTCCACAGACCCGGCACTTCTCCAGGTCTATAACGGAGTAATTATCCTTTATACTCGGGGCATCAAAGGGGCAGACCTTCACACAGGCCCCGCAGGCGATACAGCCGATCTGGCAGTTCTTCCTCGTGTCGGCCCCCCTGTCCTGTGAATGACATGCAACAAGCACGGCCTTGCTCCCGGGAAGCACTTCTATCACCTTCTTTGGGCAGGCCGCCTCGCACTTTCTGCAGCCCGTACATTTCCCCATATCAACAACGGGAAGGTGGTTTTCATTCATGTGTATCGCATCAAAGGGGCAGACCTTCTCACAGGTCCCGTAGCCCAGGCATCCGTATATGCAGGACTTGTCTCCCCCGCCTGCCAGAACGGCGGCCCTGCAGTCCTGAACCCCTTCATATTTGAACCTCTTCTTCGACTTCGACCAGTCACCCTGACACATTATTCTTGAGAACTGCGGCTCTGCCTTGATGGGCTCCTTTCCCGTTATCAGAGCAACCATCTTTGCCGACTTCTCTCCTCCAGGGGTACAGAGGTTCGGTGGGACATCCTCATTCTGGACCACTGCTTCTGCATATTGTTCACAGCCTGGATAGCCACAGGCACCGCAATGGGCACCGGCAAGATGCTCTCTCACCTGATCAATCCGGGGGTCCCTCTTTACGGAAAACCTCTTTGCTGCAAAGGCAAGGCCGAGACCGAAGACCCCGCCCACCCCAAGGACGAATACAAAAGTGAATGCTATGGTCCTGAGAAAATCAACGCTCTCCTTCGCCTCGATACCGCCTCCAACACCGACATGGGGAAGGGGAATATGGTTGATAAGCTCTGCCAGGTTGAACGAGCCGAAGAGGTCAAGTATGGAACCTAAATCTATCATGTTTCAGAACCTCCCATAGGGTCTTTTATAGTGTAATAAGACCGGAAAAGCCCATAAACGCAAGGGATATGAGCGCTGTAGTAACCCAGGCTATCGGCATCCCCCTGAAGGGTCTCGGGACATCGGCAAGTTCCAGTTTCTCCCTGATACTTGCCATCACGGTAAGGGCTATCGCAAAACCGATTCCGGAACCAAGCCCGAAGGAGAGACTCTCGAGAAAATTGTACTTCTCACCGGTATTTATCAGGGGAACGGCGATGATTATACAGTTGGTGGAGATAAGTGCAAGATACACGCCCAGTTTGTAGTAAAGCCCGGGGCTTACCTTTCTCATTATGGTATCAGAGGCCTGCACAAAGGCGGCAACGATCCCGATGAAGATTATTATCTTCAGGAATGTTATCTCGAGGGGGACCATTATATAATAGAAGACGAGCCAGCTCAGTGCGGCAGCCACCACCATCACGGATGTGAAGGTGATGCTCATCCCGACAGCCGTCTCCATCTTCTTCGAGACACCGAAGAAGATACAGAGCCCCAGAAAACGGGTGAAGACAAAATTGTTTATTACCGAGGCGGCTATGAAGAGTTCAAAAAGTTTTATGAATTCCTTCTCCATAAAATCCTCCAGTCTTTTAAGCTATCTGACAATAAACAAACCGATCTGTTTGTTTATTATCCCATTAAGGGCTGACAAAAGGCAATCTCCTGTCAGTGTCCTCCGGCGCCTCCGGCACCCTTACCGCCGTAGAATCTCATGTCTATCCAGTTGAAGAATCCCATCAGCAGTCCGACCACAAGAAACCCGCCAGTGGGCAGTATCATTATCAGCATCGGCTTGGCATGAACTATCGGGATCCCTGCAACAGAGCCCTTCCCGAGGAGTTCCCTGAAAAAGCTTATGAGTACAAGAGCTACAAGAAAACCAAGACCGGAGCCGAGGCCGTCAAAGAATGCAGGAACGACCCTGTTCTTGCTTGCAAACATTTCAGCCCTTGCGAGAATGGATGCAAAGGCCACGATGATCTGGATATAGAGGCCTATCTCCTTGTAGGCTGCCCTTGCATAGGCGGCCATTATCATGTCAACAAAGGTCACCCAACCGGATATGATGAGCATGAATATGGGTATCCTTATCCTCGGATGAATGAAATTTCTCAGGAGGGCCACTGTGGCATTCACCATGGACTGGACAAAGAGGACGGCCACGCCGAGGAGAAACCCGTTCCTCACGCTGTTGGTAACCGCAATGGAAGGGCAGAGACTGATAACAAGCCGGAAAATAGTATTTTCCTTGAATATGCCGTTCTTTATCAGTTGGAGATAGCTGATCTTTTCTTCATGATCCATGTTTCACTTCTCCTTTCTCAAGGGCCTTGATAAGGAAATCAAGTCCTCTCTTTACGCCGTCCTCAGTAACAGCCCTTGAAGAAATCGTCGCACCGGTAATGGCCTGCACATACTCCTTCGACTCGGTCTTTACCACCTTCAGGTGATCCAGATCCTTACCCTCGAGCCTCTTCTTGAAGTAGTCAAGAGCGATCTCATCACCAAGGCCCGGTGTCTCGGCATGATGGAGTATGTCAATCTTCTTCACAACAAAGTTGTTATCCACGGAAAAGAGTATGTTTATATAGCTTGAGTACCCTTTACCAAAGCTCTGGACTATATAACCTATGACCTCGGGACTGATACATTCCTTTTCTTCTCTTTTTTCCCCTGTTTTTTCATCCTCAACCGTCCTGACCTTTACCTCCCCGCACTTCTTTGCCACATAGTACTCGGCATGTTTCTCATGGGGATGCCAGTCACCCAGCTTTGATATATCATCGGCATCGGGCATCATTCTCTGGAGAGCCTCTCTCTTTTCCTGTTCATTCTTCTTGAATATTACGGGTGAGGTCTTTGCATAGACCGCTGCGAGGAGGAGCCCGCCGGCTATATAAAGCACCGCAAGGTTGAATGTGATTTTCAGTATATCCTTGAATGTCACTTCTTTACCTCCCTTCTGGCACCAAAGACCTTTGACTTCATGCTCCTGTCAATAAGGGGGCTGAAACAGTTCATCAGGAGTATGGCAAACATCACACCTTCAGGGTAACCTGCCTTCAGCCTTATCAGGATGGTAAGCAGTCCGCACCCTATACCAAAGACTATCTGCCCCCGCCTGATGGACGGGCAGGTCACATAATCGGTGGCCATGAAAAAGGCACCGAGCATCAGTCCGCCACTCAGGAGATGAACTACGGGGTCTCCTGTGAAAAACCCCTCCTTCCCGCCGAAGATCCAGGCAAAGACCGCCACAGTGGCAAGAAAGGAGACAGGGATATGCCAGGAGATGTATTTCTTGTATAACAGGAAGAGTCCCCCGATTATTATGGCGATGGCAGAAACCTCACCAAGGGAGCCTGCCCTGTGACCGATAAGCAACTGTGTATAAAGGTTCATCTTGTCTCCGAAGACTTCGAGGAGTTTGTGCATCCCCTCTTCCTTCAACAGCCCCAGGGGGGTCGCGGTGGTCCTGGCATCAAGCCCTACAAAGGCAGCCGTCGGCTCCATCCAGTTGGTCATAGCCCTGGGCCATGTGATAAGGGCGAAGGCCCTCCCTATCAGGGCCGGGTTGAATATATTGTATCCGAGCCCTCCGAAGAGCTGCTTGGTTATGGCAACGGCCACAAAGGAACTCACCAGTGGAATGTAGAAAGGTATGGTCGCCGGCATGTTCATCCCCAGGAGAAGACCTGTAAGAAAGGCGCTTCCGTCACCAAGTGTAAGATCCTTGTCAGTCATCTTCTCAACAAGCCACTCGCTGAAAAGGGAGCCCGCTATGCAGAGGGCGGTTATATAGATCGCCCTCGGACCGAAGTAATAGACACCCATCACAAATGCTGGGAGCAGGCTCAGGGTGACAGTCCACATTATCCTGTTTACAGTCACATCGCTCCGGATATGGGGGCTTACTGTTACGACAAGTTCATGTTCGTTTTTAGCAACAGCCATGACTCATACTCCTTTTATCATCGTTTGACCATTGATTTCGCAAGCCGTATAAGCTGGACAATAGGCCTTTTAGCAGGACAGACATAGGTGCAGGTTCCGCATTCAAAGCAATCAAAGATATTGTATTCCTTCGTATCCTCATAATGCCCCTTTTCGGCAAAGATGCTGAGCATCGATGGCATCAGTCCCATCGGGCAGGCATCGATACACCGGCCGCACCGGATACATGGGCCGAACTTCTCGGAATCCACATATTCCCTCTCAGAGAGTACAAGCACACCCGATGTCCCCTTCATAACCGGCAGATCGAGGTCGAACGTGGCGAATCCCATCATCGGCCCCCCGAGGATCACCTTTTTCGGGCTGTCCGTCAGTCCGCCGCAGTCCTCTATCAGTTCCCTTATGGGAGTGCCGATCCTTGCGAGGAGGTTTGACGGGTTCTTTACTCCCTCTCCTGTCACGGTCACAACCCGCTCGATGAGGGGTTTTCCGTACCGGCACGCCTCATATATCGCAACGGCAGTCCCAACATTCTGGACTACTACACCTACATCCATGGGTAGTCCTCCAGCAGGGACATCCCTGTCAAGGATCGCCTTTATCAGCATCTTTTCAGCACCCTGCGGGTACTTGACCTCCAGGGCGTGCACCTCAATACCTGGCTCCCCTGAAGCTGCAGCCTTCATCTTCTCTATCGCATCGGGCTTGTTGCTCTCGATCCCTACATGACCCTGACTCACGCCAAGGACCCGCATCAGAATCTTCAGACCTTCTATCACATCTTCAGGCCTTTCGACCATCAGCCTGTGGTCAGCCGTAAGATAGGGCTCGCACTCCGCTCCGTTGATTATCACCACATCAACGGGCTTTTCCTTGGGCGGGGAGAGCTTGACATGGGTGGGAAAGGTGGCACCTCCCATCCCGACTATCCCGGCATCCTTTATCTTCTCCTTAAGCTCCTCCGGAGAGAGGCTCATGTACTCAGGAGTATCCTTCAAAGGGGCCCACTCATCCTTGCCGTCATTCTCTATCACTACCGTCGGAACAGTCCTCCCCATGGGGTTTGCGATTGTGGTGATCTCCTTTACCGTTCCGGATACCGAGGAATGCACAGGGGATGAGACAAATCCCGTGGGCTCTCCTATCAACTCACCCCTCTTAACCTCCTGTCCTGCCTCAACCACAGCATTACAGGGTGCACCGATATGCTGGCTCAGAGGAATATAGAGAAGTTTGGGAGCAGGAAGTTCCCGGATCTCCGCTCCGGCTGAAAGTTCTTTATGGTCAGGGGGGTGTACACCACCTCTGAATGTAAGAAGTGCCATTTCTCCTCCCGTCTGAGAGAATTTGTTTGACCGGATCTGCGGGTCAAAAAACCTATAATTAATACCATGC
>CAZITN010000041.1:21075-24189 GCA_964542175.1 uncultured Thermodesulfovibrio sp. | reverse complement strand
CTATTTTATTATCCTCCAGTCCCATTTGTCTCCGTCTCCATCCAGGTCCTCTTCCACAAGTTGACACAGACGGATGGTGCCTGTGATATTTATGGCAAGGGCATACTGGTGTTCACCGCTTTTGAGGTAGATGGCGGCATTGTTTCCCCCTTCGTAAAATCCCTTTGAGTTGAACCGGATACACCTTTCTGAGCCGTCAAAGACACCGCTGACAGTGGGGCAGTTGTTGATACTTACGAAGGCTCCTGAGGAATTGGTCGTACCTGACGAACAGGCAGCATCATCAACCTGAGAGAGCCTTCCGGGGACAGCAGGGGTCAGGCTGGCGTATTGCCTGATCGGTGAATCAGCGGTGTTCTCGAATTCCGGATCGAATTCCCCGGGATTATATACTCCGTCAGCGTTCTCATCCTGCCACCGGTAGATCCTGTATCCACCGTCGTCTGTCTCGATGGCAACGAAAACACGTCTTTTAAGGGGGGTGGCGGTCAGGACCCCGCCTGTAACCTGATTGTTTATTCCCACCTCTCCCTGTTCCTGTGCAACGGACTGGGCCCACTTGAGATCACTGTAGAGCTGGAGCGCCCTGTTTTCAAGCCGGCTCTCTCCCACCCAGTCGAAGAAGGGCGGGGCCGAAAGCCCCAGGAGTATCCCCACTATCGCCAGGACGATGAGCAGTTCTACAAGGGTCATTCCCCGTCTGTTCATAACTTCCTCCACCAGAGGACATCAAAGGGGTTGTCCCTGTTGGGATTGGGTGCAAAGGATGCCGCCGTGGTGCTCCCTATTTCGTATATCCCTTCAAAAGGTGCATTTCCTCCGGTAGCTGCACCTCCCTTGCTCCCGCTCCGCAGAGAGATTACATAGGCATGGTTGCTGTCAGCATCAATGCCGCCGACAAACCCACCCTCTGCCCATTCAGTACCTCCGCTCCCCTGGAGTACAGTGGATTCAGCTGTCTTGAGGTTCAGGAGGCCGATCCTGCCGGTACTCTGAAGCTGGGAGACATCTGTCTTTTTCTTCCGGCTGTAGAAGTCCTTTGCAGAAACGACCATTACCCGGGATTTCGAGAAAATAACAGGTTTAGACCAGATCTTCTCCCCAGGATCAGTCTCATAGATGAACTGTCTCGGATTGTTCGTTCCTGGATCTACTGCTTCATAGATTATGGCGTATTTGCCGTTTACCGGTGATGTAAGAATCCTCACACCGAAGACGTGGTATTTTTTGGTGTTGGATGCAAAGTCCGTCCCACCGGTACCGAATACCACCAGGTTGCTTGAGGTACTTACAGCCGCTCCGATAGGCTCCTGGGCACCCTGGGGCGTTGTCCCGGCGGTACAGCCGTTTGCATCACAGGTCACATCTGGGACCTCGAATACAGGCTTTTCAAGGCCCGAATTGTCCTGGCCAGCGATGCTTTTACCGGTTACAGCATTCAGCGCCCAGAGCCTCCCCTGCATGTCACCGAAGACGACATAGTCCACAGTCCCGTTGTCATCAATGTCCATGAGGGCAGGTATGGCAGGGACATCGGTGATGTTGACGGCATCACCTGTATAGGGGAGCCTTGTCTCCCATACTACATTTCCTGAACAGTCATTGCCGGAATTGTCCTTGCAGACCAGTTCTATGGCATAGGCGCTGACACCGGCCACACAGGCAGGATCGGTCGGGTTTGCCGTACAGTCATAATTCCAGTTGGAGGGCTTCTTCTTCTCTATCCAGTTTGAGGTCAGAAATACAAGGGTCTTCAGCTTGTCACCAACGAAGACACTCCCAATGGCTGTACCCTTGGACTGGCCCATGTTGCAGTTCTTCTGGTCTCCTTCACACTTGGTTGCTGTCTTGTCAGCATAGTGGCCTTCCCAGAGGACCGTTGGTGTATAGGGATTGGTGACATCGAGAGCAAAGAGGACCCCTGCTCCATTGGGTACAGTGGAACTGGCGGAGTTCCTCACATCTGCGGTTCCTACAAGATAGGTCCTCCAGCAGTACTCGGTGCTTATGCTGCAGTTGGTACCGTCGTTCTTGACAAGGAAGTCGCCAAGGGCGGGCGAGCCGTCCACACTCACAGCCGGTTCAAAAGTGGTATAGTCAGTGGGGTCAGGGTGGAACGGCTGATCCTTGAGAGAACTGAGGAGCGAGCCAGGGATGAAGGCCCAGATCTCGCTGCCGGTCCCGTTGTCATAAATGCCTGACGCGGAGTTCCATGAGCCGGCATGAAAGGCATGGAGCATCCCGTCATCAGCACCTGCGAATATGACCATGTCACGATGACCGTCAGTCGTGGTCGAGCCCTCGTCAGCAGGGGCGACCAGTCTTGAGTCGGTCATGAGGGCAGGGGTGGAATGTTCGATCGCCCAGAGTTTCTTGGTGTCTTCACCACAACCGTTTATGTCAGGAATACCATCGGGGGTATAATCGCAACTGCTTCCGTGTGCATCTGCTTTGGATGCATCCTTTCTTCCCCTTACAGTGTTTATCAACACCTTGGCGTCATCGGCAGTCGGCTCGCCAAGATAGGTCATCAGAGTCGATGCATGGTTCGGGTCGAAATTGACAGTCGTTGTCAGGCCGGGCAGGTTTGTGAAGATATATCTGTTCGAGAGGGTCTTTGATGGCCCGGATGGGAACATGCTTGCTCCGGCATCGGGTATATGGTCAGCGGCATCCCATATTACTGCAGGGCTTCCAACAGTTCCATTGGGTATGTCGATAAGCCTTCCTATCTTCTTCAGGTGTCCACGGTAGATGGGGTAGTCGAAGCTGGCCTTGTAGATCACGTTCTTGATTACTGTAGGCTCGCCAGTCGATGCGTCTTTCTCTACCACCTCATCCTTTACGATCGGCTGGGTCTTTGTAAACTCGTTGGAAGTAAGCTGGAACCTCAGTGCCAGCAGGGTGTTGAGGACGTACTTGATACCGCAGGTGTTTGACGACTTCCAGTCAATGGCACAGGTGCTCGTAAACGGCCCGAGTACATAGTTGAACCCCCCGCAGGAGAGCCCTGAGGGCAGTACATAGGACCAGGATACACCGCCTCCGCCGCCTCCGCCTCCACCTGGGATTGTGCAACTGGAGCCGTCGTCACATGTATAGCCTATCTGGAAC
>CAZITN010000041.1:0-20975 GCA_964542175.1 uncultured Thermodesulfovibrio sp. | reverse complement strand
GCCTGGCTCGAGGTGTTTGGAGTGCAGATGTTGCCTCCGGTTGTTGCGTTGTCGATGGAGGTAAGGAGTGTTGTTGCAGTGTTGTCCGGAAAGTCTACGGCTATGTCCGTTATGGTGACATCACTACAGGTGGCGTCGATATTCCCCAGTTTCACATTTGTGAGTGCTCCTGTCTGTGTTGCAGGGTCATAGGAGTAAACGGCTGTACTTGCGTCAAGGAATATCTTGTTGCTTGTATCCGGACGGGAGTTCACCTGGGTCCCTGTTGAGACATCATACTCGACCATCGGGCAGTCAATGCCTTCGGTACAGGAGCCGTGTATAATCTCTATTCTTACTATGCTGCCTGTTGGATCTGCGAGAAGATCCGGGCCGCTGAAGTTGAAGGTAATATCATTTGTGGTGATTCCGGCTCCTGAGCAGGATGCCGGGCTTGGCGAATTGGGGGTACATACGCTGAAGGGGGTAGCCGGATCAGTGACATCCTCTATGTTTGTGAGAAGGACTGGTGGTGGCCCCTGGTTTACAGGAGCACCGTTTCTGTCCGTATCAAAAGTAGTTACGAGGTCAAGAACAGAGAGATTGCCAGCGGTCTTGTTTCCTATTATGACATTCTGAAGGGTGTTAGTGGCTGGATCATAAACAGCGGAGTCCATATCAACATAGGCATAGCTGTCGACATTAGTTGTTCCGTGACCTGCAGCAATATCAAAGGATGCAACAGGACAGGAGCCTGGTGTGCAGTATGGGTGAATAAGTTCCAGGGAGATGATGGAGTTTGGATCGAGGGGTGTATCAAACTGGAGGTTCACTACCCTTTCGGGAACGTCAAAGGTGCCAGAGTTCTGGCACTTTATGTATTTATGGCCAGGGAAATAGACCACATACCCCTGGGTGGGAGAGCCGTTTATCCTACCGCCAACAAGGTAGTCATAGACATAATAAGGGGAAGAAGGCGCATAATCCACTTCATCGTAATCGTCATGAATGAATCTCTTCAACTGGGATCCGATGTAACGGTCATCTACTGAGGTGTTTGGATCGTCGGTTTTTTTGGTAGTGAGGTAGTAGAAGCCTGTAGTATCATTGGGTCTCATGTTGTGGACATGTCCACCCGTTGCCTCATAATTCCACCCGCCGCACTGCATCAGCCAGAAGGGGGAGTCCTCAAACTTGAGGTAGCTGTCGAGAGGGTCATTTATCGCTACATTACATCCCTTTGTATCGCTGCATCCTCCGTTGGCATCCAGTCGGGGAGGGTTGACGTTGGAACCGACAAGGAGACCACCCACATTGGGATTGGAAGGATCGTTTGGCTGGTCATACTCATTCCCTGCTCTTGGCCCTTTAGAGTCCTGAGAACCTTCAAGACTTTCTATGGAGGCACATTCATAGAACCCTGCATTTCCTTTCTCAAGAAATGTCCGGATGGCAGAGATCACCTCATTCTGTTCTGCAAGTGTCGGATTGCCATCGGTCCAGCCACTCTCCACGATCCAGTGGGGTGCCCACATCAACTGGAAGGTGGAGGTTATATCGGGTCTCCTTGCCTTACAGGTTGCAGGTATGGGGTCCTCAAGACAGCCGGCTATGACATCCCGGGCGTTCACCTGTTCAAAGACATAGTTTTCCCAGCTGAAAAGACCGGAGGCACGTAGATAGTCCTGAAGGACCTGAACCGCCCCCTCGCTGAGAACGGCGACCTTCGGAGGCTTGCCGATCAGGATCTTGTCGACATTGCCGGAGAATTCAACATTCACCTTGTGAATCTTTGCCTCTGGATAGGCGTCCATGAAGAGCTGCATCTCCTGTGGAGTGATGTCATTGGCATCAATCACAAATGGTCCGCCTACATAATTGACAGGGTTTTCACTACCGGTGGTTGTAATGGCAAGGCTGTTATAGACATCGGCGATCGGTGTGGTTGCCCCGCTTATGATGAGGTCCGGATCGTGGGGTGTTGTCTTGTTCTTGTCTATCATCCAGTAGACCTTTATGGGTTTACAATACCCGAGGACCTTCTTCTGGAAGGGTGTGGAGCCGTCATTGTTTATGCAGTTATCCGGGTCATCCCCCCTGTCGAGTATCGCATAGACCATACCGTAAGCCTGGAAGACGGACTTGTCATTCTTGTCAGTGTCGCAATTGGTCCCGGCATTGGGCACAGCGGCAGGGTCGTTGTTGGGCTGCCAGCATGAGTCCATTGGAATCACATATGAGCCTGAGGGGAATGTCCTGTTTCCGGCTTCAACAGCCTGGGGAAAGATAAATATTGCCGAGAGCAGGATAAGAACGGCATAAAGGCCTATCCTTGTCTTTATGAACATACCACACCTCCTGGTTTTACATCGGATTGATTGTGCCTGTATTCAGGACCTCTTCATCAGACCTGCCTTCCTTGCTCTTGCACTGCCCGAACTGTTTGTAATCATCAGGGCAGGGGACGGAGAAGTGGAGGGCAGCCTCAATGGTGACCCGGTCAGTGTACATATTTTCATTTGTCTCGAACCCGCTTACGGGTCTTTTTACGGCCGATACCATGGTGTAGAGGATCTCAGGGTTGTTGGACTGTTTTGCAAAGACACTGAAGTCGTATGTGTAGCCCGGGACAGCCACGCCGTCCTTGATCATTTCTATGACACCCTTTGGAGGTGTCTGGTTGAAACTGGACTGAAGGTTTTCATTTGAAGTAAAGTAGATGTTCTTAGCCATATTCTGGTAATAAGACTTTCCCATCATGGCTGGTGTCAGGTCCGCATAGGCAGGAACCGGTATATCATTGCCTCCGCCTGCCCCGTCCTCACAGAGACTCCCGTCCAGTCCACCCCACTGGGGCGGAGGACACCAGGACTCCCAGAGGTAGTACCTGAGGCTTTCAAGGCCATAGTCGGCGGTGAAGACGGTCTGATCCCTCTTCTTTACCGTGCTTGTGATCCTGGTGAAGATGCCTACATTGTAAGCAATCGCAATGGCGACCACCATCAGGATAAGGCTGATGCCCAGGGCTGCGATAAGGGCCACGCCTCTTTCATTATGGATTCTCTTAAGAAGCAAGGTTCTTTACCTCCACAGTCTTATTCAGGAGCAGTCTCCTGTAATGGTCCCCGAAGGGAGCTATGGTGACTCCGGTGACGGTACCCAGCACGTAGTTCTGAATGCCCGTAGCAGAGGGGTCAGCATCAGTGTCAGTATAAAACCTGTCCGGCACTGAGGAGCGGACGAGGAGCCAGATCCTGATGGCCCTGAGGTCCCCTAACTCGGTAGGGAGGGTGGAAGAAAGCTCAAGTTCACCGGTAACCCGGTTAATGGAAATGAACTCATACTGAAGTCCGTCGATCCCTCCGTTTGCACCGGAAACAGGGTCTATTACAACGGGGGAATAAACACAGTTCTTTGCCAGGACACTCCGCCTCAACTCCCTTGTATTTCCGCCAGTATCAACCACGTCGTACCGGTACTCCCTTACGGCATATACAGGAGATCCCGTGGTTACGGCCAGTTCGAGACTCGGAGTTATGGTAATGATGTTGTTTGTGAAATCAGTAACGGTGTAAATATTGGATATCTGTGAGGCGGTCTCGAAGGCTATGAGTGCCTTGGCGTTCTGAGTGGCGCTGTTGATATTTATGAAAGAGTCTGAGATACATGATCTGCTTGCATCCACTGTGATCGAGGTGCTCCCGATGGTTGCATTACTGGCCACATCAAGTTCGTAATCCATGGTGCCGTAAACATTCTGGCCGGTAATGCAGGCGGCCTTGTTCTGGGCTACTTCTACGATAACGGAGGTGAGGAATGTGAGGGCGTCATACCTGCCGTTTGTATCGTAATTATCGTTTAATCTTATGGCGGCTACTCCTGAGCTTGGATGCTCTGTGTCAAAGCCGGGACATATCCGTATGTTGTCCTTGGGACCCACCACAAAGCCCGCCATCCTGATATCCTCGGCCAGATAGTCGATGATCCTCTGCCCCCTGTGGGCGAGTGATTCACTGGCATTTATGTAGTCGCTCTGTCTCCCGATGAAACTGAAGGTGGGATACATGAAGGCGACAAGGATGAGAAAGACGGACATCGCCACCAGGAGTTCCGTAAGTGTGAGACCTTTTGTGTCTTTCAGAAGTTTCATTGCCTTATCCATGGGGCTGTAAAAACCCTCTCTATTGTTTTTCCCCTGTAATCAAAAGAGACCATTACGGTAAGCAGATAGTTGGTGTTGGGTGTGCCTGTCATCAGCCTGTCTATCCTGTAGCTCCTTGTGATGGTGATTCCCTTGTATGTCTGGGTGTCTGCAGTACACATTGCTCCGGTAGCAAGGTCCAAGCACCCTGAATTAATGATATCATCCCCGTTTGCCTGATCTCCGTCATCTTCAGGCCATGTCTGGAGTTCACTTATCAGTTCGGCGCCCAACATCTGGATCTTTGATATCACGGATGTCTCGGTGTTAACGGAGAGTGATGTGGAAAGGAGGGGGATTATGGCCAGGAGTGAAAACCCGAGGATGGCGATCGCTATGATCACCTCAACGAGAGAGAATCCCCTTCTGTCCAGCACAGAATTCACCATACCGAATTTTTATCATGCAAATTTCATGCCTCGCTCTGTTCACTGTAAATCGCCTGTAATTACAACTTATTTCTCAGGTTGTCCCGGGTGATTAGGGTAGGAAGTTACCCAAATTGTGGAACATGGTACACAGAAGGGCTTCAATGCCTGATGAGTTACTGTTCATCCTGTCACAATCCTGGCAAAGGAGATGAAGGGCGAGGGATAGATCCCTATGAAGAGCACCAGAAGGGCGGAGATCAGGAGGGCCAGGCCCAGAGAGGGGGATCCCGAGAGGCTCACAGCCTCGCCTTCAGGCTCGTGCATGTACATGTAGATAACCACCCTCAGATAGAAATAGGCTGAGATTGCACTGAAGATGACAGTCACTATCGCAAGCCAGGTATAGCCTGCCGAGACTGCGGCCTTGAAGAGGTAGAACTTCCCGATAAAACCGGC
The DNA here is from genome assembly GCA_964542175.1 of uncultured Thermodesulfovibrio sp. Classification (GTDB taxonomy): domain Bacteria; phylum Nitrospirota; class Thermodesulfovibrionia; order Thermodesulfovibrionales; family JdFR-85; genus WFTX01. The sequence continues at coordinate 15,968 of CAZITN010000041.1, read as the reverse complement.
TGTCGGCGGAATGCCGGTGAGGGAGAACATGAAGAGGAGCATCAGTCCTGCAGTCAGGGGATGGGTCTTTGCAAGGCCCTTGAAGTCGTCAAGACTCTCGCCGAGGAAATCCTCGCTCCTCATGAGTATCAGAATCGAGAATGCCCCGATGTTCATGAACATGTAGATGAGGAGGTAATTCATCATTGCTGAAACACCTTCGTTACCCCCTGCAATTATTCCTATGACGGCATAACCTGCGTGCGCTATGGAAGAGTATGCAAGCATCCTCTTTACGCTCCTCTGCTGGATGGCAAGGATGTTTCCTACTGCCATGGTCAGGATCGAGAGGCCTGTCAGCAGGGGGATCCAGTTTATCTGGAGGGGATAGAGGCCAACGAGGAAGACCCTCCCCAGAACGGCGAACCCTGCAGCCTTCGGCCCCACGGACATGAAGGCGGTGATGGATGTCGGTGCGCCTTCGTAGACATCGGGGGTCCACATATGGAAGGGTGCAAGGGCGATCTTGAAGGAAAAAGCCACAAGAAGAAATATTACCGAGAGAAGCAGTGAGACGGTCGCCTTCTTCTCTGTGAGGACTGAAGATATGGTGTTGATATCCGTTGTGCCGGTCTGGGCATAGATCATCATTATTCCGTAGAGGAGTACGGCCGATGAGAAGGCACCAAGGAGAAAATACTTCAGTGATGCCTCATTGGACCGGTATTCATGCCTGATGAACCCTGTAAGGACATAGAGGCTTAGAGCCATGAGTTCAAGGCCGAGGTAAAGAACTATGAGGTCTCCTGCAGAGGCCATCAGCATCATCCCGAGGGTGGCAAACATCAGAAGGGCGTAATACTCCCCGTGGGAGGACCGTTCTATCTCGAGGTATCTTGAAGAGATGAGAACAGTGAGTATGAGACATGTAAAGAAGATGAACTTGAAGAAGACACTGTAACCATCGGAGATGAACATCCCGTTGAAGACAGTACCGAAGGAGGTGGGTATGAAATAGGCGGTGACGGCCACTGAGACTATAGCAATAAGTCCCACCGTCTCCTTCCGCCTGATGACAAGTTCAGAGAGCAGAACGACGAGGGCGAGTACGGCCATCACGATTTCAGGCATCAGTGTATGGATGTCAGTGAAATTCATCTCAGAAACCTCCCGTTATATGCTTGGCGGCGACCATAGTATCGGATAGCCCGTAATGGACCCGTTCGAGCAGGTGGCTTACGCTTACATGCATGAATCCTAAGAACGTATTCGGGAAAATCCCTATCCAGAGCACAAAGAGGGTCAGGACAAGGAGGGTTGCCGCTTCCCTCAGTTCCATGGGATGAAGACTGGCGATCTTCTCATTTACTTCGTTGAAGAAGACCCTCTGATAGAGCCAGAGCATGTATCCGGCCCCTATGATAATCCCTGTTGCGGCAAGGACGCCGGCCAGGACCTTTGCCTTGAACCCGCCCAGTATTATCAGAAATTCCCCGACAAAACCGTTCAGCCCGGGAAGTCCGACCGAGGCAAGGGTGAAGAGCAGGAAGAACCCCGCATATACAGGCATCACAGTGGCAAGTCCCCCGTAATCTGCGATCTCCCTTGAGTGGGTCCTTTCATAGACTATCCCGACACAGAGGAAGAGGGCACCTGTCACTATGCCGTGGTTTATCATCTGGAGTATGCCTCCCTCCACTCCCTGGGTGTTAAGGGCAAAGATTCCGAGGGTTACAAAGCCCATGTGGCTTACGGAACTGTAGGCTATCAGCCTCTTCAGGTCGGTCTGGGCAAGGCATACGATCCCGCCGTAAATAATGGCGACCACGGAGAGGCCGAGCATGAAGGGGGTCATCGCCCTTGAGGCGTCTGGGAGTATGGGAAGGGAGAACCTGAGAAAGCCGTAGGCTCCCATCTTGATCAGGATGGCCGCCAGGATGACGCTTCCAGCAGTGGGTGCCTCTGTGTGGGCATCGGGAAGCCATGTATGGACAGGGAACATGGGGACCTTCACGGCAAAGGCGGCAAAGAAGGCCCAGAAGAGCCAGAACTGGAGAGAGATGGGGAGTGTGAGCTGGGAGAGCTTCAGGATATTGAATGTTCCGCTTTTCATATAGAGGACGATTATTCCCACCAGCATCAGGACGCTTCCCACGAGGGTGTAGAGGAAGAACTTTATCGCTGCATAGACCCTCTTCGGTCCGCCCCAGACTCCGATGATCAGGTACATGGGAATGAGCATCGCCTCCCAGAAGATATAGAAGAGAAAGAAGTCAAGGGAGCAGAAGACACCGATCATGGCACCCTCTATCAGGAGGATGGAGATGAAGAACTCCTTCAGCTTTGTCTTTATGGATCCCCACGATATGAGTATGCAGAGGATGGTAATGAGAGTGCTCAGGAGGACGAAGAGGACGCTTATCCCGTCAACGCCGAGGTAGTACTGGATGCCCCATTCGCTGATCCAGTCCTTTCTCTCGACAAATTGCATCAGATGGGTAGTCCGGTCGAAATGGGTGAAGAGGGGGAGCGAGAGGAGGAACGTGAGGAGACTGACACCGAGGGAGATGAACCTTATGAAGTTCTCGTGCTTCCTGTTTACAAAGAGAAGTATCAGAGCCCCTATCACAGGGGTGAATATGAGAGATGTCAATACCGGGTATCCTAAGTTCATGTTGTTACACTCCTGTCACTATCATTACTATTGCTATTAACAGAAAGAGTCCCAGCGCCATGAAAGTGCCGTAGTGCTGGAGGAGCCCGGACTGGACCTTTCTCACATGGGAGCCGAGCCATCCGATGAATGCTGGCACCCCGTTTACGATACCTTCGATTATCGCGCCGTCGGTAAACCCGACGATTATGTTACGGGCAACAAAGATAGCTGGTCTTACTATGATGAAGTCGTAGAGTTCGTCAAAATAGTATTTGTTCCATAAGACCCTGTATATGGGCTGGAATTTCTCAGCCAGCCTTACCGGTATCTCCCTCTTCCTGAGGTAGAAGATCCAGGCCGTAATGATACCTGCAATCCCGACAAGAACGGAGAGGCCCATTGTCATCCATTCCTCGGCATGGGTCGCCTCACCCCCGGGATGTCCGACTACAGGAGCGATGTACTCGGCAAAGTGTTCCCCGCCTCCAAGGAGTGGAGGGATACCGACCCACCCGGCACCGACCGCACCGATGGCGAGCAGGAGAAGGGGGATGGTCATCGCCTTCGGGGACTCATGGAGGTGGTGCTTCTGTTCCTCTGTTCCCCTGAACTCACCATGGAAGGTGAGGAAGATGAGTCTGAATGAGTAAAAGGCCGTGAGCAAGGCTGCAATGGTTCCAAGGAGCCAGACAAATTTCCCGATCCCGCCGGTTGCATAGGCCCGGAAGAGTATCTCATCCTTGCTGAAGAACCCTGCAAGTCCCGGGATACCGGAGATGCTCAATGAAGCGATGAGCATGGTCCAGTAGGTCACAGGCATGTATTTCCTGAGTCCTCCCATCTTCTGGCAGTCCAGTTCTCCGCCCATTGCGTGCATGACGCTTCCAGCACAGAGGAAGAGGAGTGCCTTGAAATAGGCGTGTGTATAGAGGTGAAAGATACCCGCACCGTAGGCTCCCACGCCACAGGCGAGGAACATGTAACCCAACTGGCTTACGGTCGAGTATGCGATCACGCGCTTTATATCATTCTGGACAAGTGCTATCGTAGCGGCAAAGAGCGCTGTGAGGCCTCCCACCACGGCTACAACATTCATCGCAGTGGGAGAGAGGCTGAAAATCGGGTTTGCCCTTGCCACAAGAAAGACACCTGCTGTAACCATGGTGGCTGCATGGATGAGGGCGCTTACCGGTGTGGGACCCTCCATTGCATCTGGTAGCCATACATGAAGCGGCAACTGGGCTGATTTGCCCACGGCCCCGCAGAAGAGAAGAAGGGCTATGATGGTTATGATGTTCATTTCCAGCCCGAAGATACTGACGGTCTTTTCCGAAAGGGTGCCTATCGTCTCAAAGACCGGTGAATAGTGAAGTGTACCCAGCGTCAGGAATATCAGTATCACACCGAGGCCGAACCCGAAATCGCCGAACCGGTTGACAATGAAGGCCTTCTTCCCGGCGTCCGAGGCGGATTTTTTCTGGTACCAGAAACCGATCAGGAGGTATGAACAGAGTCCTACCGCCTCCCAGCCGAAGTAAAGCTGCAGGAAGTTATTGGACATCACGAGCATAAGCATGGAGAAGGTGAAGAGGCTGAGATATGAGTAGAACCTGTAATAGCCGGGGTCATCATGCATGTAGCCGATGGAATAGACATGGACGAGAAAGCTGACAGAGGTAACCACTATGAGCATGACAGCAGTGAGTTGGTCTATCAGAAAACCTACGGAGACCCGGAACTTCCCTGATATTATCCAGCTGTAGAGGTCCCTGTTAAGGGTCTGGCCGTTCAGGACATCAATGAGTACGAGTACGGATACAACCAGCGAGCCCAGGACGGCAAGGGTGGCAGGCCAGTGGGCCTGATGCCTGAAGAGTTTCCTCCCAAGGAGGATGTTCAGAAGGAATGCTGCAAGCGGCAGAAAGGGTATGAGCAGATAGTAGTTCATATTTCTCCTCCCTGAGTCGTCTCGGTCTGTCTGAAGACTGATTTTGTCCTGTTCATCCCTTCAACTCCCTGATCTCATCCACGTGCGGTGAGGTTCTGTTCCTGAAGAGAGATATCACAATGGCAAGCCCTATCGCCGCCTCTGCCGCGGCAACGGCTATTATGAAAAAGACAAGGATCTCTCCCCTCAGGTCCTGCATGTAGTGACTGAGGGCAACGAGGGAGATGTTCACTCCGTTAAGCATCAGCTCTATGGAGAGAAACATGATGATGATGTTTCTCTTTGTCAGGAATCCGAAGACCCCGATACAGAAGACGGTGCTTCCAAGCCAGAGATACCAGTGAAGTGGAATCAATTCAACCTCCTTTTGGCAAGAACTATCGCCCCGACTATCGCCACCAGAAGGATGAGTGAAGCGACCTCAAATGGGAGAAGGTAGCCCGTGTAAAGCACCTCTCCAAGGGCTTTTGTGAAGGTAAGCTCCTTGATCCTCTCCGGAGACCAGTTGCCAGTAAACGAGGTTGTGAGGCCTCCGAGCGAGAGTATCAGAGTCAGCAGGAGTCCGACTACGACCGCCAGTGATGCGGGCCAGCCATCGGTAAGCTGCTCTGCCGAGAGCTCTTCCCTGAGGTTCAGGAGCATGATCGCAAAGAGAAAGAGTACCAGTATAGCCCCGGCATATACGATTATCTGAACCGCTGCCAGAAATTCAGCCTGAAGCAGTAGATATATCCCGGCAACGTGAAAGAACATTACAAGCATATAGAGAACACTGTGGATAGCGTTCTTGCTGAGTACCACCAGCAGCGAGAAGATTATTATTGCTAATGAGAGGTAACCAAAGAAGAACTCAAGCACTTTCGCCTCCGCTGTCAGGTTTATTCTCATCCACCTGTTCTGTCTTTCTATTTCCTCTGAAGACCGCCTGGCCCTCATAACCCTTGAAATGGCCGGCCCTCGGGTTCCAGAAGGAGTCAAAGTAATCATAACCATTCTCGCCCATGAACCTGTCCCAGTTCTGGAGGAGTTTCTCTTTTGTCATGTAAAAGGGGTCACGGTTGTAATCGGCATACTCGTAGTGGGGTGTAAGCACAACCGCACCGTAGGGACATGCCTCAACGCAGAATGCGCAGTAAACACACCTGAGCACCTCTATTTCATAACGGTCAACCACCTTCTGGTGCTCTGTCCCTTCCGAGGTGTAGATGTATATACAGCGTGAAGGGCAGATGGCGGCGCAGAGTCCGCAGCCTACACATTTTGCCTCGCCTGTGGCGGGGTTTCTCACAAGGGCGTGAAGCCCCCTGAACCCCATGGCCGCTGGACGCTTCTCCTTGGGGTATCTCCTTGTAACGACGGTCTTTTTCTCTGAAAAGGGGTCAAGGAGGCCCTTCAGAAAGACCCTGAGGGTGAGCGCAAGTCCCTTAATTATCTCGATAAAGAGAACCTTCTTTACTATCTCGTTCATACTCATGTCATTACCTCATCAACATCTTTCTTAATCCACCATTATCTTGATTATTCCAGTTATGACTATGTTCAGAAGCGAAAGGGGGATCAGCACCTTCCATCCTATGGCCATCAGCTGGTCGTACCGGTAGCGAGGGAGTGTGGCCCTTATCCAGTAGTAAAAGAAGATTATGACGTAGAGCTTCAGGGCAAACCATACGATACCGGGCACATACTTCAGAAAGGGGAGTATCGCTGTTATGAAGGCCGGGATCGTCCAGCCTCCCAGGAAGCAGGTAACTGCTAGGGAACCCATAATTATCATTCCTATATACTCTGCAGCGTAAAAGAGGGCGAACCTCATCCCGCTGTATTCAACAAAATATCCTGCCACCAGTTCGCTCTCGCACTCGGGAAGATCAAAGGGGGAACGGTTTGTCTCGGCTATGGCGGCGATGATGAAGACGAAGAAGCCGAGGAACTGGGGAATGGCATACATCCCGGTGGGATAGGCTGCCTGGGCCTTAACGATCTCGGTAAGGTTCAAGGAGCCTGCCATTATCATCACACCTACCAGGCTCATGCCCATGGCGATTTCATAGCTTATGACCTGTGCAGATGACCTGAGCCCGCCAAGGAAGGAATACTTTGAATCCGAAGACCATCCCGAGAGTATCAGGCCGTAGGAGCCAAGTGACGAGAGGGCCAGTATGAAGAGGAGCCCGATGTTTATGTCTGCGATCACGAACCCGTCAAAGAAGGGGATGACCGCCAGGGAAGACAGTGCCGCCATCAGGGAGATGATGGGGGCAAAATAGAAGACAGGCTTGTCCGCTTTCTCCGGAATTATGTCCTCCTTGAAGAAGAGCTTGAGCATGTCGGCTATGGGCTGAAGAATCCCGTGGGGGCCAACTTCCATGGGACCCATCCTGACCTGGATGTGTCCTATCACCTTCCTTTCAAAGTAGGTAGCATAGGCGACATGGAACATCACAACCCCTATTACGACGGCGATCTTCAGAATGATTATCCCGATATTCAGAAAGAGATCAAAACTTCCCGGCCTCATTATGAATTCAAACATGCCTAATCTCCTCTGCCCTCAATCGTGAATGACCCGTAACCGGGCTTGACCATCCCAGTCCGGCTGTCAGTGCTGTAACCGACGAGTTCCATGAAGTTTCCTTCCTCAAAGATGTTGGAGAGCCTGATGGTTCCGTCAGGGATCTCGTTGTCTATCTCAGCCCGGAGGGTTACAAACCCGTACTCCGTCCGGATACTAATCCTCTGGCCTTCCTGGATATCAAGCCCTCTGGCCGTTTCTTCCGAAAGGGTGAGTCTCGCTTCCGGGTATATACTCATCAGTGCCTTTGACCTCCGGCTTGTTGTTCCTGAGTGATAGAGAATTCTCTCCTGGGAGATTGTGATCTCACCCTTGTCTTCAGAGGGGAGGCTTTCCAGGGATTCCACCTCAAATCCCGGTTCCACACCCCTTAGCGGTTCTCCGTGATATGGAAATATGGCATTGCCTTCTTCAATCTCCCTGTAGCTGAGTCCAGTATGAAGTTGAGAGATGCGGGTGATCTCATCCCAGACCGATTCAGAGTCGGTATAATCGGTCTTTACGCCGAGGCGGGAGACTATCCGGGCAAGGATTTCCCAGTCAGCAAGGGTTCCCTTCAGACTGCGACCGCTGTTCAGTTTCTGTATCCTTCTTTCAAGGTTCACAAAGGTGCCTTCCTTTTCAGACCATGAAGCCGCCGGTAATACCACATCGGCAACCTTTGCTGTCTCTGAAAGAAAAATATCCTGTACAACGAGGAAGTCCAGTTTCTGAAGGCCCCGTTCCACCTTCCTGGTATCGGGCATGTTGAACAGCGGGTTTTCTCCCATGATGTATAGTGCCTTCAGGTTGCCTTCAAGGGCTTCATCCATCATCTGGTAAAGACTGAGCCCCTTCTCATCAGGCACCTTCATGCCCGTTACCTCTTCCACCTTGTGCCTGAACATCTCGAACCCTATTGGGCGTGCTCCCGGGAGCATATCCGGCAGACAGCCCATATCTATCAGTCCCTGGAAATTGGGCTTTTCCGAAAGGACAAAAATCCTGGCATTTATGAGATAAGCAAGCGCTCCGGCAAGAAAGAGCATCTTCGATGGTCTCGGCATGAGGGCTATCTCGGGTCCTATAACCACTACCGGCGTATCCATTCCGCCAAGATCGCTGACCACCTGAGATATCGTATCTTCCGGTATGTTCAGCCTGGCGAGGTCTTTGGAAGTCGGAATGCGGAGTTTGCTGATCAGTTTCTCCACCCTCGGGTTCTCACCTCTGAGGGTTTTCTTCTCCTTAAGTCCACCTACGATTGCGGAAAGAATGGTCTCCTGCCCTCCAGGCCCCGGGGCCATCCGGTAGTTCACGAACCTGGAGAGCCCTCCCGGAGGTCCAAGGGTTATAACCTTTCCGCCCTTTCTGTGGGCGGTCCTGATCTGGAGTCCAAGAATCGGATTTATCCTTGTAGGGTCTCCTCCAATGACGAAGACTCCGTCGGAGTTTGCAATACCCGGGATAAGGTTTGCCGTTATGCCCTGGCCGAAAATTCCCTCCAGGTACATTACCGCTGGTGCGTAGAAATTCCTTGCCACTGAATCTATGTTATTGGAACCAATAACGAACCGGATCAGTTTCTGGAGCATGTAGTTGTCTTCATTGGTGCACCTTCCGGATGCTATCGCCCCGATACTGGCGGCACCGTGGCTGTCCTTTATCTCCTTCAGTTTCATTGCTACATGATCCAGTGCTTCCTCCCAGGAGACTGGCCTGAGTTCGCCGTCCTTTCTGAGAAGGGGGGTATCCAGCCTCTCTCCGGACTCAACGAAGTCATAGCCGAACCGTCCCCTTACGCAGAGAAGACCGTTATTCAACCCTAATCCGAATCTGGGAATCGTCCGTATTATGGTATTCTCCCTCATCTGGAGCACCATTGAGCAGCCGACACCGCAGTGTCCGCAGACGGTCTCCACTTCTCTCTCAACATACCACGGCCTGTAGCTGTGCCTGTGGAGCCGGGACATTATTGCACCTACAGGACAGACGGTAAGACAGTTACCACAGTATTCACAATTGTATCTGCCGCCTGAGAATGGCTCCACAAAGGAATGGCTTCCCCTGCCGGTAACGGAAATGGCATAGGCCCCCTGGAGGTCGTCGCACATCCGGGTGCACCGTGTGCAGAGGACGCACCTCTCCATGTTCCGGACGATGATGGGGTCATCGAAGTTTTCAGGATGTCTTCTTTTCCCTTCAGTGAACCGTCCGGCGTCAGGACCGTACTCTGCAACAAGATCCTGGAGCACACACTCCCCGGCCTTGTCACAGACCGGGCAGTCGAGGGGGTGGTTTATCAGCAGGAATTCAAGCATCGCCTTCCGCGCTACCCTGATCTGTTCCGTCTCGGTCCTTACCACCATACCGTCTGCAGCCATTAAAGTACAGGAAGTCTGGAGCTTGGGCAGCTTCTCAACCTCTACAAGACAGAGCCTGCAGCCGCCAAAGGGCCTGAGCCCCTCGAAATAGCAGAGGGTGGGTATCCTTATACCGGCCATCCTTGCGGCCTCAAGGACAGTTACTGGCTTTTCAAGCTCGATTTCCTGATCGTTTATCGTGAGTTTTATCATTGTCCTTAATAGTTACCGCGTTACTAAGTTATTCGGTTGTCGGGTATCGACCTCAGCCTTAACCTTAACCTCCATACTCATACCATGCACTCCTTCTTCTCTATGTGATGCTCGAACTCATCATGGAACTGCCTGATGAAACTCAGCACCACATTGGCCGCCCCGTCTCCGAGGGGGCAGAAGGTCTTGCCTGCCATGCTGTGGGCCACATCCTGGAGGAGTTCAATGTCTCCCTTTCTTCCAAAGCCGTTCTCTATCCTCTCAAGTATGTTCCTGAGCCATCCAGTACCCTCCCTGCAGGGTGTGCACTTGCCGCAGGACTCATGTTCAAAGAACCTGAGCGCCCTCCAGCAGACCCTGACAAGACAGACGGTGTCGTCAAAGACCATCACCGCACCTGAGCCGAGCATGCTTCCCACCTTCGGTAAGTTCACGAAGTCCATTTTGCAGTCTATCTGATCAGGCGTAAGCACGGGAGTTGATATCCCGCCGGGGATTACCGCCTTAAGGGGTCTGTCATCCCTGATCCCCCCCGCATGGGTATAGATTATCTCCCTCAGGGTGGTTCCCATGGGGAGTTCATAAACACCGGGTTTCTTGACACAGCAACTTACAGAATAAATCTTCGGTCCGGGGCACTCGGGGTTGCCTATCCCGGCGTATTTTTCGCCGCCTATTGAAACTATCAGCGGGAGGTTTGAAAGGGTTTCCACATTGTTTACAATTGTCGGCATACCCCAGGCACCCACATTGACGGGGAAGGGTGGCTTTATCCTCGGCTGTCCCCGCCTTCCCTCAATGGAGTCGATAAGTGCCGTTTCCTCACCGCAGATGTATGCGCCGGCTCCCTGATGCACGGAGAGATGGAACTTTATCCCCTTGCCGAGTATATCATCACCAAGGAGGCCCTCTTTGTATGCCTCCTCAATGGCCTGCTCAAGGACAACCTTTGCCCCCGGGTATTCACCACGGAGATATATGTAGCCGTATTCCGCCTTGAGGGCGTGGCCGGAGATGATCATGCCTTCAACAAGCAGGTGGGGGTTTTTCTCAAGGATCGGCCTGTCCTTGAACGTACCGGGCTCTCCCTCGTCGGCATTACATATCAGGTATTTAGGGAATTTCGGGTCCCTTGAGGCAAAATCCCACTTCATCCCTGTAGGGAATCCGGCTCCACCCCTTCCCCTGAGTCCTGATCTCTTAACCTCTTCTATTATCTCCTCAGGTTTCATGGAGAGGGCCTTCTCAAGGGCAGCATACCCGCCCTTTTCACGATAAGAGGCGATGGCCGCCGATCCCTCTTCTTCAATGCCTCTGAGAAGAAACTTGTCCATTGGTTCGCCTATTCGTATCCTTCCAGTATGGTCATGATCCGTTCCTCATTCAGGTCCGGATGATAGTCCTCGTTGACAAGCATGGCAGGCGCCCTGTCACAGGCCCCTATACACTCCATTACCATGAGCGAGAATCTCCCATCCTCTGAGGTGCCACCGGGTTCAAGACCGTAACGTTCCTTGAGGAGATCCACAAGCCTCTCAGCCCCGAAGATCATGCAGGCGACGTTGGTGCAGATCTGGATGAGGTGCCTGCCAGTAGGGACCCTTCTGTACATGGCATAGAAGGTCGCAACCCCCTTTACCGTGGCCTCCGGGAGGTTGAGTGCCTGGGAAACCTCCTTCATTGCCTCAGGGCTGAGCCAGCCGTATTCCTTCTGGGCAAGATGGAGAGCAGGCAGAAGGGCTCCCCTTCTCTCTGGATATTTCCTGACTATCTCGCTAACTTTCTCTCTATCAAGCATTATTGAATCCAGATGATGAAATTGAACATGTTATCTGTCACATTCACCCAGTACTATATCAATCGTGCCGATATTTGCAATTACATCAGAGACAAGTACGCCTTCGCAGAGCCTCGGCAGAACGGAGGCATGGACGAAAGAAGGGGCCCTCACCCGCATCCTGTAGGGCCTGCCCGTACCATCGCTTATTATATAGAACCCTAATTCACCCTTCGGGACCTCTGTTGCCACGTAAATCTCACCCTCGGGTGCGGCAAGGGGACCCTTTGTAATCAGTACGAAGTGGTGTATGAGGGACTCCATGTCTGCAAGGACCCGGTCCTTTGGAGGGAGGGTGAACTTTGGTGCATCAGGGGCAAGTATGGGACCTTCAGGGAGCATCTCGATACACTGTCTGATGATCCTGTTTGACTGTCTCATTTCCTCCATCCTGCAGAGATACCTGTCATAGACATCACCATTTCTGCCGACAGGGACGTCAAATTCCACCCGGTCGTAAGCATCGTAGGGGAATTTCTTTCTTATATCGTAATCTACACCAGAGCCCCGGAGGGTCGGGCCTGTGAGGCCCCAGTTTATCGCCTCCTCTGCAGAGAGGACTCCGATACCTTTTGTCCTCTTCAGCCAGATCCGGTTCTCATTAAGAAGGGTTTCATACTCTTCAATCCTTGAAGGGAATTCCTCGGTAAACTGGTAGAGGCTGTCAAGGAACTCCTGGCTGACATCATTCCTTACTCCACCAATCCGCGGGTAACTGACCGTCAGTCTTGCACCGCAGAGCATCTCGAAGAGGTCAAGTATCCATTCCCTCTCCCTGAAGGCATAAAGAAAGGGGGTCATTGCACCGAGGTCGAGGGCATGGGTCCCGAGCCATATGATATGGCTGCTGATCCTGGTCATCTCGGAGACCATGGTCCTTATGAACTCCGCCCTTTCCGGGGCCTTTATCCCGAGGAGCCTCTCAACGGCAAGGCAGTATCCCACATTGTTGGACATTGAGGAGATATAGTCGAGCCTGTCAGTAAGTGGAAGCGCCTGGAGATAGGTCATCCCCTCGGCAAGCTTCTCTACACCCCTGTGGAGGTATCCCACATAGGGGGTGCATTTGACTACTGTCTCACCGTCTATCTGGAGCACAAGCCTGAGCACGCCGTGTGTCGACGGGTGCTGGGGGCCCATGCTGAGAGTAAGCTCTCTGGTCTCCAGGGGTTTCTCTATCCCTTCCATGTATACTCCTTCAGCCTTTCAGCGGTCTTAAGGACCTCCTGAAATCCCTTCCATTCCTCTTCCGGTCCCTTCTCTGGGTAGTCCTTTCTTAGAGGGTGGCCCTCCCAGTCTTCTGGAAGGAGGATCCTCCTGAGGTCGGGATGGTCCTTGAAGGTGATCCCGTACATATCAAAACATTCCCTTTCGTGCCAGTCAGCTCCCTTCCAGATATTCGTTACACTCTCGATGGAGGGGTCTTCCTCCGGCACTTCAGCCCTCAGTCTTATCATGTGGTGGTGTTTTATGGAATAAAGGGTATAGACGACCTCGAAACGGGGGTCCTTCTTCCGGTAATAATCAACACCGCAGAGGTCCTTCAGAAAGTCAAAGTTGAGATCCGGGTCATCGTGAAGCCAGGTGGCTATATCCCTGATCCGGTCCCGCCTGATTATTACGGAGACCTGTCCCCTGAACTCCTTGACCTCCTTCACCTCGTCAGGGAATTGGTTCCCTATCTTCTCTGCTATCTCCAGCGGCTCCACCGCAATCTCTCCTTCCGTATCTTCTCCTGTAGTCTTACAATCCCATCAATAAGTGCTTCTGGACGGGGAGGGCAGCCAGGTACGTATACATCGACAGGCAGGAAGCTGTCACAGCCCTGTACTGTGCTGTATGAACGGAATATGCCGCCTGAGCAGGCGCAGCTTCCCATCGATATCACATACCGAGGCTCGGGCATCTGGTCGTAGACCCTCCTTACGACTGGCGCCATTTTCTTTGTGACCGTGCCTGCCACTATCAGCAGATCGGCCTGTCTTGGAGAGCCCCTGAATATTATCCCTAGCCTGTCCAGGTCGTAATGGCTTGAACCTGTCGTCATCATCTCGATGGCACAGCAGGCCAGACCGAAGGTGACAGGCCAGAGGGATGAAGCCCTTCCCCAGTTGACGAGCCTGTCAAGGGTGGTGATAATGGTGTTTGCTCCGGGGATGATCTTTATCCCTTCTTCAACCTCAACGAGTTCTCTCTCAGTATCCACGACCATCGGTTTACCTCTCTGGTGATATTCTCACTCCCAGCGGAAGGCCTCTTTTTTCCAGGCATAAACATAACCGACAAGAAGGATGACAATGAATATGATCATTTCTATCAGGGCAAAAAGACCTATCTTGTCGAAGACGATCGCCCATGGGTACATGAAAATAGCTTCCACATCAAAGACAACAAATAGCATGGCTATTATGTAGAACCGAATGGAGAACCGTACACGGGGTTCTCCCACGGGGTCTATCCCCGATTCATAGGGCATCAGTTTTTCGTGATAGGGCCGTCTGAGTCTGACCATACCGCCCATGATCAGGGCCCCGAGGCCAAAAGCTATTGAAATTGCAATAAAAATTGCAACTGGCAGATACTCTGTTGGCAAATAGCGTCCAGGCATGGCTATTTTTATACAAAAAAGGAGGCCCCTTTGTCAATAAAAAACTTATCTCTCAATAAAAAAGATTTATTTACTGGTAAAATAAACCCATGATTTTGCCGGAGTGTCAAGATGTGGGTTCAGGTGAAGGAGAAACGGCTGGATTTTAAGAGAGGGTTTGTAGTAGAGTTTAGAGTGGAAAACCTCCTGGGAGGACTGGTTAGATGGCTGATTTTTCAAACAATATCGAGTTTATCCGGGATCTGATTGCAAGGAAGTCCCGGAACTCCCTCAGCAGCAAGCTCCTCATGGCAATTGGCACGCTCATTCTGATCGGGAGCACCATATTCTGGTATATGATAATCGTCCGGGGTGAGCAGATGTTCCTTCAGAATACGGTGGAGCATGCCGAAACCTACACGGAGATGATCGAAAAAACCCTATTTGCCAATATGCATGCCCTCCAGACCGGTGCAATCCAGCAGACTATAGAAGCGATAGGGACTTCAAGAAACATCAGGGGTATAAGGATCTTCACCTTCGACGGGAAGGTGATCTTCTCAAGCGATCCCGGGAAGGTGAACAGCCTGATCAGCAGGGACTCTCTCTCCTGCAGGCTCTGTCATACAACGGATGGACCACCTGGAAGGGAGAGCCTGAAGATAAATCAGGGAGAGACGGCCTGGATGATCGCCCGGCAGGAGGATTCAGGGAGGTTCATAAAGCTGGCCCGGCCGATAATGAACCGGAAGAGCTGTTTCACCGCCTCATGTCATCAGCATTCACCAGAGAAGAAGGTGCTTGGTATCCTGGAGACGGATTACTCCCTCTCTTCCATTGACAGGACCATAGTCAGACAGAAGGTGACAACCGTATTCTTCGGGATAGTGTTTACCGCATTCTGTTCGGTCGTCCTCTGCGTGATCCTCTGGAAGTTGATAATAAGGCCGATAATGCTTCTTTCCGATGGGATGAAAAAGGTATCCGGGGGAGACCTTGAGCATCATATAGAGATAAACACAAGGGATGAGATGGGCATGATAGCCAGAACCTTCAACCAGATGACCCAGGAACTGAAGGCTGACAGACAGAAGTTGGAGAACTGGGCAAAGGAGCTTGAGGCTGAGGTGAACAGAAAGACAGAAGAGATCCGGAGAGGACAGGAGCAGCTTTTTCATGCCGAGAAACTTGCCTCACTCGGGAGAATGGCGGCCGGCGTTGCCCATGAGATAAACAGTCCCCTTACCGGAATCGTTACTTTCGCCCACCTGATGCTCAAAAGGATACCACCTGAGAAGAAGATGGACAGGGAGGATCTCGAGGTAATCATAGAACAGGCAGAGCGGTGTTCAAGGATCATCAAGGGCCTCCTGGGTTTTTCAAGGGCCATACCTTCAGAGAAGACGGAGATAGACATAAATGCAACTATCAGACAGACCATAGACATAATCAGGAACCAGGCCAAGTTCCACAATGTGAAGATCCACCTCGACCTTGATCCTGAACTCCCAAGGGTGAGAGGAGACGCTTCCCAGTTGCAGCAGGTGTATATGAACCTCCTGATAAATGCCGCTGATGCGATGAACGACAGAGGAGAGGTGCATATCGCCACAAGAGAGGTGAGTGATAACGGGAAGAGCTTTGTTGAGATCGAGTTTACCGATACAGGACCGGGTATCCCCGAGGAGTACCTCGGTAAACTCTTTGAGCCCTTCTTTACTACGAAGCCCGTGGGTAAGGGTACAGGCCTCGGTCTTGCCGTAAGCCACGGCATTATAAAAAAACATGGGGGTTATATCAGGGTGAAAAGTTCACCAGGAAAGGGGACGAGTTT
>CAZITN010000040.1:21547-24271 GCA_964542175.1 uncultured Thermodesulfovibrio sp. | reverse complement strand
CCTCTTTGCTATGATGCTCAGCTTCTCCCCAATTACTAACATGGCTTCACCTCTCATATATGAATTTTTTACCAAAATAAACACATGCAAAATATTGCTGTAACTTATTTATACATATAAATTTTGAAACTACAGTTTAGCATATCCAAAAAAGCAAGGTAAAATAAAAAATTATTATAAGTTTATTGATGCTGGTCAAGCATCTGGTCATGGGGCAGTGTAAATAAGTAACGACTATTAATCACCAGAAAAATATGTGAATTCCCGCTGTTTTTTGAACAAGTTCCTCCCAAAGCAGAGGGGAGAACGAAAACCCCATCATGCCAGCCCGGACAGCAGAGCCCCATCTCACGACGAAGACCCTCCATCAATGTTAGAATATAAACATGGGTTTTACGTCCCTGGATATGGTTGATAAGACTCGTCTCTTTGAGTCATTTCTTGCCCTTCTGGAGGTAAATTCTCCATCCTTTTATGAACATGAGCTTGGCGGGATACTTACTGAATGGCTAAGGGCAGTTGGTGCCGAGGTTTACCGGCAGGATTATGGACGGTCCTTCAACCTGATCGCCAGGGTACAAGGAACCCTCCAGGATGCACCACCACTGATTCTGAGTGCCCACATGGATACCATTGAACCCACAGAGGGACTCAGATACGAGGTTGACTCCAACCTGGTCAGATCTGTGGGGGATACTGTCCTTGGTGCGGACGACAAGAGCGGCCTCGCAGCAACTATAGAAGCTCTCAGGATCATCAAGGAAAGGGACCTCCCCACAGGTGATCTGGAGATCGTCTTCACATCAGGCGAAGAAAAGGGGACATGGGGGGCGAAGAACCTTGATTTCTCCCTCATCAGGGGCAGGCATGCCATAGTTCTTGATGTCTCCGGGAGAACAGGCACAATAGTTAAAAAGGCACCGACCCATATTACATACAGAATGGTCATTCAGGGAACCCCGGCACATGCCGGGATCGAGCCTGAAAAGGGCCTGAGCGCCATCAGGATGGCCTCAGAGATCATAAACAGTATCCCCGATGGACGGATAGATGAAAATACAACCGCAAATATCGGAAGGATAACAGGTGGAACGGCCACAAACGTGGTTCCCCGGGAGGTTGTGATAGAAGGTGAGGTGAGGAGCCACATCCCTGACAGACTGAACGAGATTAAACACTCCATCTTCAGCACGGGAAGAGCGGTTGCAGAGAAGTACCAGGGCTCCAGGGTTGAGATCACTGAAAACGAAGAGTACAGGGGCTATACAATAGATGAATCTGATCCATTCTTCAGGTTTCTCCTTGAGAAATTCACCGAAACAGGAATCACACCTAAGGTAATATCCACAGGTGGTGGCTCTGATGCAAACATCTTCAATAGGCGCGGTATAAGGGCAGTCAATATAGCCACAGGGATGGAGATGGTTCATTCAAGGGAAGAATACATCCATGTTCAGGATCTAATAAAAGTAACCGGCCTTTTAGTTGCTGCAACCGTGGGATTTGCAGCCTATGACGAATGAGCGGCGGATATGGACATGGCATAACTAAAACCTACCGGTCACAAACATCATTTGCCTGCCTTTTGAACTCATTTATCATACTGTTTGCAATATTACATTCATCGCCAAAACACTTACGTCCTTCTTCAAGGAGACACTCCAGTGTTTCACCCTTTATTTCCAGATAGCGCTTTGAGGTAAGCACACGGTAGTCACGAGGCCGGGGGAGGTCCACATCTATAACCGTTTTTATCTGTCCGGGCAGGAATGTCATTATCAGGATGCGGTCAGCAAGGAAGATGGCCTCTTCCAGTTCAGTGGTAATAAAGAGGCTTGTACAATGGCTTTCCTCAAAGATCTTGAGGTAATACTCCTGCATGAGTTCACGTGTCAGATCATCCAGTCCTCTGAAGGGCTCATCCATGATCATAACCTTTGGATTGTTGATCAATGCCCGGGCCAGCTCTGCCCTGCGTTGCATACCACCTGAAAGCTGGGCAGGGTATTTGTCTCTGAAGTCCTGAAGACCGACCAGTTCAAGAATCCGGGAGGCTTCTTCTCTGGCCTCCTTTTTTGACATTTCTCCTCTGACAGTAGGGCCGAAAATTACGTTTTCCATTACAGTCATCCAGGGCCATAAAGCAGTCTCCTGAAAAACCATGAGCCTGTCTGAACCGGGACCATTCAGTGGTTTACCGTCCATCATTATCTCTCCGGAACTCGGACAGTCATATCCTGCCAGTATGTTTGCCAGAGTGGATTTCCCGGATCCTGAAGTCCCGATAAGGACATTGAGCTTCCCGGGCTCAACGGTGAGAGAGCAGTCCTTCAGGACCTCCAGGGGCTTTCTGCCGGCCTGGGGAAAGAGTTTGCAAAGATTTACTGCCTCAATACAGCCCTTTTTCTCAGTATTCGTCATTTTGCACCTCGTTAGTTTTTAAAATATTCTGCGCCATGGCATCATTTTATCTGAAATAATCTTTACTGCGGCACTTGAAATCCATCCGGCAAAACCAATGGTAATCATACCAACGATTATCGTAGGTGTGTCGCCTGCGAGATATCCTTCCCACGTAAGCCGTCCGATACCTTTGTCACCGGCAATCATCTCAGCGGCTATAACGACATTCCATGTAATACCTATACCTACCATCATACCGGTGGCAATTGAGGGGATACTGGAAGGCAGTATGATCTTCCAGAAAATATGTTGAGGCTTTGC
>CAZITN010000040.1:0-21447 GCA_964542175.1 uncultured Thermodesulfovibrio sp. | reverse complement strand
TTGAGGGGATACTGGAAGGCAGTATGATCTTCCAGAAAATATGTTGAGGCTTTGCCCCCAGCGAGAGGGCGGAACGGTAGAGTTCCTTGTCAATAGATGCCACTCCCCTGAGCACATTCAGAACAATTGTAAAAAAAGCCCCGATAAATGTTATGAAGGCAATACTCAATTCGTTGGTAGGCCAGTAAAGGATGGAAACAGGCACCCAGGCCAGTGGTGGGATTGGGCGTAATACCTCGAATACCGGGAATGTCAGGTCTTTAAACTTCCTGCTCCAACCCATGGCAAGCCCCAGGGGAATCCCCAGCACCTGCGCGGCTACAAAACCATAAAAGACCCTTTTTGTACTGAACCAGAGACTTATCCAGAAGAGTTTTTTCTGAATCAGAATAAAAAAGGTTTTTGAAACAGTCACCGGTGTAGGGATATGCTTCATGAAGGGAGCCTGCATTACAACCAGAAGATGCCATAAAACAAAAAATCCTAAAATAGCCACAGTACCATTGAGGCTGGTTCTGTTCAGCAATTTCCTTTTCAACTGGACTGCCATCGATGGCTGCCTCCTGATGGAAGTCTCATTACCCCGGTTTTCTTTTATGGTATCTTTTTTTTCCATACTATGCCAACTCCCTTTCACCGCGCTGAAATGCCTTTAATGCCTCCTCATGTACTGCATCCTTGGCCATCTCTTTGAGTTTAAGGAATTTCTCCGAAGAAAGCATACGATAATCCCTCGGACGGGGCAGGTCAACTTTAATAGTAAGACGGATCCTGCCTGGACGTGTTGTCATGACTGCAACTGTGTCAGAGAGAAATATTGCTTCTTCCAGGTCATGAGTGATAAAGTAGATAGTTTTATGGAATATGTCATATAGTTCCAGAAGACATTCATGACTGGCACTTTTGGTCACAGAGTCCATTCCTCTGAATGGTTCATCCAGTAAAAGGACAAGGGGATTGTTGATCAAGGCCCTTACAATTTCAACCCTTCGTTGCATGCCGGATGAAAGTTGTCCAGGATAGACGTTCTCTATCTCTCTCAGTCCTATTCTGCTCAATCTTTCCTTTGCTATCTCAATTGCCTCTGACCTGGACATCTGATTCTGTATCACAGGCCCGTAAATCACATTCTCAAGCACTGTTTTCCAGGGGAAAAGTGCTCCGTGCTGAAAGACAACCACTCTGTCCGGCCCCGGCTTTGGTTTAACACCAGGTGCTGCGAGAAGTTCACCATCCAGGTATATCTCTCCCTTTGTGAGGGAATCAAACCCAGCCATTATATTCAGCAGGGTCGTCTTCCCGCAACCCGAAGGTCCAACCACAGCAACAAACTCTCCTGCCTTTATATCAAGAGAGCAGTCTTCAAGGGCTACCACATGTACACCCTCGGGGTCATAAATTTTGGTTGCATTACGTATTGATAATGCTCCTCCCTTTGCCATGTTCTCTGTTCCGTTATTCCCCATGAGTAATTCCTGCGCCTCCTCCCAGTTCCTGTTCTCTCCAGGCCATTAATTTCTTGCCTACATACCGTATGGCAACACTGCTTCCGTATCCGATAAAACCCAGGGTTACCATCCCTATAATTATGGTCGGGTACTTGACTAGCGAGTACCCCTGCCAGATCAGGTATCCAAGACCGTACTGGGCTGCAATCATCTCACCGGCAACAAGGGAAAACCAGGCCGCTCCCATTGCAATCTGGAGACCTGTAAATATGTAAGGCAGCGAACCCGGAATGACCACATCATAAAGGATTTCCTTTGAACTTGCCCCAAGGCACCGGGCAGCCCTGAAATAGGCCTGATCAATGGACTGAACACCAAGAAGGGTATTCAAAGCGGTAACGAAAAATGCAACAAGAAAGGTTACAAATATGACTGCAGGTTCGACTCCAGGTAACATGAGTATGGAAAGTGGAACCCATGCCAGGGGCGGTATGGGTCTTATCATCTCCACCAGCGGAAATGAATACTCATAGAACCGCCTGCTCCAGCCCATGAGCAACCCGAAAGGAACGCCAAGGACTGTGGCCAGCAAGAATGCAGCCGTTGCACGGTAAAAACTGTATATTATATGTACATAATACTCCTTAGTATATATGGAGATCCCGTAGTAGGGGTCACGGCTCAACCATTCAATTACCACTTCGTCAGGGCCTGGCAGGCGATGAAATGCCTTGAAGGGGAGCCAGTACACTGCAGCATACCAAAACCCTATGGTGAGAGCAAACCCGAGGATGAGCAACCAGAACCTCTGGCTGGTCAGGGTCTTTTTAATCTGTTCAGAAGTGGAAATTCCTAATATAACAGCAAGTTTTTTCTGCCTTTGATAAAAAATCCATAATGAAAAGGCTGATATCAGTATAATCGGTAATATAAGGTTAGTGTTCATAGTCGTAAACTTGCAATCTCCGTTTTCTATTTATTTTTTTCTATATTATTCTAAACAACAAGGGAGGTGCAACAAGGGGGGAGGCCACCCCCCTTGTTGCAATCGCATGTCAGAGCTTATGCTACTTCCCCTTGAAGGCGGAACGCGGTAAGCCTCTGATTTTGCCCACAGACTTGTAAGGCAGGCCTAACTCTTTAAGGGCCTCTCTCAAGGGCTTGTCATTGATGGCACCCTCAGGGATAGTGCCGCTCCTGATCACCTTCATCCGGTGGAGGAATGCATACCCCAGTTCCATGAGCTTCAGGACGTCATCATCAAAAACCATTTTGGCATCATACTTGATCGGATCACCTCCTATGGATGCTGGATGTTCCTCATAGAGCGCCGACCAGAGCATCTGTTCCGTATAGCCCTGTGTCTCTTCTTTTACCATCTTGGCAACAGCCTCCGGCTCATTAATCATGATCTGTTCTGCCTCGATCTCCGCAAGCATCCAGCCCTTTGCCGCCTCGGGATGTTTTTCAATAAAATCCTGCCTCATCAGGGTAAAGTCTGCATCAGTCTCACCCCAGGGAGCGCCGGTGGCAGCATATTTGGCAAATCCCTGTTCCACGACCTTACGTGCATGAGGTTCCCACATGGCGGCACCGTCCAGCTTGCCGGCCTCAAAGCTTGAAGCAATTACTTCAATAGTCATGTCAAGCCTCTTGGCAGGCTTTACTCCTGTTTTTTCGAGCACCGAATCAAGGAATCTGTTGGCACAGGTCCCTCTGTGCACTGCGATCTTCTTTCCATTCAACCACTGCACTGCCTCCATTGGACTTTTGAAATCAGGGGCATCCTTTCTTACGACCAGTTTGTTGCAGTTCTGCCCGTTACTGAACATGGGAACGCTGACAAGGCGGATATCTCCCTGCCGTTTCTTTGTGGTTGCCACAAGTGAGGGCATGTCGCCCATTGTACCGATCTGCATCTTGTCAGCGAGAAGTGCATTCACCATGGGAGGACCGGTCAGATGTGCCTCAAATTTCACAGTACTGCCCTTTGGTAAATATTTTTTCCAGAGTTCCCGATGCTTGATAACCACACCCGTCCAGCCCCCTGTCCAGTAAGGATGATACCCATATGTGATATGTACAGGTTCAGCAGCACCAGCAAAGCTTCCTATGCCCAGAGTCATTGTAAAGAGCATTAAACTGACAACTACAACCCACAAACCCGGTTTTCTCATCTTCGTTACCTCCTAAATTTTTTTTGACTAACGGAATTTATGTTATGCATCATTCATACCAAGAGGCTTGTAAATGAAATAATATTTTTTTTGCTTTGTATGGAGATGGTTCAGAACAGTCGGTTCTACACCCTTGGTGTCGTACTGCACCAAAGGCCTGTCTGCCGGTGGCATTACGCACCAAACAAACATGTTCTATTGCAATGGCAGAAAACTATTAATAAGTGAACTTATCAACTTTCCAGGCTATACGGAACAGGGATGTTCTGTTGCCCATGCATGATACTGCCTGGTATATGGCACAAACTTTGCTTGATGGTTCAGTGGATGTGTTCTGGTCAAATTCAATATTAAAAAGGAGAAATCCCGTTATGTTAAACAGTCTGAACGTGGAACAAATAAACAATGTTGTTGCGGCACTCAAGGAAAACCCGGATTTAGGTATAACGGTAACAAAGGCAAAGTCAGTCTGGAAGGGAGGGTTCAAGGTAGAAACAAATGTGAAGGATTTCAAGATCCTGGCTGATGAACCCTGTGCACTTGGGGGATCGGATAGCGCACCGAATCCCATGGCACTCTTGCTCAGCTCTTATGGGGCGTGTCTTAGCATAGTATTCGTATTTCTTGCGACCCTTCGAGACATAGAGATAGAGAAACTGGAAATAGAACTGGAAGGCGATGTCGATATTCCTGCCTTTCTTGCCCATGAGAACCCCTTTAAAAACAGCCCCACACCGGGTTTTAATGAAATCAGAACAAAGGTCTTTGTCAGAAGCAAGGCGACAATGGAGGAACTGGAGGAGATTTGCGAGCAGGCACTGGCGATTTCTCCGGTGGGACAGACCATGATTAAATCCGTAAGGCTGTCAAATGAGTTTTCAAGAAGAAGACTCGCTTAAATAAAATATTACAAGGAGATTTCCATGAATGGAGGATTAATCTCATTGACACAGGAGAAAGAGAGAGACCGGAAAAGAGACGAACCACTCTTCCTTGTAGTCTGTACGTCAGGCCTGAATTCGCCAGCCACGGCACGGTCCGCCCTTATGTTTGCAACAATAGCTGCAACAGCTAACACCAGGACCATCCTGTACTGTGTCCAGGATGGAGTTGATATAGTGATAAAGGGTGCTGTAGACAAAGAACCTAACGTGAAACCGGGCATGCCTACGCTTAAGCAGAGGCTCCAGGAGGCTATAGAGGCGGGGATTGAGTTTCAGGTCTGTTCCCAGACATTTGCAAACAAGGGGTTGAAAGAAGAGGACCTGATTCCTGAAGCAAAAATTACAGGAGCGGCAACTCTCGTAACCCTGTCCCTGAAAGCAGAAGGTTTCCTGACCTTTTAAAGAAACTTCCAGGAACAGAAAAAACATGCTTCCTCATGAATACCACTGTTCCTCGCGGATGTCTGAGGCAAATGGATATACGGACCATGGAACTTCTTTTTATCGGTGCTGTAATTTTCGTCTCATCTTTTCTCCAGGGGATGTTCGGGTTTGCCTTTGTCCTGACCGGTATGCCTCTCCTTTTACTGTTCCTGAATATCAAGTTTGTTGCACCTCTGATTGCCCTCTTTCTGCCGCTGATAACGGGCATCCTGATCTTCCAGTTCAGGACAGGATTCATCTACAGGAAGATAGTCCCTCTCATAGCTGGTTCTCTCTTCGGTGTTCCCCTTGGGATTTATATCCTGGATGAATTCAGTGATAAACTGATGAAATCCATCCTCGGACTGATTATTATTACCTATTCCATTTATTCTCTGCTCATAAAAAAGGTTACCTGGAAACTGCCTGACTGGACCGCCTATCTCTTTGGTCTGGCAGCAGGGATATTGGGAGGTGTATACAATACTACAGGTCCCCCTGCTGTTCTCTATGTCTCAAACAGGGACTGGTCCAAAATGGAGATAATAGCATCCCTGAATTTTTTTATCTTTACCACGAGTATACTGGTACTGTTATTTCATCTCATCAGCGGGAACATAACATCCGAGATTGCCGTAACCTTTCTGAAACTGACTCCTGTAATGATATTGGGGATGCTGACGGGTATCTATAGTACCAGAAAACTGAGTGAAATCAGGTACAGAAAGGCTCTTTACGTGCTCTTGATCGTTATGGGCGTAATGCTTATACTGTGAGCCCCCCGAGGCTGGGTTACAATATCTTGAAAGCAGCGGTGTAATTGTGGTAAGGTTTAGAAAGAGGTAACGACAATGAGATCTGTCGCAGAAAAGAATATCTTGCAGGCGCTTGCTTGATTTTCCCTTCAGGTATTCCCCTGATTTCTGCAGTTTCGATAGTAGAGACGATGCATGCTTTTACTGGCGAAACCGGAAAGGACAAATCTGAAAGGTCCATCTGCCCATGGCATTCTTGGAATCCTTTGACATAAGTTCCCTCCCATCCATTGTTGAGGAGACTTCATGTGGTCTTGTGCTTACGGATGAGAACAGGAATATTCTCTTCGTCAACAAGAATGCAGAAAGAATTCTGGGCATTCAGGCCAATGAGATACTTGGTAAGCCTGTGGAGTCACATATCCCACCTTTTATTTCAGAAGGAAAGAGCACCTGCTTTGTAAGGCAGCGGATCAGGGACAGAGAGGTGGTTTTCTATAAATCCCCCTTCCGGTCAAACAAACATTTCGGTGGGGAGATTTACTTTTTCGATGTGATTGAGAGCCATCGTGAGGATGGAAACCCCAGACTCTCTCTTGATATGACCCAGACACTCGAGTCAGTGATGGAGAGTTTCTACGATGGAATCATCATTCTTGAAAATGACCGTATTGTCAAGGTTAACAGCAGTTTCAGCAGGATAACAGGGCTGAAGGGGAAGTCTCTTCTCGACAGGAGAGTAGAAGACCTTGATGGAGAAACACATGTCTGCCTGCATACCATCCAGGAAGTAGTCAGGCTGGTAAGACAGTTGAAAAAGAGTATAACCAGTATGGGCAAGCTCAAACAGGGCAATGAGATCTATGTGACAGGCACTCCTGTAACCAATCAGGGAGAGATTATACAGACAATCGTTCATATACGGGACATTACAGAATTACAGTTGCTGAAGGATGAAGTATCCCGCCTCATGGCCATGTACCTTTCCACACCTGAAGACGCACGTATCGTCCAGTTGACAGGCGGGGAAATAATCGCTGAAAACCGGATTATGCGGGGAATCCTGGATCTTATCGCCAGGGTGGCCCAGGTTGATACCACCGTCATGTTAGAGGGTGAAAGCGGGACGGGGAAGGAAGTCCTGGCAAGGCTCATCCACAGGCTGAGCGCCCGCAGGCATGGCCCCTTCATACCTGTCAACTGCGGTGCCATTCCTGAAAATCTCTTTGAGTCCGAACTCTTTGGTTATGAAAAAGGGGCATTCACAAGTGCCTCAAGAGAGGGCAAGCCTGGTCTGTTCGAGCTTGCCAACAACGGTGTCATCTTCCTTGACGAAATAGGCGAACTGCCTCCAAACTGTCAGGTCAAGCTCCTGAAGATTATTGAAGACTTTGAGATCATGCGGGTCGGCGGCAGAACCCCTGTGAAGTTGAATGTCCGCATTATTGCTGCAACCAACAGGAACCTCAAGAAGATGGTTAAAAGTGGGGATTTCAGGGAAGACCTGTTCTATCGCCTTTATGTCGTACCTATTGAGATCCCTCCTCTCAGAAGCCGGCGGGAGGACATATTCCCCCTGGCCTGGCACTTTCTACGCCATTACAACAACAAGTTCAATCAGTCCAAGACCTTCTCCCCTGAGGTCATACAGGTACTGGAGTCTTATCACTGGCCGGGCAATGTAAGGGAACTACAGAATGTTATCGAAAGAATGGTGATTATCAGTGATGAAGAGGTGCTTCAGCCCCATCATCTCCCTCACAACATATACCATCGGGAGAGCAGTGAAAGCTCCATGATCCAGGTGAGGGGGATAATGACCCTTGAGCAGGCCAGAACGATGGTAGAGAAAAAACTTCTGGCCCATGTTTTATCAATAAAAAAGACGACAAGAGAAGCCGCCAGATTGCTTGGGGTCGATCATTCCACTGTAGTACGGAAGCTGAGAAAGTATGGGTTCACGATAGGTGAAGACTTGTGACAAGTCCCTTTGATCCGTCAAAAACGCATACCTCTCACTTATCATCGGCCCTTCTCATGAGCCCTTCAAGTGATATCCTTCTTTCATAGATGGTGTATGCGATGGGGTCCTTGGCTTCATAACCGATCTCTCTTCTTCGTTTCTCATCAAGGAGATGATATGTAATCCTGATGTCGAGCCTGTAAGGCATGTACCTGTCTTCTTCCCTGAAGCTGAAGCCAAACCTTTTAGGGACCCTGAAAGGAAGCCGTGTATCCTTGAGATCAACTATAAAGGGTCGCCATAGGATGTATCTCTTCATCCTGAATGTTTCTTCCTGAACGAGATTCCCTCCCTTGCCGTAAAGCCTGAATTCCAGGGACAGGTATCTGTCGGGAGTACCTGTCGGGAGGTAATGAGCGGCTCCAATGTTTGTAAGAACAACCTCTACATCCACAGTATCTTCTCCCCTGACTGCTGTTCTGTACCTTACTTCAAGGGCACTGGAAACGGTCTCAGGATGATGACCGCCCAGAAAGAGGTGCCTTCCTCCTCTCCTTTCTTTCATACCCCGGACTACGGGTCTCGTGATCCGGGGCATGTGGCAACCGACACAATCGGGTTTCCTACCCCCGGCCTTGATCTCAGCCACAGTCCCGCAAGGAGGAATCCTGTAAAATGTATCCCAGCGGCGTCCTGTAACAACATGGCATCGCTCACAATATTTGATCCCCCTGGTCATACCGGGATCTACCGCTACAGGATGAGGGGCATTGTCTGTTTCAAAGGGACCCACAATCTTCCCGTTCCTTATGTGGCAGACAGCGCAGGTCACCCCTTCGGACTGAAGTTCCGGATCGTAATCCGGGTTGGGCTTCAGTATGGGATCAAACTTCTCCCTATCCCTGAACCCCAGGACAAGGTGGGTCTGCTGATTCTCAATGGGGATATGACAGTTCTGACATATCTGCTGGGAACCATCATAGCGGTAGTCCACCTGGAAGTAGGGGTCTATCCATGCCTTTGCATGCATGCTTCCGGACCACTCCCTGTATATATCCTCATGACATCCTCCGCACTCTCGTGCACTCAGTGACTTCAGTCCCTGCGGAATTTCAACACGCATGGGCTTTTCAAATTTCTCATCGACAACAAATATATTCAATGGCCGGACAAGGCGCCAGATGAGAAAAAGAGCGAAGGACAGAAAAAAGAAAGAAAAAAGCGTTTTTTTAAGCTTCATATCTTACCTGAAACAGAGGTTGTAATTCCTGCCGGTCTGTCCCAAATGGATCCCCTTCAGCCATTACCGCAAGACAATACCAGGCTGCAGTCTTGAGGGGAAAGAGGGGCATCCTTCCTCTCCTCTCTGGACTTCCAAAGGCTGAAGCTGCCCTGCTATTCAAACACTATCTCTGAGTTCAGCGCCTTTATCTGAT
Source organism: uncultured Thermodesulfovibrio sp. (assembly GCA_964542175.1). GTDB lineage: Bacteria > Nitrospirota > Thermodesulfovibrionia > Thermodesulfovibrionales > JdFR-85 > WFTX01. Next base: position 12,301 of record CAZITN010000040.1, on the reverse strand, counting down.
TGGCACATATGTCAGCACAGGGCGAGGTCCTTTCTACAAGCCCCCTCAGTGCTTCCAGTTTCTCTTTCGGAGCATTGCTCCTGATATAGGTTGTGAACTTAAGTGTCTGTAAGCCAGGTCTGATATCACCGGACAGCCCGAAGAAACCTCTGAGATCGAGAGTTCCCTCGGTCACGATTCTCATACTCTGAATCTCTATCCCCATGATAGCTGCATTTGCGGCAAACCCTATCAGCAGACATGAACCCAGGGCTGCCAAAGTCGTTTTAACAGGAGTTGGGCCGGTATTTGTACCACCAAGTTCCACCGGCTCATCGACCCTTACGGTAAACTCCCCGATCTTCGACTCGCTTGCCGTACCGCCCAGCCAGGTCGTTTCAATGGTAATTGCCTTCTTCCCAGAATCAGGATTTCCCCTGACCGCAGCCACGGCTGCATTGAATTTATCCAAGTCTATTCCATTTACTATTGTCATAGTCTCTCTCCTTTCAAGTTCTTTTTTTAATTATAATCGCAAATGAGTTCCTTACAAACAATTCACCATGTTTTACAACCTCCTTCCCCAGGACTTCATCCTGATATGGAGCCGTTAAAATTTTCTGACTAACTTAATGAAGAACCCTGCGGCAAGACCACAGGGCATCTTCGATATGTAAGGGAGTTTTATCTTTTTACATTCGCTCGCTAATCCCGTGGCCACGATACGGGCAAGCAAGACCACGGGGATCGATACGATTAAAAATGCGCTCGCTGTGCATATTCAAGAAATTGGGCACAATTAAAACTCATACCTTACCTGCAAATAAATATTGTCATCCCTGTCAAACTGTCCGAATTGACTCCAATCCTCTCCACCTCCAAAAATCATTGCCCCGGCCGCTGCCCAGAGGGAGTCAGAGAAACTGTATCTCATCTCAGGATTTAAAAGATAGTCTCCATCCGAAGGACTGAAGAATGAAAAGAAAGAAAGCCTGAGTGTCTGGTGCCGGAGCAGCTGGGTCAGCCTTACCGTGAACAGATCTGTCAGCCTCTTCTTTCTGGGAAACCCCTGTGGCAGGTTGTGTAAATAATCAGAATACTCATGCATATACTCACCATAGTACTGCATACCAACGGTAAAGTCCTCCCAGAACTGCCTCTGATACCCTACAAGGAACCTTGTGCTGGAGTTAGGTATCATGGGATCAGTCCCCTCCCTGTCCTTTCTTGAGTCGTAGTACCCTACTTCAAGACTCAGGACACCGTCAAGGGCCCTTCCTTCAAGACTTGCGCCGTACACGGAGCGTTCGGGATAAAAGATAGTGAGATCAGCCGGCATTGCAGGGTTGTCGGGCAGAATTGAGGGGTTTCTGAAAAAGCCGCGGTAATAGTAAAGGGCGAGTTCAAAGTCCCCCAGATTACGGTATATCCGGATGGTGATCTCCGTATTTTCAAGCTTTTTGTCCGGTTTATCCTCTTCCCTGTCAATTCCTGCCAGGGGGTCAAAGAACCGGAATCTTTCACTCCGGGGAAAGTTGTTCGGTTCAAAGAAGGGGATAACCACCACATCAATGGAGACAAAGTCTGGATAGAGCCCGACCTTCAAACCGTCTATACCCTTCTTCAGGTATTCAAGAGGCCGGCCGGAGAAGAATGCCTCATAGTCTTTCGGGAAGATATCATTTATGAATATCAGATCGCCAAGGCCCCATGTGATGATCTGCCTGCCGACCCTCAGATCAAAATACTCCCCTCCGTAGTCAATGTAGAGTTCCCTGAACTCAATATCTCCGTCCCTGTCAAGATGATCAAAGAAAAAATCTGTTTTTGAAAAGAGCCTGATCAATTCTGTGCTGACATCTATCTTCAACTGTCCCCGTTCCTCAGCCCACTTATAATCGCCACCGTCGGGATTTGAAGTGTCTAAATTCAGGGAATAATTGCCCTGAATGAATCCGTTAATACTTACATCCATCCCATAGGCAGAGGTCGCCAGCAGCGGTACAATGCATGATATCAGCAGGATTAATATTTTTCTTTTAACCCAAGCTGAGCTATTTCCCAGCCGGAATTTCCAAAAATCTTCCTGACGGACAGGTGGAGGCGGAGAGTAATCCCCATCTTGGCAATACCTCATCGTCAGAATACCAGTCTCCAGTCTTTCACCTGCCCGATGAATAGCCTTTCTTCTTTTTTTATAGCTGAAATCCATTGCATTAAATGGGGTTACGAAAGGCCTCCACCGCCCAGCTGATAATAAATAGCTCAATTTATGTGTAAGAAGTCCCACTTATTTAATCCATTTTCTGGGAGGCATTTTCAGGAACCGCTGTGAAAAGAGGTTGTCAGGCAAACCTAAGTTGTAACCGAGCTTTTCAAAGGTAACCACTGTTTTATGACCGGTTCTGAGATTCTTCATAGTCCGCTTCGTAATGGTCGGAAAGCCATTCTTTATCTCTATCTCGTCTGCCGTAAAGACCCTGAAGACCTCCTCGCGCGTGTTAAAATACTCCTCCTTAAGGGGGAGGAAGCTCTCCTTGTCGATCCAGGAAACCTTATAGGCATAATTGACATCCCTTTCTTTCGGTGTGCTTTTTATCACGTAAGAGGGTTTCCCTTGGAGGACCTCCTCCCTGAGCAATACGTGCGTATCATCATCAATGTCCCTGCCTGAGACATCTTCATAGGTGAAATCAGAGCCAACAAAGCTTGATGCCTTGTCCCGGGCAGCGATCCTTCTGACCATGTTAAGTGCCGGGACAAAGAGCCACCGGTCATCATCCCTTGCAGGGTATTTGTATACAAGGAAGGTCATACCCTTCACATCGGCTGGCTGGAAAAAGTACATAAAGTACTTCTGCTCTCCTCCGGCTTTGCCGAAGTTCTTTCTGAGCATTTTCAGTTTCCGGACCCGGTCCTTTCCGCTCTTGCTGATAAGCCTCATATGAACAGTTGCACTGAAGTCCTTTCCGGGATACAGAAATGCAGCCTGTGATCTGGCCATTATATCCTTTGCATCCAGGGAAAAGGCATTGACAGGGAGGAGCATCAAGATTATTGCCAGCATATACCCTTGGATTATCCGGAAGTTGCCCTCTGACCTATGTATGAGTTTTATGATGTGAAAACCCTGTATTCCCCTTTCCTTACTCCACCGTTTCAAATTTTCATTGGCTTTCCCGGGCATTACAAACCTCCTTTATTTATGCTTGTTTTAACAGAAGTCTCCTGAAAGTTCCAATAAGGGCAGGGAGAAAGATCAGAGTGGTAATCCCAGCAAAGAAAGAGAGGGAGCCGAAAAAGAGCCCCACCGTCACATAAGGTCCCAGGGATGCAAAGACCATCGGAAGAAATCCCAGCCCGACGACAACTGCATTCCTGAAAATGGCCAATGCCGGTTCTCCTCCCATGGTCCACTCGATGGTGGAGGACAGGTCACCCGTCTTTCTGAACCGCTCCCTGAACCTCTGGGTAAAGTGAATCGCAAAGTCAACCCCCAGTCCGAGGGCAAGGGTTGAGCATACGGCGATAGGCATGTCATAATCCTTGCCCCAGAAACCTATGAGTCCGTAACTGAAGAGGACGGACAGGCCAAGGGGGAGCATCGCCATCAGCCCCCACCAGAAGGACCGGAACTGGATAATCAGCAGGACGAAGATGATCCACCAGGACCCCACTGTTGCCTTCAGCATCCCTTTCACCATCAGGTTTTGCCAGACGATATTGAGATAGGGAAGCCCCGACCACTTGACCTTTATTCCTTCCGGAGGTGGAGAGTTCTTCATGTAATTCTCCAGGTCCCTTACCACTGAAGTCATATCCCTGTTGTCCCCGGATTTGAGCTGAACCCATATGTTGGCCTTCCTGAAATTGTAATCCACGAAGTTGTCCAGTTCATCAGGTGAGGATGACATCAGGAAGAGAAACAGATACTGACCGATCGAGATACTGTTCCCCGGAAGGGCATCGTATTTACTGTCCTGGTCATGAAGCACATAGTTTATCCTCTTTACCACATCAGCCACGGATGTGGTCTTTCCCACAAGGGAGAGTTTGTTAAGATGCTGCTGGAGACCCTCAATGTAACCCATCACATCGGGCCGTTTTATGTCATCCTCTGAGCTTCCCTCAACAACAAGATATGAGATGTATGTCCCCCCGATCAGTTCATTAAGAACCCTGTCAGCAACCCTGATGGGATGGTCCTTCTTGAACCACTTGACGGGATTGTCATTCACCTTCAGAAGTGCAACCCCATATACTGCAAACACAAGCAGGACCGTCCCGACGGCAACCACGGACTTGCTCCGGGCAAGGGAGAACCTTCCAAGCATACCCAGTATCCTGCTTCCCTCTTCCTTCAGGGGCAGGGGCTTTCTCTCCCTGAAAAGCATGAGACCGGCAGGTACCAGTGTCATGGACAGCAACCATGCTATCATCACACCCGAGGCAACAAAGAGCCCGAAAACCCTTACAGGCGGGATATCCGCCATGGCAAGCATGGAAAATCCCACAGCCGTTGTAATGGAGGTAAAGAACATCGGCTTTATCAGTTCCTGAAAGACCTGGATTATCGCCGTCTTTCTGTCACTCGCCCGGGGGAGTTTTTCATGAAAGTCACTGAGGATATGGACACTGTCACAGATGGCGATAGGCATCAGGAACACCGGTATCATGGATGACATTATATGCACGGTATAACCAAGCCCGATCATTGCACCCATAGTCCAGATTACGGATACCATAGCAAGGATCATCGGTGGGATAACAAGGGATACCCTCCTGAATATAATAAAGAGCACCACCATCAGGAGCATGCCCGCCATTGGTGCAAAGATGCCCATCTGGAGGAACATCTCGTAGCCGAAGGTATCCTCGGCAATGGGAAGGCCTGCCATGTAATACCTCTCCGGACCCTTCTCCTTTTCATAGATGGCCCTGATCTCCCTGCCGAGATCATGGGCGATGTCCTTACTCTCTATGGGTATATAGATGGCCGCACCCCTCCCGTCTGATGATACAAGCCTGTCACGGAAGAGCGGATTGTCAAGCACCTCTTTCTTGAGCGCTTCTATATCCCCTTCACTCCGGGGGACTTCAACCATGGGCGGTCTTACATACAGTGTCCCCTCCTTTGCCACAACGTTGTTTGTTACCGTAAGGCTGACCACATCATCTGCTATAACCCCCTTTAATTTCAATATCTCATCAGTCAGCCTGCTTATCTTCTCAAGTGTATCCCGGTGAAATATACCGTCATCCCTCACGATACCCAGGACAATCATCTCGTTGATTCCGAATTCCTTTTTCACATTGTCATGAAAGACCCTTATGGGCTCGTCCTCCCGGAGCATGTTTTCAGGGTCCGTGTCTATCTTCATTCTCGGGAACTGAAAACCGAAGACGATGGTAAGGATGAGTGTGAGCAGGATGACAAGCTTCGGCCTTTCAACGGATAGTTCCACAACCCTGGTTAAAACCTTCTTCATGTAAGCCTCCCTTTATCTTGTTAACAGGAAAATTTCAGTATCCACAAGGTGAACATAAAAGCATTCAAATATTATTATATTTTTATTCTTTTTGTCAAGCCCTTGAGAACACCTTTGTCATCAGAGATTTTTTATTGCTTTCGTATCACCTCAGATAAGAGCAGTGCTTCACCATCAACATTTACTCAACAAGCAAGAGGGCAAAGTAGTTCCACCTTCCATAGGTCTCTCTTTTCGTATCTATCTCAAACCCGTTTGCCCTTGCCGTCCTGAAAACATCTATCCCGCAGGCCTCCATAAGAGGCCTGATCCGGTTTTTCTTCTGATCCTCTGTCTGAGACCCGTCCAGGGCATCCTTCTCCCCTGAGGGTCAGGTTGAACCAGGCGGGCCTGATGAGAGCGCCGTAAGCGCAAAGGCCTTGTAGTAGCCCCTATGATAGGCAATTCCTTCAAGTTTTACGGCAACCTCTGTAAGGGCTTTTCCCTTCGGGCCATTCATGAGAATCGCCTTGCTGTATTCCTTTACCACCTTTCTGGTGCTCTCTGCAGCAGGAGCACAGGGAGGGTGAAATCCATCCTTTTCATAAAGGGGACACCCGTATTGGCATTTCCATCTCACCCATTCCTCAACAACGATGGTATCCGTATCTATCACTCTTGCCTTCTCAGCCCCGAGTTCAAGGGCCTGATCAAGTAAGTATTCCATTCCTTCCTCCCCGGAAATATCCTTCTGAAGGACTGCTGAATGACAAGTCTTATTATCTTCAGATTCATTCCCTGAATCCTTAAATGTAATATCTCCGTTAAAATAGGGGCACCTCTTCGTTCTGCAGCCATGGGGATGCCTCGGGCCGAAACTGCACCTCCTCTTACCTCCTGAGGTAAGATCGACGGACAGGGTCTCCCTCAGGCAATCCAGGGCTGCATCAAGGGATGTCCAGACATAGGCCTTGCAGCAACTGGGACCTGTAAGTTCCGTAATCGCCCGGGCAACCCTCGTGACCGCCTCCATTGTTATCCTCTGTTCCCCGTCCTTGCCGCATTTCGATCCGGTCAATACGGCAAATACCGCGCCGACGGCAGGGGCTATGCCGCATACCCCGGTTAGACCGCAGTAGCCACCATGGGCCTGTCTCTTCGTCCTCCTGAAGACCTCCTTGATATCGTCATTGGTCAGGCCTCTTGAGCCCTCGTTTTTTATGGCAGCCATGAGGGCACCGCCTGCAATATATGCGTGATGGCAGCCGAGCATGGGCAGGCCGGGAAAACTCATCATCAACTCCGCAATCTCTATCGGGTCCTTTGAGGTGGTCGTAAAGGCCACATCCTCGATCATCCGCATTGCATCCTGGTTGTGGCAGTGATCACAGATGTAGTGCCCCTCCGGGCAGGCGATATGGCCCTCTTCGGTCCTGCCGCAGTAGATACACCTGAGCGGTTCGGACTTCTCAAGGTAGGTAAGCCCCTTTCCACAGACCATACAGTGTTCGGACTTTGGAGTCTCCTCTTCTCGCTCCTTTTCCCCTAAAAATCCCCCCTCCTTAGTCCTCCCCCTCAGGGGGAGGGTTTGGGTGGGGGCCGACTCCTGACTTATACTCTCCTGCTCACCGGCAGGGTCTGTTGATGGTCAACAGTTGTTCTCTGTCTTTCTTTTATCTGACATGTATCTCTCCTTTGTCCTGATTACACTTCTCCACTCAATCTCTTTCAGGACTCATTTTTGCTACCGGTATATAATTGTAAATATTACAAGCACAACACTCAGCACAGTCGTCCCGTAAAGCATCCTCAGGTTCCATTTACCCGGTTTCCGGCTGCCCTTGAATGTCCTGTACCAGGCAAATCCAATAAATATGAAGGTAAGGAACATGAACACCCATCTGTACTTTGCAAGCCAGACGGCAAAGGTAAAACTTCCCAGCCCCAGACTGGCCAGGACCAGCGGTAACTGTCAACAGAATGCATATGTCAATGCCGATGCAACCGCTCCGCTTTTAAAGTCCAAAATCTTCATTGAATCTCCTCCCTGTTTCAAAAAGTCAAAACCCTGAGGCCTGCATGCTGATCTTTCCTTCCCTGGCGAGTTTACTGATTATAAAGATGGCACTCTCCCGTCCTATTCTCAGATGTTCCGCCACCTCGTCAGGGTCCACCCGTTCCCTGTCTTTCAGAAATTCCATTATCTCGTTCTCTATCTCCAGAAGCCAGTCATTAAAGAGCGACCTCAACTCAGGCGTTGAGTATGTGGCCAGTTCATAGGAATGGCTTATCGCTGATATGACCTCCTTGCTCATCTCCACAGGATTCACGCCCGAATCCGTGCACTCCTTTATTCACCTGTCAACCATCTCGATTACATGCCGGTTTTTTCTGCCACCGGCCGCGACCATCTGGAGCAACTCCCTTTTTTCTGATTCCATCAGATCATCAAGAAGGGAGATCACAAGACTGTTCAGCAACTCCTTTTTCATGGCCGGGTCCAGATGTGAAATGATATCGTTGATACTGTTGTCACCCATACTGTCACCTCCTTTTCCATGAAGATAGATTCATTCTTGCCTTCCTTCAATCTGGTAACGTTATTAATGGTCTCAAAATAACTACAACTAAGCACAGGTTGCAGGCAGTGCTGGTGAGGGCATCAAATTCAGCGATACCTCAGTGCCGTCCATCAATGTAATAAACATGGCATTAAACTCACAGGAGCGGAACTGTATGATTAAATTTCATCGCATCAATTTGTGCCCGAAACAGTACTGTCTGCAACAACATTAAGCATACAGCCTGTAGTTTTTATTTTGAGACCGTTTATAATATCTCTCTTATTCCTTCCACTACATCTTCGTACCTGATCTCACCGTTATGCAACCTCTTTATCGTTCCGCCTTTTCCGATAAAAACGGTCACAGGCATCCCTTTGACTCCAAGTCTCTTTGCTATCCCGTTTTCCTTCCCGACCGGAAAGGTGAGATGGTGCCGCTCCGCAAACTGCCGGATGTAATAATCCTTCCCGAGGACAAAGACACCGAGGAAAAAGACTCCCCTGTCCCTGAAATCCATGTATGCCCTCTGGAGTTCCGGAGCCTCTCTTATGCATTTCTTTCACCAGTATGCCCCGATGTTTATGACCATCGGCCGGTCTTTAAGTGTGTTGAAATCAATGGTCTTTCCATCAGCCGTCTGAAAACTGAAGTCTTCAAGTGGATGTTCTGCTCTTACAGCGTCTGCAAGAAATAAAATCACTGTCAGGACCGAAAAGACTATTACGGCTTTCTTCAACACCTCGTCCTCCTTTCATGCATTTTTCTTTAGTTTCTTTATCTCCTCTTTCAGAGCCTCAATCTCCTTCTTTAAATCTTCTGTATCACTTGAGGAATGCTCATTGTGGGACATCCCGCACATGCCACCCCCTGCGCCCCTGAAAAACCTGCCCATGACAAACAGGACGATCAGCATTACTGTGACACCCACTATCGGCATTATCCACCACCAGTAGGGCGGGCCATATCCAGGACCATACCAGCCCATGTTATTTACCTCCTTTTCCGGCCATCTCAACGGTGGTATGCTGCCGGGAAGGTTTCTCAGCTTCTGTTCCGCTCTCAGTCAACCTGCAGAGGTCTGACAGGATGTCCATCAGGCCCGGATCTCTCAGGCTGTAATAGATGAACGGCCCGTCACGCCTTGTCCTGACGATCTCTGCCTTTCTGAGTGCCCGGAGATGGAAAGAGACAAGCGTCTGGGAAAGTCCTGTCATCTTGATTAATTCTGTTACCGACCTTGACTCCTTCCCGATGGCAAAGACTATACCGAGACGGTTGGGGTCACCAAGAACCTTCAACACACGGGCCGTATTTTCTATCTGGTTGTTCATGATGCATTAGCCATAACTCATATGAGTAATTACTCATATTATACACCCGGCAAAAGATTTTGTCAAGGAAATAATGAACCTCACAGTGGAAAGTAATGGGGTATTGAAAAGTTATTAAAGAAACAGACAGGCAAATGGCACTTGACAAATATATTCTAATATTATAATATTTATATATAACTTTTTCAGGGGGTGATTTATGAGATCCATTGGTATGAAGGCTGAGTTGCTCAAGGTTATAGGACATCCTGCACGGATCAGGATACTTGAGGAACTCATGAAGGGGGTCAAGTGTGTAAGCGACTTTGAGGAGTTCCTTGAGATAAGCCAGCCGAACATCTCACAGCATCTCGCCCTCTTGAGAAACCACGGGCTGATTGACTATTACATGGACGGGAGGCTGAGGTGCTATTTCCTCACGGACCCGATCATCCCGGACCTGCTTGAGGTGCTGAACCGCGAGTATGAATCCGAACTTCCCCGGCCTGCATGCTGTCCGGTAACAAAAAAGGGGAAATACCCGGGTAACAGGAAGCACTGAAATCCAGAAAAACAACTTAGGGAAGGGAGGTGAGACGATGGCAAAAACGCTTACCATATTTCTGACTACTTCGCCATACTCAGGGGAAAATACCTATACGGCTGTGAAGATGGCGGAAAGTGCCCTTGGAAAGGGACATTCAGTAAACCTTATAGCATCCGGCGACGGGGTCTATGCTTTTCTCAAGAAGCAGAACGCCAAGGGGCTCCCCCATGCAGGGGATCTCTTTCAGGAACTGATGGAAAAGGGGCTCAAGGTATACCTCTGAGGAGGTTGTCTGAACTATCGCCGTGCTGCGAAGGAGGACTACCTTGACGGGACAGAAAAGGGCTCGTTGAAGGGACTTTTCAGGACAATGGAAGAATCAGATGTATGGATCAATCTGTAAAATAACATAACGGGAGGCTATATGAAGTTATCTGTAATACTCACAAGCCCACCCTATGGGAGCATAGAGGCGGCTGAGGCCATCAGACATGCCCTGGGTGCGGTGGCTGATGAGATCGAGACGACGGTGCTCCTTTTTGACGCCGCTGTGCTGCTTGCAAAGAAAGGGCAGGAAGAAGGCGATACCGGGTTCACTGCCCTTGGCAGTTCCCTCACGGATATTGTCGATATGGGAGGTGCTGTATATGCAGACAGGGCCTCACTGAACTCCTTTGAGATCGTCAGGGATGACCTCGTGGAAGGGGTGCAGAGCGGGAGCAGTTACGAACTGGCGGAAAAGATCAAGGAATCTGACAAAACCATGATATTTTAGGAGGCAACGATGATCGTAATTATAAAAAGCGGCCCGGACACCACCAGGGGAAGAAGGGGCCTGAAAACCGCCCGGGATATGGCTGCCGACCTGGTACTCCTTCAGGACGGGGTCTATTTCGCCCTTGATGAGATGATAGAAGGCTTCTGCGGCACCGCCTATGCCATAGAGGACGACGTGAAGTTAAGGGGCCTGACCTCTGATATGAGGGATATAAAGGTCATATCCTGGGATGAGATGACAGACCTCATGTTTGAGGATGAGGAAGGAGTCAAGGGATCTTTCTGAATGCATAAACAAACGTGTAGCATGGAGCGGGCAGGGAAAAGAAGCGAGAAATGTTGAAGGCGAGAAGGGTGGAATGCGTCAAACGCAATAAACACAATAAACGCAATTGGAGGTAAACATGGCTGCAAAGATTATAGTTCTGGGAGGGTCTTTCGGGGGGCTTACCTCTGCCTTTGAACTGAAGCGGCTCCTGGGCAAGAAGGTAGATGTTTCGGTAGTATCGGATCTTGACCGGTTCATCTTTATCCCTTCCCTCCCCTGGCTCTCCATGGGATGGAGAAGGCCGAAGGATATAACCCTTTCCCTTGAAAAGATACTCAGGCCGAAGGGGATTGAGTTCATACATCAGGAAGCCACTACCATTGATGCCGATTCCTCCAAAGTCATAACCAGTGCCGGAGAATTCAACTATGACTACCTGATAATAGCCACGGGGCCTGCCCTCGTATTCTCTGCTGTTTCAGGTCTGGGGCCTGAAGGTGGACATACAGAGTGTATATTCACCCTTGAACAGGCAGAAAGATGCTACAAGAAGTGGAAGGAATTCCTGAAAGAACCGGGCCCTGTGGTTGTCGGCTCGGTCCAGGGGGTGAGCTGTTTCGGACCAGTCTATGAATATGCCTTTGAAATAGACGCAGAGTTGAGAAGGAGAAAACTCCGTCACAAGGTGCCAATAACGTTCATTACCTCAGAACCCTATGCAGGACACTTTGGCATTGGAGGCCTCGGTAAGTCCAGGCGGCTGATGGAAGACGAGTTTGCCGACAGGGAGATTAAGGTGATAGCCAATACAGCGGTTGAAGAGATCACCCCTGGTGAGGTCAGGCTTAAGGACGGAACAAAAATACCTTTCAAGCTTTCCATGTTCGCCCCTCCCATGGCCGGTGTAAAGGCCGTCTCTCACCTCGGTAACCCGAAGGGCTTCATCCCCGTGGATGCAAACTACCGCCACAAGGAAATATCCAACATCTTCTCAGTAGGTGTGGCAGTAGCAATGGCTCCTCCTGAGCAGACCCCTGTACCCACGGGGCTTCCCAAAACAGGGTTCATGACTGTAAAAATGGCCAAGGATGCTGCCAGCACCCTCACTTCTGAAATCCTTGGTAAAGCACCACCTGCAACTGAGCCGGTGGATGTGCTCTGTCTGATGGACATGGGCAACACAGCCGCCTTCATGAAGGCAAAACCCGTGATTCCGCCCAGGCAGGAATCTGTCCTTAAAGCGGGAATCCAGTACAAGTGGATGAAAGCGGCCTTTGAAAAGTACTATCTCTGGAAGATAAGCAGGGGGCTTACACAGTTACCGTAGGCGTTGCATAAATATAAACATAACCCTTACACCAATCCTTTTTGCTCAATATCTTTGTATA
>CAZITN010000039.1:0-24498 GCA_964542175.1 uncultured Thermodesulfovibrio sp. | reverse complement strand
CGATTGATGCGGCAAATTCGGATACTGTTGTTGATGGATGTACAGCAGGTTCGGGTGCTGATGTCATAACGCTCCCGGCAGGGACGTACACTCTTACCGTGGTGGACAATACAACCCAGGGAAACAACGGTCTTCCGAGCATAACCACCGAGATCACCATAAGCGGTACCGGTGCCTCACAGACCCTGATAACAAGGTCCGGAACGAACACTTTCAGGATTTTTCATGTCTCCTCTAACGGCACTCTGAGGCTTAACGGCGTAATGGTCAGCAACGGCTCCGCTACCTCACCCTTCATAGGGGGCTGCATCCTGAACTACGGCACCCTGACTGTTACAGACTCGATCATCTCAGGCTGTACCGCGGCATCAGGTGGCGGGATCGCCAACAGCCTCGGCACGGTGGAAGTAACCAGATCAACCATAACCGGCAATACAGCAAGCACCGATACGGGTGGTGGTATTTACAATGTCGGTGGGAGTCTGACGATCAACGAGAGCGTAATTTCAGAAAATCAGGCAACAAACGGAAACAGTGGGGACGGTGGAGGAATCTATCATTCTTCAGGCGGGACACTGAACATGTATGACAGCACGGTATCGGGGAATACCGCTTCAGATTCCGGTGGAGGCATCTATAATGAGGATGCGACCCTGAATATTTACCGTAGCACTCTTACACAAAACACCTCAGGCAGCGGAGGTGGCGGTATCATCAGCCTTACATCAAATGCAGGTTCATTTAGCCTGGTGAATTCGACTGTATCAGGTAATACATCTTCCACATCAGGTGGAGGAATAGCCCTCCTGAACACTACCCAAACAACAATGAACATTATCAACAGCACCATAGATAGTAATACAGCAAACACTGGTGGTGGACTCGCAATCAACGGGCCTGTGGATATTGGAAACAGCATTATGGCCAACAATACCGCCACATCCCAGGGGCCTGATTGCGCCGGAACCATAACCACCCTCAATTACACCCTGATTGAGGATACCGGACTTTGCACCCTTCCGGCTGGAACAGGCAATATTACCGGTACTGACCCGGCATTGGGTCCTCTTCAGAACAACGGCGGCCCCACATTCACCCATGCCCTCCTTGCGGGAAGCCCTGCCATAGACAGTGCCGACAACAAGTCCGCACCTGCAACAGACCAGAGGGGCATAGCACGGCCACAGGATGGTGACGGAAACGGAAGCGCCATCGCTGACATGGGGGCATATGAACTTGAGGCCTCCCAGTCAGCAGTTACGGCCGTACCAGCCATCAATCAGTGGGGGATCCTGTTGCTTATGGGACTTCTTGGAGCAGGAGGGATCGGTGTGCTGAGACGGCGATCCCTGATGAGATGATACTATCGGATGATGAGGCCTGATGATCGCCTCGGAGACGGGGCCCCCGAAAAGTCGAAGACTTTTTGGGGTATATGGGGCATGGAGGCCTGTCGAGAATGATGGGAAGGCCCTTTGCCCCTCTGCCTATACAGCAAAATCGCTCAAATGAAGCACCCTGCGGCAAGACCGCAGGGTATCTTCGATATGTAAGGAAGTTTTATCTCATTACATTTTTAATCGTATCGATCGCTCGCTAACCCCGTGGCAAGACCACGGGGATCGATACGATTAAAAATGCGCTCGCTATGCATATTCAGGTTTTAAAAAGACTTTCCGGGGAGGGGGAGATGCTCCCCCTCCCCTTCCATTATTCCTGAGACCTGCCTTCTGGCCAATATGTCCTGCTGCAGGACCGGAATTTTCCCCTCTGACACGAGCGCAGGTAATGCGAAGAGGCCGGTCTGCCCGCGGTGAATGCCAGCATTGCCTAAGGCCAGTTTGTCAATTTTCCGTCGTCATTCCCATCCTTCCACCAAGTCATTTTATTGACACAAAAATCCAACTTCTCGTTTTAAAAGAATAATTCTTTCAGGCACGTTCTTTGCTCAAACCAGGACTGACCGGGGTTGCTCCCGGACTCAGAAGAATCCATTACAGGAGGAAGGAAATGGCAGAGGAAAAGGAAGAGACCCAGCAGGGAGAGGGGACAGAAGAAGAGGCCCCTAAGAAAAAAAAGAAGGGCAAGTTAAAACTCCTGATAATGATCATCCTCGTTCTCGCACTGGGAGGCGGAGGAGGGTTTTTTGCCTACACGAAGTTCTTCAGCAACACCAAGGAGGCCGAAGCGAATAAAGATGAAGAGGCTATCCAGGAAGAACAGCCCGCCCTGTTCAACCTCGATCCCTTTGTGGTGAACCTCACAGACCGGGGAAGGTTCCTTAAAGTCTCGATGAAGCTTGAACTTATCGACAAGAAATATGAAACCGTGGCTGAGGAGAAGACCCCCCATATCCGGGATGCCATAATCACCCTGATAAGCAGCAAGACGGCGGAATCCATCTCCACTCCGGAAGGGAAGTTCCAGTTGAAGGATGAACTCCTGATGCGGGCTAACGCCTCTGTCGGGAAGGACGTCTTCAAAAACGTATACTTCACGGAATTTGTGATGCAATGAACGATATTCTCTCACAGGATGAAGTAGATGCCCTGATGCAGGGCATGGAAGAAGGGGAGATTGATACCCAGCCCAAAGAGGCACCGGAGGATATCCGCCCCTATGACCTGACAAGCCAGGAACGGGTGATCAGGGGAAGGATGCCGGGTCTTGAAAACATCAATGACAGGTTTTCAAGGCTCCTGAGGGTATCGCTCTCGAACTTCATAGGAAAATTCATCGACATCACTCCGCAGGGTGTGATACTGATGAAGTTCGGTGAGTTCATGCGCAACATCCCCCTCCCGTCCAGCATAAACATGTTCAGGATGAAACCCCTTAAGGGGTATGCCCTCCTCGTGCTTGAGGCTCCGCTGGTATTCGCCTTTGTGGAGTACTTCTTCGGCGGAAACGGTTCCGGCTCAATCAAGACAGAGGGGAGGAACTTCACCCCAGTTGAACAGAGGCTCATAAACAAAATACTTGATATAACGCTGAAAGATATCCAGGCATCGTGGTCTTCAATCATGGAACTCACCACCGATTTTACCGGCTCTGAGACCAACCCCCAGTTTGTAAACATTCTCTCCCCCATGGATGTGATCATAAATGTCGAGTTGCATATAGATATTGAAGACTTTACCGGGAAGATGCACCTTGGGATTCCCTACTCAATGATTGAGCCTGTAAAGGAGAAGCTCCATACCGGCATAACCGGTGACAGCACGAGCACTGACAATCGATGGACTGATCAGATCCTCGCTCTCCTTCTGGGCTCCCATGCAAACCTGTCCGTTGAGATAGACAGGATTGAACTGACCATCGAAGAGATAATGAGGCTCAGAACAGGAGATGTAATAACACTCGGGAAGGCAGCAGGAGATGAACTGGTCATGAAGGTAGACGGTATCCCGAAGTTTCTCTGCGTCGCCGGAAACCACAGGGGAAGCCAGGCTGTAAAGATCACCCGTCCCTTCCCCTCAATCAAAAAAATCCATGCAGAAAGGAGCAGGTAAATGGCTGAAACCATGGAGAAGACAGAAGAACAGAAGGAACCCGGAAACGGGGCTCCCTTTGATGAACTCCAGTCAGGCGGGCAAGATGACTCCCAGAAGAGGGATATAGACTTCCTACTTGACATCCCCCTTGAAGTCACCGTTGAACTCGGCAGGACAAGGATGCTGATTCAGGAACTTCTCCAGCTTGGACAGGGCTCGGTTGTGGAGCTGGACAAACTGGCAGGAGAACCCATGGAGATACTGGTGAACAACAAACTCATCGCACGGGGTGAGGTAGTCGTTGTCAACGAGAAGTTCGGAATCAGGCTGACTGATATCATCAGCCCTATGGAAAGGATCAAGCAGTTGAGATGATCGGAGAGGTGCTAAGGATAGGATTTGCGCTGATAGGCGTTCTGATACTGATTCTGGTGGTCGCCAGATTCGCCCAGGCAAGGACAACCACGATGCCGGGTCTGCTGAACACCCTGGGGTATCTCAGCCTCGGACCGAGAAAGGGGATCGCCATCATTAAGGCAGGCAAGGAGATCATACTGGTCGGGGTCACACCTACAGATCTGAAACTGCTCAAGACCATTCCCGAAGAGGCCTTTGATCAGGCGGAACTCAAACGGATCAGGAACAACATCGAGCACATAAGGGGACTCAAGAGGACACTCCTTAAGGGGGGCAACCAGTGAGAGGCTCATCCTTCAGACATGGTATGATACTCCAGAGAGTCAGCCCACGCGTTCTGAAATCGGTCGTTCCTTTGAGCGTGGTGATCGTTCTACTTCCCCTCAGGGCATGGGGGTTTGACCTCAAGGAGATAGACAGCCCGCTCATAGACCTCTTCGTAATACTCACACTGCTGACATTCATCCCGGCCATCCTGGTCATGTTCACCGCCTTTACCAGGATTGTGGTAGTGCTGGGCTTCATGAGGCAGGCTATCGGCGGACAGCAGATCCCCCCTAACCCTGTCATCATCGGGCTCTCGCTCTTTCTCACCCTCTTTGTGATGTCTCCCGTCATAGACAGGGTCCAGAACGAAGCAATAACACCCTATCTTGACAAGAAGATCACTCTTGGTGAGGCACTGAAGAAGGCGGAGCCTTCGGTAAAGGACTTCATGCTCCATCAGACAAGGGAGAAGGACCTGAAACTGTTTCTTTCAATTACCAAGACCGGCAAGGTAAGCTCCCCTGAGGAGATCCCCCTCCGCGTGGTGGTCCCTGCCTTTGCAATCAGCGAACTCAGAACCGCCTTTGAGATAGGGTTCATGATATACCTGCCCTTTCTGATAATAGACATGGTGGTCTCGAGCGTTCTCCTCTCTCTTGGAATGATGATGCTTCCGCCGGTGATCATCTCCCTTCCCTTCAAGCTCCTACTCTTCGTCCTGGTAGACGGATGGAACCTGACAATCGGCTCACTTGTAAGGAGTTTCGGATGACAGTGGAATTCATAAAAGACCTGGCAACAGAGGTGTTCAAGACGGTCATGCTTGCATCGGGCCCTGTGCTCCTTGTCAGTCTCCTCGTGGGGCTCCTGATAAGTTTCTTCCAGGCCATAACCCAGATCCAGGAGTTCACACTCACCTTCGTCCCCAAGGTGATTGCTGTTTTTCTCTGCCTGCTATTCTTCATACCCTGGATCGCGAGCATTCTGGTTGACTTTACCACGAAACTGATAACCAACATCCCCATATACATAAGGTGAGGGTGAAAAGATGAAACCTGACGTCATAGGCACAGAGATGGTCTTCAACTTCCTGATCGTGCTGTTGAGGCTGAGCATGATCATGGCACTCCTTCCGGTCTTCGGGAGCAAGAGCCTCCCTGCCCTCTTCAGGATAGGACTTATCGTATCGGTATCAGCGGCTCTCACCCCGATAGTAAAGGTGAGTTACACACCTGGAGGAATAGCAATGGCCTTCATGAGAGAGATGGTCCTGTCCTTTGTTCTCGCCCTGACTGTCAGATTCATCTTTTATGCAATTGATACGGCAGGCCAGGTGATAAGCACAACCACCGGCCTGGCCATGGCCAATGTCTTCAACCCGGAACTCGGCCAGACAACGGAGATCGCCAGAATCTACGGGATTATCGCCGTCCTTGTCTTCCTCGCTGTTGATGCCCATCACTACTTCATATACGCCTTTATAAAGAGCTTCGAGCATATCCCCTTTGGTGGAGCCGATATGAAGGGGATGGTCAGGGCGGCAATCCTCCTCAGTGGAAGAATCTTCACGATCGCCCTCCAGATAGCCGCTCCCTTCATAACAGTAGTCATGGTCGTAAACGTCCTTCTGGGCATGATCTCCAAACTTATCCCTCAGTTCAACATATTCTTCGTAGGTTATCCCGTCTATCTCACCATGGGATTTCTGCTTCTGATGCTTCTGATACCTGTACTCATCTTTTTGATTACCGGGTACTTCACCGGCATTCAGAAGGACCTTGACGGGATCATTCTTGCAGGAACGACAGGATAACCAGGAAGGAATGAAACAGGATGGCTGAAGAACAGGAAAAAACAGAACAAGCTACACCCCGGAGAAGACAGAAGGCCCGGGAGGAAGGCAATATAGCCCGGAGCAGGGAACTGAGCTCTATGTTCGCCATGGGCGGATTCCTGATCCTCATAACCCTCATGGGTGGGACAACCATGAGGAGCCTTCTCCAGATTACAAGAGACGGCTTCATCATCTCCCCTGGAGATACACCGATTGACAGCCTCCTCCGCTTTATGACCGGAGGCATGAAGGTCCTGCTCCCGATCTTTGCAATATCCCTTGCGCTCGGGGTGTTCGGGAATGCGATCCAGGGGGGAATCGTCTTCAAACCACTCAAACTGGATCTGGCACGATTCAACCCTGTAGAGGGACTGAAGAAGATATTCTCAAGACATGCCATTGTTGAGTTTCTGAAGGGACTCCTGAAGTTTTCTGCCGGAGCCCTTCTTCTTTATTACATTATCAGGAAGATCTTGCCCAGCCTCCCCCAACTGATGTTGATGGAACCCCGGACGGGTAGCCTGGAGATGATGGCTTTCATCATCTATACCCTCAAGCTGGGGTTCCTCACCTTTTTTCTCATCTCCATCCTCGACTACATCAATGAGAAGTGGAAGCTGGAACGGTCACTGAGGATGACCAAGGAGGATATAAAGGAGGAGTTCAAGGAGACAGAGGGCGACCCCCAGATCAAGAGCAGGGTGAGAAGCATCCAGAGAGAGATGGCTCAGCGGAGGATGATACAGGAAGTGCCCAAGGCTACAGTGGTTATAACGAACCCGACCCACTATGCTGTGGCACTAAAATACCGGAAGGGTGAGGAAGATGCACCTCGGGTGGTAGCAAAGGGTGTTGATTTCATGGCGGCAAGGATACGGGAAGCTGCAAGAAAGGCGGGAGTCCCCATAGTCGAGGACAGAGCACTCGCTCGCGCCCTCTATCCCCTTGAGCCGGGCATGCAGATCCCGGAACACCTCTACAGGGCGGTGGCAAAAATACTCGCGTACATCTACAGGCTCCAGGGGGTGGCTGTATGAACATGCTCAGACTTCTGAAGCACCGGAGTGACCTTGTGCTCGCCGTATCAATGGTGGTGGTCCTGGGAGTCATGATTCTTCCGGTACCGGCCTTTGCCCTTGACCTCCTCCTATCCATTTCCATCTCCATCTCGATTGTGATACTCCTTACGGCGATCTATATAAAAAAGCCCCTCGACTTTTCTGTCTTCCCCTCCCTCCTCCTGATGGTCACACTCTACCGGCTCGCCCTGAACATTGCCACCACAAGGATAATCCTCCTCAGAGGTCATGAAGGCGCAGATGCTGCGGGGAGGGTGATCATGTCCTTCGGGAACTTTGTGGTGGGTGGCAATTACGCCGTGGGTTTCATCGTATTCCTGATCCTCGTAATCATCAATTTTGTAGTCATCACCAAGGGGGCAGGTAGGATAGCAGAGGTAGCCGCCCGGTTCACCCTCGACGGGATGCCGGGAAAGCAGATGTCCATTGATGCGGACCTCAATTCAGGGCTCATAGATGAGCAGGAGGCAAAACGGAGGCGGGAACTCATTTCCCAGGAAGCGGATTTCTACGGTGCCATGGACGGCTCAAGCAAATTCGTAAGGGGGGATGCGATTGCAGGGCTGATCATCACGGGAATCAATATCATCGGAGGGCTCCTGATCGGGATGCTCCAGAACCACATGCCCATAGGTGAAGCTGCCAGGACCTACACTATTCTCACCATAGGTGACGGCCTCGTCTCACAGATCCCGGCACTTCTGGTATCCACCTCAGCCGGTATAGTAGTCAGCCGGGCAGGAAGGGACACAGATCTGGGTGAGGAGGTAAAAAACCAGATCTTCGTAAATCCCAAGGCCCTCTCGACCGCTTCAGGCATACTCTTCATTCTCGCCCTTGTCCCTGGCCTCCCCCACATCCCCTTCCTCCTCATCTCCCTTACTGCTGGCTCCATCGCCTATCTGATGGTTAAAAGACCTGTAGAGAAAAAGGAAGAGGCTCCGGCTCAGGAGACGTCCCAGGAACCGTCGATAGAGTCCTTTCTTGAGCTGGACCCCCTTACCCTTGAGATAGGCTACGGGCTGATAGCCCTCGTGGATGAGCCGGGGAGCAATATCCTGAAGAAGATAAAAGCGATGAGACGACAGATAGCCCAGGAGATGGGGTTTGTGGTACCTCCAATCCATATAAAGGACAACCTCAAATTGAGACCCCATGAATACAGCTTTCTCGTCAAGGGGATGGAGATCGCCAGGAGCGAGATCATGCTCGGCCGGTGGCTTGCCGTGGTCCCTGATGAAAACTCCGAGAAGATTGAGGGCCTCCCGACAAAAGATCCCGCCTTCGGTCTTCCAGCCGTCTGGATAGAGGAGAGGGAGATTGAAAAGGCCCAGGCCCTCGGCTATACCGTTGTGGATACCCCGACAGTGATAGTCACGCATCTGACTGAACTTCTGAAGCAGCATGGCTGGGAGGTACTAACAAGGGCGGAGGTCCAGCAGATCCTGGACAATGTGGCAAGGAACTATCCAAGGATCGTGGAAGAGCTGGTCCCAACGGTACTTCCCCTCGGGACCGTCCAGAGAGTATTGCAGAACCTCCTCCGCGAGCGTATCCCGATAAAGGATATCATAACGATCCTTGAAACCCTCCTTGATCACGGCCAGACCGTCAAGGATCACGAAGTCCTGACCGAATTCGTCAGGCAGGCCCTCTCACGTGTTATCACAAAACAGTATATGATGCCTGACGGGACACTCCCTGTCTTCACGCTTGATCCGATACTTGAGAGGGAGCTTCTCCAGGCCGTTGAAGACGGGGCCGGTTTCTCGCCCACCCTCATCCAGAGACTGATGAGGGGGCTTGAGAAAGCAGTCAACTCTGAAAAAACAAGGAACATACAACCGGTAATCATCTGTTCTCCCCAGACGCGGAGACATCTCAGAAAGATTACAGAGAGGATAATGCCTTCCGTTGCAGTTCTCTCCAGCAGTGAGATCTCACCGGAAGCAAAAATATATTCTCTCGGGATGGTGAGCCATGAGGATTAAGAAATTTCATGCAAAGACATTTACCGATGCACTCCAGTCGGTTAAGAGGGAGTTCGGACCTGATGCAGTAATCCTCTCGTCGGAACAGATCGAGAATGGCGGGGTTCAGGTTGTGGCAGCAATCGATCATGAGGAAGAGCCTGCATTCTCCTCTTCTGAGCAATTTGCCCGGAACCAGGACGTCCAGAGCGTTCTCATCCGCGAGATAACACGGCTCAGGGAGGCACTGGAGCAGATGAAGAAGACAGGGTTTGAGATGAACCTGCCCCGGAAACGGAGGCATCTCCTCAGCCTTCTTCTTAAAAATGCCGTGAGAGAGGAATTCGCCTTCCGTCTCTGCGAAGAGACTGAAGATATAGATACGCTCATGCGCAGGATCGAGAGGGAACTCCAGACCAGAACTCCGGGCAGTTCACAGAAGGCCATACTTCTGATGGGACCTACCGGTGTGGGCAAAACCACCACACTTGCGAAGCTGGCCGCCCATGAGATAAGACAGGGAAGGAACACAGCAATAATCACACTTGACACCCATAGGATCGGGGCGGTGGAACAGTTGAAGCGCTTCACCCATCTGCTCGGAATACCTTTTGAAGTGGTTCACAGGCCTGAAGATCTCGAAAAGGCATTCAGGAAACATGCTTCACAGGAGAGGATATTAATTGATACGTCCGGGAGAAACCCCTCAGACCAAAGTTACCTGGAGGGATTGAAGGCGGTAATGAGATCCGGCATCCCCGTAGAGACCCATCTGGTAATGAGTGCAAGCAGTGATGATGCATTTCTGACACATGCCTACGAGCGTTACAGGGAACTTCCGATAGACTGTCTGGGCTTTACGAAACTGGACGAATCGGTACGAAAGGGTATCATCTATAACCAGGCGGTCCTGTACCAGAAGCCTGTTGCCTATGTTACAACAGGGCAGCGGATACCTGGCGATATCCTTTTCCCATCCAGCCGGGAACTGGCAATGATCATTCTTGGGACAGAAGAAGCAGGAAGTCCAATTCAGAGAGGCAAACCATGAAACAATCCTACAGATCATCCAGGAATATTCAGACCATTGCGATCTCAAGCGGCAAGGGAGGAGTTGGAAAGACCAATGTGGTCGCAAACCTCGCCATTTCACTTCAGAGAAGAGGCAGAAGGGTCCTCGTCTTCGATGCAGACCTCGGCCTGAGCAACATTGACGTCCTCCTTGGACTGGCACCGAAGTATAACATCCAGCACCTTCTCCGGGGCGAAAAATCCCTGGAAGAGGTTCTGATCAAAGGCCCTGAAGGGATTCTCATTCTGCCCGCTTCATCGGGGATAGAGGAACTGACAAGGCTGAACGAATTCCAGCGCCTCAGGATACTGGATGAGTTCGAGAGATTCAACCTGCCGATAGATTACCTCCTGATAGACACGGGCGCAGGGATTTCCAGCAATGTCACCTTCTTCTGTATCGCTGCACAGGAGATAATAATAGTCATCACACCCGAACCCACCTCCCTCACTGATGCCTATGCACTGATAAAGGTCCTCCACACCCGGTACCAGGAAAAAAACTTCCGGGTCCTTGTGAACTCCGCAAGAGGCGCCGATGAGGCGATACAGTCATACAGGCGTCTTCAGATGGTGACGGAGAGATTCCTTAACATCTCTCTCGACTACCTCGGATATATCCCGTCTGATCAGGCAGTAAGACGTGCGGTCAGATCGCAGGACGCTGTTGTTATCCGCTCGCCCGAAAGCCCGTCAGCTTCAGCCTTTGATGACCTGGCCATACGAATTATCAACGACTCACTCCGGGGAGAGCCTAAGGGAAGCATCCAGTTCTTCCTCGGAAACCTTTTCGGCCCTGTTGATGAGGGGGAACCGGTAACAGAGGGGGCATGATGCTTCAGGCATACAAAACAGTAGTGGATGAGGCAGAGAGAGAGAGGATTATTAATGACCTTCTCCCCTTCATAAAATACACGGCCTACCGTCTTTCCTGGAGGCTTCCGCCCCAGTTAACTGTTGATGATCTGATCAGTGTGGGTATCATAGGCCTCCTTGATGCGATAGACCGTTACGACCCTTCAAAGCAGGCGAACATAAAGACCTTTGCAGAATACAGAATAAAAGGAGCTATGCTCGATGAACTCAGGGCCGCCGACTGGACCCCTAAACATCTCCAGAAAAAGATTAACACCATTAAAAGCACATACTCCAGTCTCGAACAGAAGCTGGGCCGCCATCCCACCGAGGAAGAGGTTGCAGAAGAGCTTGGAATCGAACTTGACGAGCTTCAGAAGACACTCGAGAAGGCCCACCGGTCCGTCTCCATCAGTCTTGATGAGATCGAATCAAGGGTGGACAGACGGGGAGACGGCGCCTATGATATCCATGAGCACCTCAAGGATGAGGAAACCCTCAACCCCTTTGAACTCCTCGAGAGGGAAGACGCAAAGGAGCAGTTGAGGAGAGCAATAGAACACCTGCCTGAAAGGGAGAAACTAATCCTGTCATTATATTACTGGGAAGAACTCACTTTCAAAGAGATCGGAGCAATACTTAAGATCTCTGAATCCCGGGTATCCCAGCTTCACAGCCAGGCCCTCCTGAGGATGAAAACCCATATAGAAAGGGAAAACTCATCCTCCTAAAGTTTTCTCTGCTCTGTCCGATAAATAGACTATCAACTTGACTAAAAATTATCCAATATGGAGCCGTCGAGGCTGAGAATCGCTTCGATCTGAATCCCTGGGAGGCAATTGAATGCATACAAAAAGACTGCAGAGCCTTCTGAAAAAACTTGAAGACCCGTCTCCTGATATAAGGAGAAAGGCAGCAGATGAACTCTCCGAAGGTGATGAGAGGGCCGTCTATCCACTTATCAAGAGGCTCCATGACCCGAGCCCCGGCGTCCAGGAGGCTGCCATGAGTTCACTTATTGCTATAGGAGGCGAAGCAACCGCTTACATGGTGCTACCTCTTCTAAGAGAGGCACCTGCTGTCAGGAACATGGCCCTCCTGATCCTTAAGGAGATCTGCCCAGTCCACCTTCTTGGAGGTCTTTTCCGTGACAGGGATGATGACATCAGGAAATTCGCCGTTGACCTGATTGCCGACATAGGCGATCCGGCTGGTATCGGGTACCTAAAAGAGGTCGTGAATGATCCGAACCCTAATGTAAGAGCAGCCTGTTATTCGGCTGCAGGCCGCCTTAAGGCGGAGGAGTTGACCGACCAGCTGATCAGGGCACTGGATGATCAGGAATGGGTTGCCTTTTCAGCTGTCGAGGCCCTCGGGAATATCGCCTCTTCCAGAGCCGTCCCGGCACTGATATGTGCACTCCGTTCTGCACGTTCCGAGACCCTCCGGTTTGCACTGATCGATGCCCTGGGCGAGATAGGAGATGAGAGGGCAAGAGATGTCATGATGGAATGGGCATCCACAAAGCCAGGCATTGAAGGTGACTCTGCCCTCAGAAGCCTTATGAAGATAGGAATCCCGAGGGAGGCGGAGAACCTCACCGAGGGGATCATTGGGCTTGTCAAGAGCCCCGAGAGGGAAGACCTTGCTCTCGGGATAAACGGGATCAGGGATCTCGGACAAAAAGAGGCCACCCTTCTGCTCCTTGACAGGGGCGGCAGTCTTGATCCGACGATCCCCGAAGATGAAGAACTTGTCTACATGATAAAGGATTGCCTTGTATCACTCGGATGCACCGATGAACTTGTTCAGGCCCTTAAAGACGACAGCCTTCGCTACAGGGGCAAGACTCTTGCCATTGAAGTGATTGCTGAGTGCCGATGCAGGGAGGCCCTCCCGGAGCTTCTGGAGGTCATAACCTCACCCGTTAGGGACCTGAGGAGGGCAGGCGTGAGGGCGATTGGTGAGATAGGAGAGATTGATGATCCCTCCCCCCTTCTCAGGTCCACTTCAGATCCAGACGGACATGTAAGAGAGGCAGCGGCTGTCGCCCTTGGCCGGATAGGAGGCAAGGAGGTCTTCCAATCACTTCTGGATCTGCTCGAGATCGAGCCTTACAGCAATGTGAGGGAAAAAATCGTGGATGCATTGATATCTGTTGAAGAACCGGAACTGAGAAACCGGGTCAAGGAACTCCCGCCCCTGTTGAGAGAGACCGTTGCAAGCCGATGCATGGAACCGGAGACCGCGGTCCAGCTTTCCTCTGATCCAGTGCCGGAAGTGCGGGCCCAGGCTGTAATATCACTGGCGCGATTCAGTACAGAGAAAGCAAAGGAGGCCTTGATGAAGGCGGTGAAGGACCCATCAGCCGAGGTGCGGAGGGCAGCAGTCAGAACAATGGGCAGGCTCCGGTGTTGCAAATCCGAACTTCTTGGACTCCTCTCAGACGAGGATATGTGGGTCAGGTTCCATGCACTCCAGGCAGTTTCTGAACTGGATGGTAAAGGCCTTGCAGACCACATCATCAGGGGTCTCAGGGACAGTTCAACCCCCATTGTCATGAAGTCCCTTGATCTCCTTTCAGAGTTCCCTTCCGAAGAGGCCCGGAAGGTTATAGAAGAGCTTTCCACACACCCTGACGATGGTGTAAGAAGGAAGGCAGAGGAACTTCTGGAGAGGAGATGAACAGAATACAGCTCTCAGAGGGCACCTTCAGGGAATTGCGGGATTTCATCTACCGCCATTCAGGAATCTATATAAACGACACAAAGAAATACTTGATTGAAAACCGGCTCCAGAGGAGGGTTCTGGAGAAGCACCTGGGATCCTTTGAAGACTACCTCTACCTTATAAAGTACTCAGGTAACGGGACTGAACTATCGGAACTCCTCGATGCGATAACCACTAACGAGACCTATTTTTTTCGCGAACCCCAGCACTTTGAGATAATCATGAACATACTCTTGCAGCAACGCCTGAAGGCAGGGGCATCGAGGATCAGGATCTGGTCCGCCGCATGCTCAACCGGTGAGGAGCCTTATACAATCGCCATGCTCCTCCATGAGAGAGGGAAGACATACAGAAAAAGGGTCGAGATATACGGCACGGACATCTGCAACAGGGCACTCCAGAGTGCAAGAGAGGGGCTTTACAGCTCCTACTCCATCAGGAACCTGCCGAAAGAATATCTGAAAAAGTACTTCACTCCGGAAAACGGGAATTACCGACTTTCGGAAGAAATAAAGCAGATGGTCAGGTTCATGAGGGCAAACATTGTAAAACCCCAGGAAACCCGGCCCCTTCGAGGAATAGACATAATCCTCTGCAGAAATGTACTTATATACTTTGACGACAAGGCGAAAAAAACGGCCGTCTCAGCCCTTTATGACAGCCTCAATCCAGGTGGCGTACTGATGGTAGGGGCATCAGAGACCCTTCATAACATAACAAGGGCCTTCAGACCTGAGGTCCATAACAGAACTGTCCTTTACAGGAAGGTGTGAGATGATGAAGATACTTATAGTGGACGACGACGGGGTCACCCGGAAACTCCTGGGCCTCTATCTCAGGGGGAAGGGATACGATGTATCCTTTGCCGAGAACGGGCTTGACGCCCTCGAGAAACTCGGCCTTGAAAACATCAACCTGGTTCTTACGGACCTGAACATGCCCTACATGGACGGGATTGAACTTGTCAGGAACATGAAGGAGGAACCCTCCTACAGAAATATTCCGGTAATGATGGTCACCACTGAGGACGATGACGAGGAGAGATTCAGAGCTATGAAGGCCGGTGCTGATGCCTATCTTGTAAAACCTGTCACAGCCGAAACAATAAACGGTACGGTACGGGAACTTCTGAAAAAACTCTTTTCACAGGGAGGTGAACTCCATGTTTGACCAGAACATGCGGATCCTTGTAGTAGACGATTTCTCAACAATGAGAAGGATAGTCAAGAATGTACTGAAGCAGATCGGCTACTCCAATATCGACGAGGCCGAGGATGGAGCTGACGCCCTCAACAAACTCAGAAGCAGACGTTACGACTTCGTAGTCTCGGACTGGAATATGCCCAACCTCGACGGGCTTGAGATGCTCAAGGAGATCAGGGCAGACGAACAACTGAAGGGCCTGCCTGTCCTGATGGTGACGGCCGAGGCGGAAAAGGAGAAGGTGGTCACAGCAATCAGGGCCGGGGTTAACAACTACATCGTCAAGCCTTTTACAGCAGAGACTCTCAAACAGAAAATGGAACAGATCTACGAAAGGTTGAGCAAATAAAAAACCGGAGGATTCAGATGCCTGACGAGATGGACGAAATAATACACGACTTCATAGTAGAGACCGATGAGATTCTGGAAAGTCTTGACGAGAAGTTCGTTGAACTCGAGAAGGACAGGACCGACCAGCAACTCCTGAATGAGATCTTCAGAAACGTCCATACCCTAAAGGGGGCCGCAGGTTTTCTGGGGTTCAACCAGATGGTGGAACTCACTCATGCCACAGAGAACATACTCAAGAAATTGAAGGAAGGCCAGATACCGGTCACTCCGGAGATCACCGATCTCATTCTGGAATCGGTGGACTACATGAAAAGGCTCCTTGAACATATCAGGGAGAAGGACGGCCAGGAAGAGGACCTCACTGATATCCTGGCAAGACTGAAAGAGATAGATGAACAGGAATCCGAGTCTGCATCCGCGTCAGGCCATGAGGATACAGGCACGAAAAAGATCGGCACGATCCTTGAGGAAGACGGCAAGGTCACCAGTGAAGATGTTGAAGTAGCCCTCAAGGTTCAGGAAGTGGCCAGGGATTCCATAGAAGCCGAGAGCCCTCCCCGGATCGGTGAAATCCTGACTGCAACAGGAAAGGTATCGGAAGATGATATGAAGGACGCACTGAGAAAACAGGGCAAGTCTGCCGAGCCGGAGCACAAGCCCCAGAAGGAACAGACTATCAGGGTGGATGTGGAACGTCTCGATGATGTCCTTAACCTCGTAGGCGAACTCGTGCTGGGTAGAAACCGGCTGCTGAAGATCAGCTCCAATCTTGAGACACGGTACCCCGATGACCCCGAGATTACTGCCCTTAATGAAACTATGGCATTTCTCAACCTGATTACCACAGACCTCCAGATAGCAGTGATGAGGACAAGGATGCAGCAGGTAAAGAAGGTCTTCAACAAGTTTCCCCGGATGGTCAGGGATCTTGCAAGATCAAGGAACAAGGATGTGGAGCTCCTGATAACCGGGGAGGAGACTGAGGTGGATAAATCGGTGATTGAGAATATAGCAGACCCCCTCGTTCATATAATCAGGAATGCGATAGACCATGGGATTGAGACAAGGGAGGAACGCAAAGAGCAGGGCAAACCTGAGACCGGAAGCATCAGACTCTCTGCCTCCCAGGAGGGGAATAACATCCTTATAGAAGTGGAAGACGACGGCAGGGGGATAGACCATGAACTGATCAAGAGGAAGGGGGTTGAAAAGGGACTCATCTCACCTGCCCAGGCAGAGGTCCTCTCAAAGGAAGAAGCCCTCGAACTCCTCTTCATGCCGGGATTCTCCACTGCGACAGAGGTAACGGACATCTCCGGCAGGGGTGTAGGCATGGACGTGGTAAAAACCAATATCGGAAAGCTGAAGGGAAGCATAGAAATCAAGACTGAGAGAGGTAAAGGAACGAGATTCCTCATAAGGCTTCCCCTTACACTCGCGATAATACAGACCCTGATGGTCGAAGTAAACAGTGAAGTCTATGCGATCCCGCTTTCTTCCGTAGTTGAGACGGTAAGATTCCCTGAAGAAGAAATAAGGACGGTCAACCATCAGGAAGTCATTCAGTTGAGAGGTGAGGTCCTCCCCCTTGTAAGACTGGGCGATCTTTTCGGATGCGGAGGCAGGAACGGCTCATCAACAAGTTACATAGTCGTCGTTGACGAGGGCAAGAAGAAATTCGGGATCATCGTGGATCGGCTGAGAGGTCAGGAGGAGGTCGTTATAAAGGCGATAGAGGGTGATCTGATCAGCACGGAACACATAGAACTGATCGCAGGGGCCACCATTACCGGTGAGGGCAGGGTCGTCCTCATCATAGACATTGCCATGGTGATGGATACTCTTGCAAAGGGAGAACTCCTCAATGCATGAAATCGGCAAGATAAGGGTCCTTGTTGTAGACGACTCTGCGTTCATGAGAAATGCGCTGACCAAGATGATAGCATCAGATCATGAGTTTCATGTCGTAGGTACGGCCCGTGACGGGGTTGAGGCTGTGGACAAGGTTATCAGTCTCCGGCCTGACATAGTCACTCTTGATGTGGAAATGCCCAGGATGAACGGCCTTGAGGCACTCCGCTTGATAATGGACAAGAATCCCGTTCCAGTGGTGATGGTAAGTTCCCTTACCACAGAAGGTGCCGAGACCACCCTTGAGGCCCTCGACATCGGAGCCGTTGATTTCATCCCGAAGAATCTCTCAGATATCTCCGGAGACATACTCAAGATAAAGGAAAACCTCCTGAGAAAGCTGAAAATACTTGGCAGGCTCAAGCCCCGATTGAAAAAACGTTCCATCTCAAGGGATGTGCCTCCACTGAAGATCAGACACACAGGTGAGAGACGGATTTCTGTCGTGGCCATAGGCAGCTCGACAGGAGGGCCCCGGGCCCTTCAGGAGATACTGCCAAAACTGCCTGAAAACTTCCCGGTCCCGATCCTTGTGGCCCAGCATATGCCGGAGAATTTCACCGGGCCCTTTGCCGAACGGCTGAACCAGCTCTCCAGGATTACCGTGAAGGAGGCTGAAGACGGAGAACCCATAGAACCCGGCAAGGCACTTATAGCACCTGGTGGAAGGCATATCGGCGTCAGCAGGGAAAAGGCGTTGAAAGTCCAGATACGGGTCATACCAGACAATGGTGAATCAATATATAAGCCCTCTGTTGATATCCTCTTGAAGGAAGTCTCCAGGGTATATCCCGGCAGGGTTCTTGGAGTAATACTTACCGGCATGGGACATGACGGGCTTGAAGGTATAAAGGAGATGAAAAAGGAAGGTGGAAGGACGATTGCTGAAAGCGAAGAGACCTGCGTCGTCTATGGGATGCCGAAGTCCGTTGTTGAGGCAGGCCTTGCAGACAAGGTCCTGCCCATCGATGAAATTGCAGGAGAGATAATCAATTCCGTATAGCCATCCTACCCCTCCTCATTCCTCCCCTCGGGCTGGTTCGTTTACCCCCGGCGAACCAGCCTCTCTTTTTTATCCGGAAACAAATAAACCTTCCAGTTGCATAAATTGTTTCCCAGAGGGAGGGGAGAAGTCTCACGGGATATCCTCGTCTCTCTTTATCCAGGGGTGTGCTCTGAAACCAAATCTCAGTGAACTCTCAACCCAGTAACCAAAAGACAATCGGAACTGAAGGCAGCTATCCAGACAGCAATGTTATAATGTATATGAACATGGAGAAGGGCAAGGACATCGGAGAAATTCTGGACAAACTGAAGAGCCCCCAGGCGAGAGTCGGCATAGCACTGCTGCTCATTACAGTTGTCATGTTTCTCTGGAGCACCTACTTTGGTACACCAGGACCTGCACACTACAATATCACCTACAGTCAGTTCCTTGAGGAACTCAACAGAGGAAACGTAAAGTCCGTCACGATACGGGATCTGGAAATGACCGGGGAATTCATGGAAAAGGTTCCAATCCAGTTTCCGAACACTCTGAAGCCGGTCCCGGTAACATACTTTCAGACATTCCTGCCTTCCTTCCAGGGAGAGGGGCTCCTCTCATTACTGCAGGAAAAACAGGTGACAATCAATGTCAAGCCTCCGGAAAAGAGGTCCCTTTTGTGGTCGTTTATTCTCGGCATACTCCCATGGGTCCTGATTATAGGAATCTGGGTGCTGATAATGAGAAGGGCACAGCGGGTTCAGGGAGGTCCCGGGGGGCTCTTTACTTTCGGTGCCAGCAAGGCAAGAGTTTACGATTTCAAGGAAAAGACAGCTGTAACATTCAAGGATGTTGCCGGAATGAAAAATGCCAAAATTGAACTGGAAGAGACAGTGGAATTCCTGAAGGCCCCTGAAAAGTTCAAGAGACTTGGAGCAAATGTCCCGAAGGGCGTACTTTTGATAGGGCCACCAGGCACAGGAAAGACACTGCTTGCACGAGCGATTGCAGGTGAAGCGGGTGTGCCCTTTTTCAGCATCAGTGCATCAGAATTCATAGAGATGTTTGTAGGGGTCGGGGCCTCTCGGGTACGTGACATGTTCAAGAAGGCAAAGGAGACCCAGCCAAGTATTATCTTCATTGATGAGATTGACGCAGTCGGAAGAACGAGGGGGGCAGGCCTTGGTGGAGGCCATGACGAGAGAGAACAGACACTCAACCAGCTTCTGAGCGAGATGGATGGTTTTGAACCCCATGAGGAGGTCATTGTTTTAGCTGCCACAAACAGGCCTGATGTCCTTGACCCGGCCCTGCTGAGGCCTGGCCGCTTTGACAGGCACATTGTGATTGACAGGCCTGGATGGGAAGACCGGAAGGCCATTCTTGAGGTTCATGTAAGAGACAAGGCCCTTGCGGATGATCTGGACCTTGAAAGGATAGCAAAGGGAACTCCCGGCATGACAGGAGCAGACCTCGAAAATCTGGCAAACGAGGCTGCCCTGATTGCGATACGAAAAAACAAGGAGAAGATAGACAGCGAAGATTTCGAAGAGGCAAAGGACAAGATCCTGATGGGTACGGTGAGAGAGGAGTCAATAAGCGGCCTTGAAAAACGGATAACTGCCTACCACGAGGCGGGACATGCCCTTGTTGCCCACGAAATACCGAACACAGACCCTGTTCACAAGGTAAGTATAATTCCGCGCGGGATGGCCATGGGTGTGACACAGCTCCTGCCTGAAGAAGACAGGCATTATTATCCCAAAAGCTATCTCATGAGCAAACTGAGCGTGGCCCTCGGAGGAAGGGTTGCTGAGAAGATCGTCTTCAATGATATAAGCTCAGGTGCCCAGAACGACCTTAAGGATGTAACCTCCCTTGCAGAAAAGATGGTGGCACAATGGGGCATGAGTGAGAAGGTGGGGCCTTTAAACCTGGGCAGGGGAGAGGAGCACCCCTTCCTGGGAAGGGAGCTTGCACTTCCAAAGCATTACAGTGAGGATATGGCATGGCTTATGGACCAGGAGATCAGAAGATTCATATTAGAGGCAGAAAAGAAGGCAGAGGAGATCTTATTGAAAAACAGGCATATCCTTGATGCCCTGGCCGAAGCCCTTATAGAAGAAGAAACCCTTGAAGGAGATGATATAGAGAGGATAGTAAGGGAGGCAAAGGAGAAGCATGGCAGCAGCAGTTGACTTATTGATTTTGAAAAGTCCTCCCCCGTCCTCCTCTCCATAGGGGCCTGAAGTTTTCGTCCCTGAAATGGTAAAGGCTGCCTGTTCCGGTATCCTTTATTGAATGGGCGATGATATATAAAATCCCCTTCCTGTCATAGAGCTTGGAGCCTGTCACCTCAAGGGTGATCCCCTCTTTCAAGTCAAATCCAATCTGTTCATGGTACCAGTACGGCCCGGTGATTACGTGGAACTCCTTCACCCCTGTATCAAGGACGAACATTCGTGGCCCCCGCATCCCCTCAAGCACTGATGTTACCCTGCCGGAGACGGTTATCTCGGTGTTCAGGTCATACCTGTCGGCAAGGTCAGATGCAATGGCCACCGCGACCGAAAAAAATACTACAGCCACCAGAAAGATGACGGTCTTCAATCCTCTCGCTCTCATTTTTCCTTCACCGGTATATAATCGCTGACAAGGATTGCCTTCAGTACCTCCAGGGGGTTTATTCCGTTCCGCTCTGCAATTTTCTTAAGTGTATCATCTTTATCTGGCTTAATACCAGCCTTCTCAAGCCCTTCCATCACATCGGTGAGCTTCAGTCCCTGTTCGCTACAGATCTCAGGGAGTTTCTTCCTCCCAACGCCGGTGCCTGCAAAGAGTTCCTCCACCCTCTCCGGCGTAAACTCAACAGTGGGAGTGGCGGTCTTTTCCTCATACTTTTTCATAACAAGGTAGAGGTCCATCGGGGAGAGACGGTTTTCCGCTGCAATCACCTTTAATGAGTCATCTGTGCTTTTTACCCTTATCCCTTTCCGATTGAATTCTGCAAGTGTCTTCTCGAGGTCAATCTGCATCTTTTTCGCAAAGACCTTCAGTGAGGTCAGTTCTGCATGGCCATAGGGAGGCTCATACTCCTTGCTTACCACCCACTGCTTCTTTATGTATTCGTTAAGGTCAATCACATATTGAAGGGGCGGCAGATGGTAGATTGCGCTTATGACCACAATTACAGAGAGCACCGTGGCAAGGCCCAGTTCTTTCCGGAGTTTGATCCCGCCGGAGACCCTGTTGATTATATAGTTCATCAGGGCACGCCAGTTATAGTAGAGGTGAAACGAACCTGCTACCAGAAAGAGCAGGCTTGATATTATATGGATGTTGTCCCAGTCGGTCTTGCTGAGTCCCATGAACCGCCAGTCCACCCAGTAGGCAACCCTGCCGTAGGGTACTATATAAAGGACAAGCCCTGTTATTGACATTACAAGAAAGCCTGAGAGTGTCAGAAACGAGATGAAGCCTCTTGTGTGAAATCCTCTATTGTTGTTCATATCCATTCCTCCTGAAGTCAGAGGGCTCCTGAAAAGAGAGGAGCCCCCTTCAGTCTGTTTTTATTGAGTGAAATTTCTTCTGCCTCCACGCCAGAGGGGAGCACCGGTTTCCGAATCCCTCAGTGTGAGGGTCTGGCCCTCTACAGTGATAGAGCTTGCGATATTTCTGACGGCATCGGAGAATTCAACCTTGAATGCATTCACAGTAACCACCTCGCCGATCTCAGGTCTCTCAATTCCCTTTGCCTCCCAGTACCAGTATGGACCGATACCATAGACGGTCTCTATGGAATCACCCGTGTCGATCAGAAGCCCGCTGCCGGGGATCCTGAAACTAACAACCGCACCGGTAATGGTCACAGGTGTTCCGTCATAAAGGGAAAGGAGACATGCACCGCCTCCCTGCTGAATGCCACCTGCACCAGCCATCCCGGGGCCCTTACCTGCAATGGCGCCAAGGGCGAAGAGCAGCACCACTGAAACTGTCAGTACCGTGATAATGGTTTTCTTCTTCATATCTGTATCCTCCTTTTTTTTCTGGATTTACAAAATGGCCCATGCCAAAAGCCACTGCCTCTTGCGGTGGTACTTTACATTCCGCCTCTGCCAAAACCCTTTCTCTGCATCCTGCCCTGACCCATCTTGCCGGCTCCCATTTTTCTGCCTGCATACCTGCTTCTTTCCTCAGGGGACATTTGCTGCATCCTGCTCTGCCACTCCTTTCTGAAGGCATCCCTCTCTTCAGGGCTTGCGCTCTGAAGTGTGCCTCTGATCCTGGAGAGTTCCTCTGTTGAGTAGCTGGAGTAGTCGGTGACAGCATAGGCTACGCCGCCAAGCATCATGGCCATGGCAATGATTGTGGCTCCCAGTTTCTTCATCCTTGTTCACCTCCTTTCTCTTTGATTCGTTGCCACTCTTAAGGGCAAGAGGCATGCCAGTCCAGAAAATGCTTTAATATCAACGGGTTATCCTATGAAATAGTCAGGATGAGATGCAAACACTGCACTTGAATGCAAAATTTGCATCTACAGATTGTGGAATTCAGTCGGAAAGCAGTGGCGTCCAGAATAATCCCATTGTTCAGGGAGAGGTGGTATGGCGGAGAAAACATCAATGCTATCTATTGAAGGCGGGTGGAGGCGGCGAATAACCCCATCCTGGCAATACCTTTTTGTCAGAACACCACCTGCCATTATCACAACTTTTCTCTGCTCAGACTTTATATTTTGTGATTCAATCATCATTGCATCAGATGGGCGTTATGAGACGCCTTCACCTGCCTTCTCACAGAGTTCGGGATAAACTTTAGGAGCCGTGCCGCTCGAAGCGAGTCCCCGAACGAGTCCGTACCGGAAACGCGAAGAGCCGCATCGACCTTACCGGAAAATATCTTGGACAGATATAGTAGGGCAGGGTTATATCAACCCGTATTCCTTGATCTTGTACTGCAGTGTCCGGAGGGATATGCCGAGG
Source organism: uncultured Thermodesulfovibrio sp. (assembly GCA_964542175.1). Classification (GTDB taxonomy): domain Bacteria; phylum Nitrospirota; class Thermodesulfovibrionia; order Thermodesulfovibrionales; family JdFR-85; genus WFTX01. Next base: position 1,349 of record CAZITN010000039.1, on the reverse strand, counting down.
GCCTCGGCGGTCTTTCGCCTGTTACCGCCAAAGCGGCTGAGGGCCTCCTGAATGGCCTTCTTCTCAACCTCCCTGAGGGAACCTGTAAAGGTCCCTGAAGGGCCCTCTGTGGTCAGTTCAATCCGTGAGAGGTCAAGAACCCCTCCCCTGGAGAGAATAACGGCCCGTTCAATCACATTCTGAAGTTCACGCACATTGCCGGGCCAGTGGTAGGAGGCAAGCCTCTCCATGTCCCTCTCTGATATCTCAAGGTCCGGTTTACCCAGTCTTCTGGAGACGGCAGAGACCAGATAGCTCGCAATGGCAGGAATTGCCTCTCTCCGTTCCCTCAGGGGTTTCAGTCTTACGGGAAAGACATTCAGCCTGAAGTATAGGTCTTCCCTGAACCTGCCTTCTGAAACCTCCTGTTGAAGGTCCTTGTTGGTGGCACAGACAATCCTGGCATCCGTCTTCAGCGTGGCGTTACTTCCGAGACGCTCAAAGGTCCCGTCCTGAAGAACCCTCAGGAGTTTTGCCTGAAGTGGCCTGTCCATCTCCCCGATCTCGTCAAGGAATATGGTCCCCTCAGAGGCGATCTCAAACTTTCCCTTTTTTGTTGATGTCGCTCCTGTGAAGGCACCCTTTTCGTGACCAAAGAACTCACTCTCAAGGAGGTGTTCCGGCACTGAGGCGCAGTTCACCTCTACAAAGGCACCCTTTCTCTCACTCAGTTGATGGATTACCCGTGCAATAACACCCTTGCCTGTGCCTGTTTCACCTGTAAGGAGCACCGTTGTGTCGGCAGTCGCAACCGCCTTCAGGTCCTCCAGGACGTCTTCCATCCCTGCAAAGACTATCTCAAGGGGCGGGAGCCCCTTCAGCGCCTCTGACTTGAGTGCCCTGTTTTCATCGAGGAGCCTTCTCCGCTCGAAGGCCCGCCTTATCACAGTCCTTATCTCCTCCGGCTCCCTGAGGGGCTTGAGGATATAGTCCAGTGCACCCATCTTCATTGACTGGATCGCCGACTCTATGGTCCCGTAGGCGGTAAGTACAATGAAGTCCACATCACTGTACCGCTTGCCGTACTCTTCCATCAGTCTCAGCCCGTCCATGCGGGGCATTCTGAGGTCGGTTATAACCAGGTCAGGCCTCCGGGCCTCAGCGGCAGTCAATGCCTCCCTGCCGTCCCTTGCCGTAAGGACCTGATAGCCATCGTCCTCAAGAATCCTCTTTAAAAGGAGGAGTATCGACTCCTCATCATCCACGACAAGTATGCGGTAGTTTTTCCTGTTCATCCAGTCCTCTCCGGAATCGCAATGGTCACAGTGGTTCCCTCGCCCCTGGTACTTATTATATCAACCCTGCCCCCT
>CAZITN010000038.1:0-25527 GCA_964542175.1 uncultured Thermodesulfovibrio sp. | reverse complement strand
ACGATGAACCGGTCTGATGTGGTTGGAAGGATACTGGATGGACTTGAGTTGAAGGGTTAACCGGGTTTATTGAGTTTATAGCGATTACCACATCTGTACAAAATAATTTTATGGAGAGGCGGCAAGGCTCCAAGAATACAATGCAACCGACAGGATTTATGGGACAGCAACCTGATTCTACAGGTGTTATACCTGAGTGTCTGGTTAGGTCTGTGTGGTACAATAAACCCTAATTTTCTAAGGTGTCGAGCATTGGTATTCTTTCCGCCATACCGCCTCTCCCTGTCGTGTCAGATTGTTTTGGACACCAGTGAGCGATTACAGTACCAAATAAAACAGGAGGGGCAGATAAAAACCTGCCCCTCCTGTCGTCTTTATCTGAATATGTTGCTTGTCAGGCGATCTCAGGCCTCCTGCCTTCTCCTCATGGCGAGCATCCCACCGCCTGCAAGAAGGCCGATCAGTGCCAGAATGCCCCACTGATTAAGGGTCGGAACGGTGGTGACTTGTCCTGTGTAACCAGCGCGGATTGGAGTATTGCACTGGTCCTCATAGGCCCAGTCGATGACTGTTCCCTGGGTTGCATCAGCCGTAGCCTCAAACTGAATCCAGCCATAGTGGAAGCCTGTTCCATTACGCCCTGTGCAGGTAGCACTTGTAAACCTTACCCCCATATACCCGCGTGCTCCATTAAAGTTACCGTCGGTTGTACCACCATCACTATATGCTGCCAGGATGTCCAGAGAATCGAAGTCAACATACCAGCCCAGTGAGGCCGCAGTAATATTTGCTCTTATTTGATAACCAGAGTTCAACCTTGCTGCATCTGAATTGCCGGTGAAACCTATCCACTGTCGTGTGCCCGTTGTTGTGTTAACAGTAAAACTCAAACTATGGGTAATGCCGTATCCACTGTACTGAAAAACGAAATCAATTACCGAATCACCATTGAGATCTATCGAAATTGGTGTTGAAGCGGAATCCAGAACGAGATTTTTAGGTCCACTGTACTGTATTGCCGCATCAGCCGCCGGAGCCAAGGCCATCACCCCTGCTGCTGCCGCTGCGTAGGCAGCCAGTCTCTTCTCAAAACCCCTCTTCTTCTCTTCTGACATTAATCGACCTCCTCCTTTTTTGATTGAGAAACCAACGGTTTTCTCTATGATAGTAAAAAATATTATCATATTACGGGGCGTTTGTCAATGTTTTTTAATCATTGAGTTCCCAAAGGGAATTCCGGTCTCCTGACCAGAACCAACGGACTACACCCCGATTTCAGGCATCTTTGATCCCCTGAGCCCTTGATCTCACCCCTTCTTCATCAATCCCTTCCCCTATCAGGACAAAGCGGCTCTCATGCAGATCGCCCCCAAAGGGTTCAGCCGATACCCTCCCCCCGGCTACATCCATCCTGTAATTGCCCCGATCTGTTATAAATAGCCCCTTGGCCCTGATAATTTTTCCGTAACTGGAAGCATTCAGATCATTATAGAACGCATAAACCAGGTTAAAATCAAGTGGTTCTGCTCCTAAAATTAAAGCAATGGTTTCACAATGGATATGGGAATCCCCTTCTGAATGATCATTCAGGCTTTTTTCCCTTCCCTCAGGTATCTCCGAACTGATCCTCCCATACTTACTCTCGAGTATAAGGGCAAGGGGGTTCCACTCTGAAATGATCTCCCTGCACTTTCCTATCTTCTCACTGTCAGAAAGGTCGGCCTTGTTGAGAAGAACCAGATCGGCATACCTTACCTGGTCTTCAAAGAACCTTCCGTACATCTCTGCTTCATGAACTTCCAGAAACTCGTTTATGTCCACGACAAGCACCACTGAAACATTCCTTATCCCTGACAGTTCAAGGGCCTCTATCACTGCCGACGGGGAGGCAACGCCGCTTGGCTCTATTATTAGGTGCTCAGGGGACAATTCATTCCTCACCTTCCCTATGGTTGTAACGAAATCATACTTCAGGGTGCAGCAGACACACCCGCTCGGAAGTTCTATGCACTCATATCCGTCGGATGAGATGATTTCCCCGTCGATACCAAGTTTCCCGAAGTCATTCACGAGAACGACTACCTTCTCCCTTCTCTCCCTGAGATAATTGGAAATGAAGGTAGTCTTCCCAGCACCAAGCATTCCGGCTACGATCGTACTCTTCATACAGAAATTATAACCCAAAGTGCACCATTGTTTTCACAGATTTATCGTATTAAACCACAAAGAACACGAAGAACCCTGGTTCTGAAGAATCTGTAAGCACGGAATGCAAAATGAGTAAAGATTCCCCACCTAAATGTGGAATTTTTCCCCTGAAAGTGTTCTCGCTGCTTGCGTTGACTTTCCGGCAGTCATTCATTGGCCATTGTCACTGGAGTACTGGTTACTGGGTTGTTGCGTTTTTTGCGTTCAACATTTCCCACCTTATGCTACCGCTGTACGCTTTTCCCCCAGCCCCTGGCATCAGAATTGCTTGTATTTATTCTGATGAAGGTGCTTCTCTGTTCAGAAAACCCTCTTTTTGTGAAGCAGGTCCTCGGATTCGCCACTGAGATCGGTTTCACCATACACACTGTCGAACATCCTGCTGATGCAATAAGGTCAGTAATCCGAGAAAACTATGACATTATAATCTCTGATGCAGGCTCTGCAGGCCTCAGCGGATATGAGGCACTGGAGATAATCAAGCGTCTCTCACCCGGAGCCGATACAGTTCTGACAGGAGAAAGTCTACCAGCCGATGCATCAGATCCAGGGATCCCCTTTTTCCTCTGCTCAGAGACGGATGCCTTAAGAGATTATCTTGCAAGCATGAAAGATATACTTACAAGCCCTAATAAAAAAGAAGGAGGAAGGCATGACACCAAAAGAAACTATTCTCACAGCCTTTGATGGGGGGAAGCCGGAAAGGGTTCCGGTAACACTATTCGGTGGAGGAATGTGGAGCATTCGCGAGTATGGAACCACATTCAAGGAACTCGCCACAGACCCTGACAAGATGACGGACATGCTTGTCGCAATGAGCGAGAAACTCGACTGCGATATCGTTTATGCAGGCTCAGGATACAACAACTTTCACGCCTCCGCTCTGGGAGGCCGGATCAAGTTCAGGGAGATCGGTGCACCTGACCTCGAAGAGCCCCTTGTACACTCTGAAGAGGACCTTGCAAAACTCAATATCGCTGATATTGACAAGGATGATACCATCAACGTTGTAAAGGATGCGCTCAGAAAGACCAAGGAGAAGATCGGAGATACCTATGTTGTTACCATGACTGCATGGGGTCCCTTCACACTGGGTGCAAGGTTTGTGGGGGAAGAGGAGATGATGAAGGCAACATTCAAAAAACCCGCCTTTGTCGAGAAGGTGATAGATTTCGCCACCGACCTTCTGATACACCTGTATGAACCTCTTGTTGACGACGGGACTATTGAGGTGATAAGCCTTGCCGATCCAACCGCCTCGGGTGACCTGATATCCAAAAGGCAGTTTGCAAAGTTTGCAGTCCCCGCCCTTAAAAAATTTACTGACTGGGCGAAATCAAAGAATGCCTATACCCTTCTCCATATATGTGGCAATACCACAGACAGGCTTGAACTCTTTCCAGAGACAGGAGCAGACTGTATCAGTCTTGATCACAAGACTGATATCGGAAAGGCAAAAGAGGTACTCCATGGCAAGATCTGTTTTGCCGGCAATGTCGATCCAGTGGCAGTCATGCTCCAGGGTTCTCCGGAAGATGTGGAAAACATATGCAAACAGATAATCGAGACAGCAGGATCTGACGGCGGCTTCGTCCTCATGCCCGGTTGTGACATTCCACCGACGGTGCCCTATGAAAATATCCAGAAATTCACAAGCATAGCAAGAGAGTGGAAGCTCTCTTGATCGGCTCTCCCTGACCATATGTCGATTTTCAATCTCCTGGAGAAGCCGACCAATACCACGCAGCAAGGGAGGTGAAATGAGAGAGAGCAGTCAATCAAACCCTTAAGGGGAGGTTAGTATGGGGATTTTGGAAAGTCTCAAGAAGTTTCTGGCTATGAAGCCGGAAAATCCAGAAAGGGAGGTTAGCATGTCAGAGGAAAAAAAGATGACCCCGGAAGAGGCCAATCAGTACATGGAAGAGAAGATGCTCTTCACGCCGAGGATGTTCAAGATCATCAACCAGCTGAATCCAGAGGCGGGAAAGACCTTTGCTGATTTCTACAATTCGTTCTGGCAGGACGGTGCACTCTCAAGAAAGGTTAAGGAACTCATTTTCATGGCAGGCGGAGTCGCCTACATGTCACCCCGCTGTATCATTCACGTCTATCCTGCAGTCAAGGCCGGAGCCACAGTTGAAGAGGTATTCGAGGCGGCAGGGATAGGATGCCTTCTTGCAGGCTTTGTACCGAACGGCCCTGGTATCCCCTATGCCTTTGAATATGCGGTCAAGTGTGTTGAACTCGCCCAGAAGATAATCGCCGGAGAGGACTGGGAGTATCTCCCTCCGCCGAAGTTCGATCACGGTGTATTCTAAAAACTTTAAGCTTAAGGTTTTCGGGAGGACCGGTTCTTACCGGCCCTCCCGCATTAAGACAATATCCAGAACTCGAGACTGATGATGAAAGGAGCTTGAATGTTCAGACTGAATAGTGAACAGAAGGTTTTCAACCTGAACGGTATCAGAATTGGTGGACAGCCTGGAGAAAATCCGCCATTACTTATCGCATCAATGTTTCATAACAAGGACAGAATCCTTGAAGACAGAAAGACCGGGAAATTTGACCGTAACCGGGCCACAGAATTGATCAGGAAGCAGGAAGAACTGAGCAGAAAGACTGGTATCCCTGCCATGGTCGCCATGGTCGCAAATACACCTGAAGAGGCCCAGGTTTATATAGATTTTTATCTTGAGACAACGGATATGCCCTTTGGCATCGATATGTGGGTTGCTGAAAAAAGGGCAAAGGCTACGGAATATATAGCAAAGCTGGGAGTACAGGACAAGTTCCTGTATAACAGCATTACCCCCTGGGACAAGGACATCAAGGGACAGGTGGAGAGGCTGAAGGACCTCGGTATCAAGCATGTCGTGATTCAGGCCTTCGATGACCAGGACCAGACCCCTGCCGGCAGGCTTAAGTCCCTTGAGATGATACTCGGCCAAGGTGCAGACAGCTTTGATACCATCATAGTGGACACTTCAGTGATGAACCTTCCCTCCACATCCTTTTCCCTGATCGCAAACAGGCTTATTAAGGAGAAACTCGGACTCCCCTGTGGGGGGGCCTATTCCAACGGCACTCACATGTGGAAGGAATCCAAGGAGGAGTGGGGGCTCGACGGGTTCAGGGCCATGGATGCCGTAACCCAGGGAATGTCTTCGGTGCTCTGGTCGGACTTCAACTTCTACGGACCGATTGTTACAGCTTCGAGAATCTTTCCAGCCGTGGCCACAGCACATATCCTGATGTCCACTCTCGTGTTTGACGAGACAGGGGAGATTGGAGATAACGAATCCCTCCCCATCAACAGATACTTCGCCGACTTTGTCCAGAAGGTCCGTGAGGGCGGCGCAAGAAGAAAAAAATCAAAATCATAGCAATACACATTACGAAAGGAGAAAAGAGATGCCTGTATCAACAATGACGCCAAGAGAGCGAATACTCAAACTCTTCAACGGAGAAGAGATCGACAGGGTCCCCTGCTTCAGCGGTATGGGAAATGTGACTGCTGAAGGCATGAAGGACCTGGGTTACAAATTCGCGGCGATTCACCTGGATGCAAAGATGATGGCTGAATCCGCTGCTACTACTTACAAATACTTCGGCTTTGAGTGCGGAGTGGTCCCCTTTGATCTCTGCGTAGAGGCCGAGGCACTTGGATGCCAGATCAATGTCTATGCCCACTCAGAAGACATACTCTACCCGACCATAAAGGAGAAGGTGATCCATAATGAGGATGAGATGGATATATCCATCCCTGCAGACTTCAACAAACTGGGACGGATCCCCCTTATGAAGGAAGCCATCCGGCTCCTCAAGGAGAATATAGGAAACGAGGCCCCTGTAGGCAGTTATGTCCTCGGCCCCTTCACCCTCGCTGGTCAGATAATGGAACTGAACGATCTTCTGAAGCTCTCATTCAAGAAACCCGACAAGGTAGGAAAACTCCTCGATGTGCTCGCCGATGCCATTGTCATTGTAGCCAGAGAATATGAAGATGCTGGAGTGGATTATATTACAGTACGTGAGATGGGAGCCACATCCGATGTCCTGAGTCCCAGGGTCTTTAAGAACCTGATCCTTCCTTACCTCAAAAAGATCTTCTCAGAGCTTAAGGGAAACACTGTGATTCATATATGTGGAAAGACCAATGACATTGTTCCGTTCATGATGGAATCAGGAGCCAGGGCCATCAGTGTTGACCAGAAAAACGATATTGTGGAGACAAGGAAAAAGCTCGGTAATGACGCACTTATCTTCGGGAACTATGACCCATACAATGTTCTTGTTGCCGGCGATGAGGAGACCGTAAGAAGCACCATGAGAAAGTGTATTGACGATGGTGTGAGTGCAATCTGGCCTGGTTGCGATATCTGGCCAACTGTCCCCCCGGAGAACATGAGAGCCATGATGGACGAAATAAAAAATTATGGAGGTTAAGCTATGGTAACAGAAGAGAAGAAACAGGAAATTCTGGAAAAACTCAAAAACTGCGTCATCGAGTATGACGAGGACGGTGTCAAGGAGGCCGCCCAGGAGGCCCTCGATGTAGGAATGGATGCCAACGAGGCCATATTCGACGGACTCGTCTCAGGGATGGAAGAAGTTGGCAGGCTCTTCGAGGCCCAGGAGTACTTTGTTCCTGAGCTTCTGATGTGTGCCGACGCACTCTATGCAGGTCTTGACATCCTGAAACCCCATGTGAAACAGATGGATCTTGGAGTCAAGGGTTCAGTGGTTATCGGGACTGTCGAAGGCGACGTCCATGATATCGGGAAGAACATCGTCAAGATGATGTTTGACGTGGCAGGGTTCAACGTTTATGACCTCGGAAGAGATGTTCCCCTCGACAAGTTCGTTGAGGAGCAGATCAAGACCGACTCCGACCTCGTCTGCCTCTCAGCCATGATGACAACTACAATGGTCGGGATGCAGAAGGTGATCGAGCAGTTAAGGGAGAAGAACCCTGATGTGAAGATAATGATCGGTGGTGCCCCAGTCTCCAAAGAGGTCGCCGACAAGTGGGGTGCCGATGGATATGCCCCTGACGCAAACAATGCCCTTCAGGAGGCGATTAATATGGTTTCGGCACTCAAGAAGATGCGTGATGAGGCGGAGGCAAAAAAGCGTTGACCTTCTATCTACTTGAAGAGATACTGATCCGGGAAGGGGCATCGCTTGCAGGAGTTGGTGATCTCTCTGATGCCCTTCCACCCGAACTATCCCATCTAAACCGGGGTATTTCCATTGCTGTCAGGAAGGATCTGAACAGTGAGACTGTAGGTCTCCTGCTAAGGCTTCAGGGCTTGGCTGAAAACTGGTTGAGAGAAAGGGGATTCAGATTCTTTTCAATCCCCCCGGACTCAGACAGGCGGAACGGGAAGTTCGCGTCCCGTCTGTATGATCTCTTCAGTCATAAAACCGCCGCTACCTGTGCCGGCCTCGGATGGATCGGTAAGAACGGCCTCGTAATCAATAAGAAATACGGCCCCAAACTCTCATGGGCTACAGTCCTGACAGATGCCCCTTTCACGCCAGGAACTCCCATAACTGAATCACTTTGCAGTGATTGCAATCTCTGCGTAAGCCACTGTCCCTCGGGGGCCCTGACGGGAAGGGTCTGGTCAAGGAAGAAGCCTTTTATCGAGGTTGTAAGATATGAAAAATGCCGCTCCCTCAAGAAAACACGCATACTCTTTGAAAACAAACCCAACTGTGGTCTTTGCGTAAACATCTGTCCCTTTGCGCGCAAGGTGTACAGAAACGACAGGCAGGAGGCTCAGAATACAGTAGCTGCGTGTTTCAGATAGGGGATTGAACTCTTTTGGAATGTTCATGACACCTGTCATGAACAGCAGGTCCCGGATGCCCCTCCGCCCCCCAATCACTATCCGGGACCTGCACATTAAACCCTGCCATGCTGAGACCTCAGCGGGGATGCGTTCCGGAGTGGAGGGATGAAGCGGGTGGAATGTCCCCGGACATTTCCATAGAGAAAGTGCTGTCGATGTCACGTTTAAAGAATCGAAATAAGATGTATACAAGGAGGAAAAGAGCATGAAAAAATTCAAGGTCATATTTCAGCCCTCTGGCAGGAGAGGCGAAATCGAGGAAGGAAAGACCCTTCTTGAGGCAGCACAGGCCCTCGGCGTGGATATCGAGGCTGTATGCGGCTCAAAGAAGGTCTGCGGCAAGTGCAAGGTCCGCATTGAAGAGGGTTTCTTTGAAAAAGACAATATTGAGTCAAAGATGGAACACCTCTCCCCCCTCACAGATGATGAAAAGGAACATCTGAAGCCTGAAGACGGTCCCGGGATGAGACTTGCCTGTGCCACCGAGATCCATGGAGATGTAAAGGTATTTGTCCCTGAACGTTCAAGGGCCGGCAAACAGATTGTCAGAAAGGCAGCCAAGGAACTGACCATAGCACTTGATCCGGCTGTAAAAAAATACAACCTCGAACTTCCCCAGCCCTCACTCCATGACATGACCACAGGAGACATGGAGAGGGTTCTGTCATTTATGGAAAAAGAGTATGGACTCAGGGATCTGTATTTTGACTACATGACTCTTCGTGAACTACAGGAGGTAATCAGAAAGGGTGAGTGGAAGATCACCGTGACCGTCTGGATGGACAGGGAGATCATTAAGGTGGAGCCCGGTTTTGTTGAGCCATCCTATGGTCTGGCCGTGGATGTGGGAACAACCACTGTCGTTGGGTATCTCTGTGACCTCAATACCGGAAGGGTGATAAATACCGAGTCAATGATGAACCCCCAGGTCCCTTATGGTGAAGACGTTATGTCGAGGATCACATATGCAATGACCAATCCCGACGGCCTTGAAAAAATGCAGAAGGCTATAATCGAGGGGCTTAATGAGATCGTGGAACGTGTCTCTGCCGACCTGAGGACAAACGGCAAGAACGGTGGAATCAACATCACTGACATGACAATAGTTTTCAATACTGCAATGCACCATATCTTCCTCGGGTTCAACCCTGAATATATCGGCCGATCACCCTTCATCCCTGCTGTCCAGAAGACCCTTAACATCAAGGCCCGCGACATCGGGGTGAAGATAAACCCTGCTTCATATATTCACGTCCTTCCAATCGAGGCCGGGTTTGTCGGTGCTGACAACGTAGGAGTTTTGATAGCGGAAGAACCTTACAATCAGGACGAGATGGTCCTGATCATAGATATAGGAACAAACGGTGAACTTCTCCTGGGCAACAAAGACAAGGTCTATTCTACTTCCTGTGCAACAGGGCCTGCCTTCGAGGGTGCCCAGATCAAGTTCGGGATGAGGGCTGCACCTGGTGCGATAGAAAAGATCAGGATAGACCCTGAGACCAAGGAGCCACAGTACAAGGTCATCGGAAAGGCAGACTGGCATACACACCTCCAGGAAATCAATGCCAAGGGGATCTGTGGTTCCGGCATCATTGACGCCGTGGCCGAAATGTTCAAGGCAGGAATCATCGATAAGTCAGGCAAGTTCAAGATGGATCTCGAAACTCCAAGGGTCCGGAAGGGAAGTGACGGAAAACCGGAGTATGTAATCGCCTGGGCGGAGGAGACCTCGATCGGGACCGACATAACCATCACACAGGCGGATGTAAGGGCCCTTCAGCTTGCCAAGGGTGCACTCTATGCAGGGGCGAAACTGATGATGCAGAGGATAGGAATCAAGACCCTCGACAGGGTAATACTTGCAGGAGCATTTGGAAGCTACATAGATAAGGAATCAGCACTCACCCTCGGTATGTTTCCCGACTGTGAAATAGACAAGGTCTATGCAGTGGGTAATGCCGCAGGTGACGGGGCCAGGATGGCCCTCCTGAACCGAGCGAAAAGGACTGAGGCCGATGAGAAGGCCCGGTGGGTCGAATTTGTCGAGATCGCCGTTGAGCCCGAGTTTGAGAAGGAGTTCATGATGGCCATGCATATACCTCATATGAAAGACAAGTTCCCGAACCTGAAAGGCCTCCTTGAGTCAAGGAACGTACCTGTAACCATAAAAGGATAGCTCATGATTATCGCTGAGATAGACCCCGGCATCTGCGGTCTCATGACAAAGGTGACCGTTGAGAAGACAGGGAAGAAGGAGTTCAGTCTCAGGATTGAGTCGGAGTGTGAAATGGTGGAGAAACTGGGTGAGAAAATCCAGACCATGGATATGATGGATGTCTTCAAGAGGATTCTGGACAACCCCGTTTACAGGGAAGGCTCTGCCTGTCTTCGGCATGTCTCATGCCCGGTACCTTCCGCTGTTCTGAAGGCCCTTGAGATTGAGGCTGGACTTGCCCTTCCCAAAGATGTGAAAATAGTTTTTGAGAGAAAGTAAAGAGTCTTCTTTTCATCTGAGACCTGTTGAACATTAAGAAAGAGGAGGAGGTTAAAGTATGTCCATCCTGATGGAAGGGATCTCCCTTGCAAAGGAAATAAAGGATAGAGTAAGGACTGAAGTACAGAGACTTAAAGATTCAGGGATTGAGGTGGGGCTGGCCCTGCTCTTGGTTGGAGACAACCCCTCGTCGAGACAGTATTACCTATCAACCCTCAAGGCATCAAAACGTGTGGGGATACGGACTCATGAGTTCAGACTTTCTGCGGATTCCTCGATCAATGAAATTCTTAATACAATCCATCAGATCAACAGGGACGAGCGGATAAACGGGCTTCTGGTTCTCTTCCCTCTCCCCCCGAGGATTAATGCCCGCCGGGTTGTAAACGAGATCTCTCCGGAGAAGGATATTGACGGCCTCGGCGCCCTCTCAATCGGGAGGCTATCTGCTGATGAATCAACTTTCCAGCTCTTTCAGTCTGACAGCAAAAATGAAACCGAAAGCAATCCTTGCATCCGCCTCTCCGGCATTACAGGCTTTCTCCCATGCACACCCTATGGGGTTGTCAGGCTCCTCGAATACTATGACGTACCTCTGAGGGGAAAACATGCCGTAGTAATAGGAAAGAGTCTTGCTGTAGGTAAACCACTCTCGATGATGCTTCTTGCCAAGGATGCAACGGTGACGGTCTGCCACAAAGAGACAGCCGATCTGGGCAGGATAACACGGCAGGCCGACATCATATGTTCGGCAACCGGTGTCAGGGGCCTTATTACGAGAGAGATGGTAAAAGAGGGAGCCGTTATAGTTGATATTGGCATAAACGTTCTGAAGAGCGGGAAGATCGTTGGTGATGTGGAATTTGATGGGGTAAAGGAGAAGGCATCATTCATCACACCTGTCCCCGGTGGTGTGGGCCCTGTTACCATCGCCATGCTACTCGAAAACACCCTGATGTCCGCCATGAGAAACGAGGCACTCAACAGTCCCTTCCAGCTCTCCTGAGGGTTTTAATGGAGGCTCTCATCTCCTACATCAGCTACCCCATATTCCTTGTAGCATATATCAGGGGGGTGCAGAACGCCATCCTGGTCTGCAGGGCCTCTCCGGAGGCCCATCTGCATCCTGAAGCTGGAAGATTAAGCAGTTTCCTTGCAGGAGTTCTCGATGTCGTCTTCCTTGGACGGCTATTCAAGGTAAACAAGGCCCTCTGGATCGGAGAGTGGCTATTTCATCTCACATTTGTATTAACCCTCATCGGACATTTGCGGTTCATTCTGTACTCCCTACCGGCATGGATGAGCACAACCGTCTGTATCGGCAAATATGCCGGGCTTTTTCTCCCCTTCACCATTGTCTACATACTTTTTGTAAGGATAATGAACAGGGAGAGAAAACACTTTCTCTCTATCAGAAATATCATGCTGATCACCCACATAGGTTTCCTCGGGCTAACCGGCGTTCTGATGCGGTATATGATCAGGCCTGACATAATCTCAGTCAAGCACTTTATGATCTCCCTTCTTGCTTTCAGACCGGTTATGCCACCTCCAGAAACAATCTTCATCATCCATTATCTACTGTTTCTTGGGCTTCTGTTGTATATTCCTTCTCATATTATCGGAGCCCCCCTCGTAATAGTCGCTGCACGACTAAGGGGAGAAAGAGCGAAACTGCTTCATTATCCGGGGAGGGAGACAACATATGACTGAGAGAAGGCCCTTCACAAAGGATCTCTCAAGAAAGGAGATACTTGAGATAAAGGCCTGCACTGAATGCCGCGAATGTCTCTCCGTCTGTCCTGTCCAGGAAGTGACAGACAACCCGGCAATATCACCACCGGAGCGGTTGAAGATGTACAGGGAGTTCATCAACAGGACAGAGGGCCTGAAGGCAATTGTTACTGGCGGAGAAGTTGACAGAAAACTCCTCGAGGACTTCACAAGGGCGGTCTTTGAGTGCACCACCTGCGGTGCCTGTGGCGAGATCTGTCCTGTAGGGATTGACACCCAGAGGCTCTGGCCACTCCTCCGAAGGGAGATGGTGAAACGGGGAATCGGTCCGATCGGCAACCAGCGTGACCTGCCCGAAGTGATAAGCCGGACCGGCAACCCCTACGACCAGCCGCCCTCCGAGAGATACTCTCCCTGGATACCTGAAGGCCTTCCCGTCAAGAAAAAGGCGGATATTGCCTACTATGCAGGATGTACAGGGGCGTACCAGGCCCAACCGATGGTGAAGGGGGACCTTCTCGTCCTCAGGGCTATCGGTGAACCCTTCACCATGCTCGGACCTGAGGACGAAGTCTGCTGTGGTTTCCCCCTCTTCATAACGGGTCAGTTTCAGATGCTTGAGTCCCTGGTAAAAAGGGTAATCGATGCATACCGTTCAAGAGGCGTTAGGATACTCCTCTGTTCATGTCCCTGTTGTGTAAATCTCATGGTCAGGGACTGGCCCCGTTTCTATGGAAGCCCCCTGCCCTTCCGGATAGTACATATTACACAGTATGTTGCCGATGCGATAAGAAAGGGAAAATTAAAGATAGTGGATGGACTTGACGAGAATATCATATATCATGACCCCTGCTATCTTAGCAGGGGCGTAGGCGTGATTGAAGAGCCAAGAGAAGTGCTGAGGGCAATCCCTGGAGCAAAAATACTGGAATTTGAGAGACATGGGAGGAACTCCCGCTGTTGCGGGGCTGGCGGGGCTGCAAGAAAGATCTTTCATGACAATGCAATAGCCATGGGAAGGCTGACAATAGATGAGGCACGCGAAAAGGGTGCTGATAAGCTCGTTCTGAGCTGCCCTGCCTGTTACGAGAAGGTTAACGAGGCAATGAAGGATCATACAGGCAAGGTTCCGATTGTTGATATCATGGAGCTGCTCTCCAGATTAATATGAGAGGAAAGGAACAAAGGAAATGAGTCACTTTGATATCAGGTGCAGAAAATGCAACAAGGTTCTGGAAAACACCTATTGTGCGTTCTGTGAACACTGTATTGACGCGCTCCTTGTGACGGAGTATCGAGAAAGTCAATTCAGGGAGACTGACAATGACGGCATCTGGCGTTTCAACTGGCTCCCTGTCCATGAAGGTTCCTTCAGGCAACCTGGGCCTGTGGTATACAGGTCCGAGACGCTCGGGGCCCGCCTGGGGCTTGAGTACCTTTACATAGCCTTCAACGGATACTGGCCAGAGATGGATGGCGGGATCATGACATGCACGTTCAAGGAGTTTGAGGCTGCGGTGGTGCTTCAGAATGCAAGGGAAAACGGTGTGACCGGTCTCGTTGTAGCCTCTGCCGGAAACACTGCAAGGGCCTTTGCCCATCTCTCAGTAATGGCTGACTACCCCGTTCTTATAGTAGTGCCGAAAATGTGTCTTTTTGAGATGTGGTATCTCGTGGAGTCAATCCGTGTACCTACGGTTGCACTCAGGGATGGTGACTACTCGGATTCCATCGATGTTGCCCGGAGAATAGCCACTGTGCTTGGAATGCCCTTTGAGGGTGGTGTAAAAAACATTGCGAAACGGGATGGCCTCGGGATCGTCCTCCTTGAGGCGGTCAGCAAGATGAAAAGGCTTCCAGATCATTACTTCCAGGCAGTCGGAAGCGGGACTGGTGCAATAGGAGTCTGGGAGATGGCTGAGCGTTTCATCAGAGACGGAAGGTTCGGCGAGAAACTCCCCGTTCTTCATCTCGCCCAGAATGTCCCCTTTGCCCCTATGGTCAGGGCCTGGGAAAAGGGAAGCAGGACGATAGCGGAAGAGGACCTTGACCCCGCCCTTATCGGGCAGATAACGACAAGGGTACTCTCGAACAGGTACCCCCCCTATTCCACTACGGGCGGAGTCTATGACGCGCTTAAGGCAACATCTGGTAGAATGTACGGTATAACCAACGAGGAGGTCTTTGAGTCTATGGAACTCTTTGAAGAAACAGAAGGGATTGATATCGTTCCTGCGGCAGGTGTTGCCGTGGCAGCACTGAAGCGCGCTGTTTCAGAAGGAACGGTTAAACCTGACGAGACAGTGCTGTTGAACATAACCGGAGGTGGAGAAAGGAGACTTGAGAAGGACAGGGGGATATTCATAGTTGACCCCATATTTATCAACAAGGACATCAGAGATGAGGAGATTGAGGAACTTCTATGCAGACACCTGAAAAAAGACTGATTGGTATCCTTGAGCAGGAAGGTATAGACTATATCCTGGGGCTGCCCTGTGACAGGATGAAAGGACTATTTTCCGTTCTTGCAGGATTGAAGGGGTTCATTCCCCTTACGAGAGAAGAGGAAGGTGTTGGAATATCTGCAGGTATAGCCCTGGGCGGTGCCCGTCCTGCAATCTTTCTCCAGTCCTCCGGAATCGGTAACATGATTAACGCCCTCCTCTCCCTTACGGGATTCTACCGTCTTTCCCTTCCCCTCTTCATAAGTCACCGGGGTATATACAGGGAGGCGATAGCAGCTCAACTCCCGATGGGAAAGGCACTGAAGGGCATACTGAAGGCTGCCGGTATAGGATATTCCACCATTGGAAAACAGGAAGACCTCGAAAAGATCCACAGAGGACTCCCCAGGATTTTCAGAAAAGAGATTACCCATGCCTTTCTGCTCAGCCCCAGGGTCTGGGAGGGCTGTAAAGAGCCGTCCCCTCACTTCCCCTCCAAAAGGCCTGTACCCCCCGGCCCGTTAAACCCCGTGAGAAAACGGCCCTATTACAGACGGTTCAGGATACTGGAAATAATAAAAGACCAGCTGAAGGGAAAAATCGTGATATCCAACCTGGGTGTCCCTTCCAAGGAACTCTATCACCTCTGCCATCAGGACTCCAATTTCTACATGCTTGGAAGCATGGGGATGGCTACACCGATCGGACTCGGTGTCTCACTCACAACAGATAGGGAAGTTATTGTAATTGACGGCGACGGTAGCCTCCTGATGAATCCCGGCACGCTTGCCACCATAGCACATCTCAGTCCTACCAACCTCACAATCCTGGCCATAGACAATGGAAGTTACGGTTCCACCGGAGACCAGCCGACCCATGCAGGCTCTGTCACCGACCTCTCCTTGGTTGCCAGGGGGTTCGGTATAGGGAATGTGGTAAAGGTCTCGGCAAAGGATGAGATCAGGGCTGCACTGTCCTCCCGAAAGAAAGGCCCCAGGTTTATTCACACTATAGCCCTTCCCGGCAATGAGCCTGTCCCCAACATCCCCATCTCTCATGAAGAGATAAAAAAATCTTTCCAGAGGACACTTCTTTCAGTCTGAAACAGGGGTATCCATCTAGGGGAGTGCATAAACGAATTGTAACATCCCCCCCACAGACCTCATTACTATTCTACACATCCATATTTCATATCATTTTTCAAAGCTTGCAGGGCTAATAGCTGTCATACGTATGCTTAAGTGGCATTAAAATTGCTTATTAATTTATTTTGATATTTTTTACATATCGTTTTTAAAGGATTTTTTGTTGACTTTTCAAATGAATTTCACTATCATATTTATTATAAAGAATAGTGCGTTCCATACCCCGGTCCTTGACCGGGCAGAGAGATAAAACATCATTCCAAGGAAAGGAGGGTCTATGGGCTCCAGTAACGGAAATGGTGGAGAGGGCGGAACTATTTATGAGGCCATGAGGCTGAAGGGATTCAGCCGGCGTGACTTCATGAAGTTCTGCTCAATAATGACTGCCACTCTTGCGCTCCCGCCTGCTTTTGCTTCAAAAGTGGCGGAGGCCCTGGAGAAGAAGGCCAAGCCTACCCTTGTATGGCTCGAGTTCCAGGACTGCGCAGGAAACACCGAATCGCTTCTCAGGGCAAGTAAGCCCACAGTGAAAGAACTGGTGCTTGATGTCCTGAACATCGAGTATCATGAGACTATCATGGCAGCAGCAGGGCACCAGGCCGAGAAATCCCTTGCTGATGTGGTGAAGAATCAGAAGGGGAAGTACTTGGCTGTAGTCGAAGGTTCCATCCCCTTCAAGGACGGGGGGGTATATTGCTGTATCGGAGGTAGAACAGCAGTCGATATTGTCAAGGAAGTCTGTGGAAACGCGCTGGCAACTATCGCCGTGGGAACCTGTGCAGCTTACGGTGGTATTCCTGCAGCTGCACCCAATCCTACAGGTGCCGTAGGTGTTTCCGAGGCAGTCCCGGGTATCACTGTAGTAAACCTCCCCGGCTGCCCCATGAATGTGGAGAATATTACTGCAACGGTTGTACATTATCTGACTTTTGGTTCCCTTCCCCTTCTCGACAAACTCGGCCGTCCCCTCTTTGCTTACGGCAAGAGGATTCATGACAACTGCGAACGCCGCGCCCACTTTGACGCGGGCCAGTTCGTCCGCCAGTGGGGAGACGAGGGACACAGACAGGGATGGTGTCTCTATGAGATGGGTTGCAAAGGGCCTGAAACCTTCCATAATTGTCCACGGATAAAGTGGAATGAGGGTGTCAACTGGCCTGTCGGCGCAGGTCATGGATGTGTAGGCTGTTCCGAGCCTGCATTCTGGGACAAGATGACTCCCTTTTACAGAAGGCTTCCCCAGCCTCCAGGGTTTGGTATTGAGAAGACTGCCGACAAGGTTGGCGCCGGTCTGGCTGCAATAACCGGAGCGGCCATTGTTGCTCACGGCATCGGCAGGCTTGCAACTGGAGGAAGGAAACAGGAAGACTGATCTTGAGAGAAAGTTACAGATAAAAATAACTAAATTTCTGGAGGTGAAAACAGATGGCAAAGATAGTAGTTGATCCAGTCACGAGAATCGAGGGTCACCTCAGGATTGAAGCCAAGGTGGAGGGTGGAAAGGTTGTCGATGCCTGGTCATCCAGCACCATGTTCAGGGGGATTGAGATCATCCTCAAGGGACGTGATCCGAGGGATGCCTGGTATTTTGCCCAGCGGATATGAGGCGTCTGAACTACGGTTCATGCAACCGCCTCGGTGAGAGCGGTCGAAAACGCCTTAAAGATTACCATTCCAGACAACGCAAGGATAATCAGGAACCTGATCACTGGCATTCAGTACGTCCAGGATCATGTCATACACTTCTATCATCTCCATGCCCTTGACTGGGTGGATATCGTAAGCGCACTGAAGGCAGACCCTAAGAAAACATCTGCCCTCGCCCAGTCCATCTCCGACTGGCACAACTCCTCGACAGCCTATTTCAATGGTGTCAAGGCAAAGCTGAAGGCCTTTGTTGACTCCGGCCAGATAGGGCCTTTCACGAATGCCTACTGGGGACACAGGGCATACAAACTGCCGCCCGAGGCAAACCTGATGGCAGTGGCCCATTACCTTGAGGCCCTTGACTGGCAGAGGGATGTCATCAGGATCCATGCAACACTTGGCTCAAAGAACCCCCATGCACAGACCTACCTGGTCGGTGGTATGGCTGTGCCAATAGACCCGGCCAGTCAGAATGCCCTCAATGCTGACACCATTGCCTTTATCACCGGCCTGGCAAAGAAGGCCCTTGCCTTTGTTGAGAAGGTCTATATTCCTGACCTTCTTGCGGTAGCATCATTTTACAAGGAATGGGCTGGATACGGTGCAGGCGTGGGTAACTTCCTGGCCTATGGTGTATTCGAGCAGGATACCAAGTCCAATACGGACAACCTCTTCTTTCCGAGGGGAGCCATATATGGAAAGGACCTCAGTACCGTTCATCCTGTAGACCACACAAAGATCACCGAGTATGTCACCCACTCCTGGTATGATTACTCAGGTGGAGACGACAAGGGCAAACACCCCTGGGACGGCGAGACGAAATACAACTACACCGGCCCCAAGCCACCATACAAGTACCTTGGAGACGGGAAGAAGTACTCCTGGATAAAGTCGCCCCGGTATGAGGAAAGACCCATGGAAGTAGGTCCCCTTGCCAGGATGCTTGTGGCCTATGCTTCAGGCCACAAAAGGGTCCAGGAAGTGGTCAACTTTGTCCTGAAAAAACTGGATGTGCCTGCGGCAATACTCTTCTCAACCCTTGGCAGGACAGCCGCACGTGGTGTTGAGACACTTGTGACGGCAGAGATGCTTCCTGTATGGCTTGATGAACTTGCAGCCAATATGAAGAAGGGTGATTACCGGATTCATGCAAACGAGAGGTGGGAACCCTCAACATGGCCAAAGGAGGCCCAGGGTTACGGCTGGCATGAGGCCCCGAGGGGAGCACTGGGTCACTGGGTCAAGATCAGGGACGGAAAGATCGAGAATTACCAGATCGTGGTCCCAAGTACCTGGAACGGCTCTCCAAGGGATGCAAAGGGACAGAGAGGACCCTATGAGGAGGCTCTTATAGGCACTCCGGTTGCCGATCCTGAACAGCCCCTTGAGATTCTCCGGACAATCCATTCTTTTGATCCCTGTATGGCCTGTGCCGTTCATGTAGTGGACCCTGACGGCCGGGAGGTCACCAGGATCAAGGTGGTTTAGGAAGGAGGCTGATAATATGGGTAATGAACGTATCAGGGTATATGCCTGGGAGTTTCCCGTAAGACTGACCCACTGGATAAATGTGCTATGTATTCTTACGCTCTCGGTAACGGGGTTCTATATCGGGAACCCCTTCAGCCATGCCATCAGGTCTGACCAGTGGATCATGGGCTGGATGAGGTTCATCCACTTCGTTGCCGCCTATACGTTTCTGATGAGCATGATTGTAAGGCTTTACTGGGCCTTTGTGGGCAACCGTTACGCAAGTTTCAAGGTCTGGTTTCCCGTCACAGGCAGGCAGTGGAAAGATCTGATTGACGCGATCAAGTTCTATCTGTTCGTTAGCAGGAAACCACCCTATTCGGTCGGACACACAGCACTTGCCGGTCTCGCTTACCTCTTTGTCTTCGGGCTCTTCATCTGGCAGATTTTCTCCGGATTCGCCCTCTATAATCTGGTACAGAAGGGGACCGTCTGGGTGATACTCGGTGGATGGCTCACAGGCGTGATGCATTTACAGACGATACGGCTCTACCACCATCTGGGAATGTATGTAATCCTCGCCTTTGCGATCCTCCATATTTACATCGGGTGGTATCTAGACCTGAAGGAACGAAACGGGCTGATGGGATCAATTTTCAGTGGTTACAAGTTTGTTACAGGAAAAGAGTGGGAATAGAGTACTTTAATCTCCCATGATTTAAGGGGGCATCTCTCAGATGCCCCCTTAAATTTGTTAGACTAGGCATAATCATCTGCAATGAACATAAAACAAAAAATGAACCACGAAGGGCATGAACGCCACAGAGAAATATTTATTGAAACATAGAGCGAAGAGATCCAGTATTTCTTAAGGGTATAGTCTCTGGAAACTTAGATCAGGGATAAAGGGTTTTAAAAACTCCGTGTTCTACGTGTTCTTCGTGGTAGAACTGGAATGACTAGAGAGACTTCTGAAAATGCTGGAATTGAACAATCAGAATAAACAGATTGCCGTTATCGGAATCGGAAACATCCTGATGTCCGATGACGGAGCAGGAATCTTTGCGCTTCAGGAACTTGAGAAGAGATACAGCTGGCCAGACTATGTTGAGCTGATTGACGGCGGCACCAAAGGACTTGAACTTCTTCCCTTTGTTGAAGACAGGGACCGGTTACTCTTCATAGATGCCGTAAACTTCGGTAAGGAACCGGGCTATGTGGGTGAACTTACCAAAGATCAGATCCCTGATCACTTTGCGACCAAACTCTCTGTTCACCAGATTGCGCTACCTGATCTCATAGGTGCAGGCCGCCTGCTGGGAACTCTGACAGAGGAGATACACCTTGTAGGAATACAGCCTGAGTACATAGAGACGGGATACGGTCTCACTGAACGGGTAAAAATGAATTTCAACAAGTTTCTCTCCCTCATCATCGAGAGGCTTAAGGACTGGGGAATTGAACCGGAGACAAAAGAAATGACGGCTGTGGAGGATTGAACCATGTGCCTGGCAATCCCCTCAAAGATAGTGAACAAGAACGGCCTGCTGGCGACGGTTGATGTAATGGGTGCAAGAAAGGAGATAAGCCTGATGCTTCTGCCGGAGGAAGCGGATATAGGAGACTATGTCCTTGTCCATGCAGGTTTTGCCATTCAGAAGGTCGATGAAGAGGCAGCCCGTGATTCGCTCAAGCTGCTCAGGGAAGTTGCAGAAAAACTGGAAGAGGAAGAAGGATACTGAGGAAGGGAAAATCTGTCAAGTAAAGAAACCCGCTCATCCTCTGTACCCCCTCAGGACAAAAACAATTCCCATCACAAAAACAATCACCGCTGAAATCCTGTAAAGCCTCCCTCGTAGATTGCTACCCAGGAGTGAAACGACCCGTCCGTAAAGAAGCATTGCCGGGAGCGTGCCTGCTCCGAAGAGAATCATCACAAGTCCTCCTTTCAAAAATCCCTCTACAAAACCGGATGTCTCCATCCCGACTCTCATGGAAGAAAGCATCAGGGTATAGACAAGCCCACAGGGGAGAAAGCCCATGAGAATCCCAAAGGGAAAATACACACCTGCTGACCTCTCCTCCATAAGGAGGGCACTGAACCTTCCCACGAACCTCCCCGCCGGGTTGCCACCATTTAAAAACCTCCTCCAGGGGATGAGCCCTGTCATTGAAAGACCAATCACCATAATAACAGCTCCTGAGCCTGCCAACAGCCATCGCTGAAGGGTCTCCATTGATGATGCAAACCGTACGAACGAGCCTCCAGCACCCATTATCCCCCCAAGGAAGAAATAGGTAGATATCCTTCCGGTATTGTAGAGAAGATGGGAGACGAACTCCCTTCCTCTGAGGGTCATGGAAAAGGCGGTGACTATGGGTCCGCACATTCCGAGACAATGGCCGATCCCGCCTGTAAGGCCTGTAAGTAGGGCAAGAATATAGATATTCTCCATTTCCTGTTTACCTGTCCACGTTAAAGAGAAAGGACGCCTCTCCAATGCCCGGAAGCCATACCCCTGCTCGCCAGAGCCTCTTACCGCTTGGACACCGGACAATTATTCCCCTGCCCTCGTACAACCCCTTTCCATTGCCTTCAAGAATCACTTTGTTTTCCCCCATCTCCATACCCGGCATGGTAAGCTCCAGCAGAATCCGTTTTGGCAGTACATCAGCTTCAACTCCTCTGAGTTTCAAGGAAAAGGCAAGTTCTTTCATTGACCTTACAGGCCTCGGGGTGATATCAAGGACGACTGCAATATCACCAATCCTCTTAAGACAGGCCCCCCTGTTTATGTCACAATCAGCAACCAGCCTGTCAGTACCGGTACAGGACATACCGGTAAGAAGAACCAGTAGGCACAGGAGCCATTTCCTGTACATGCCTGTTATATCACATCCACGAACCATTGACGCTCTGTGTTCAGGTCTTTGCTTTGTATCTCCACCCTGAAAATCCACCTGCCCTTACTGGGAATACTGTATTCAGTTTCATATCTGCCTGGCGATGTTTCCTGCATGATGAAGATTCCGTCGTGTTCGGTTCCTGAAATCAGACCAGTGTAAAAGATAACCATTGCGCCGGTAAGCGGCTCTCTGTCAAGCGAGAGCGTAACTCTCATTCGGTTTCTGCCACTATTAACTCTTCCCGGCGCGATACTGATAGAGAACTCCTTTTTCTCCTCTTCTGCCTTCCTGCTGAAGAAGTGTTTGGCCTTGATGTAGTAATGATCTTCAACTAATCCGTCATATACTCCCGAGGCTACGTAAAAGGTCACCACCATTAATGTTATGAAAATGGCATAAACAAGGTAAATGAGTTTCTTCACAGGAAGCCCACCTCCTTTTCAAGTATTTTATTCCCATCGTATTTGAATACAAATATTACCCTATCGGCTTCGCCCGTGGCCTTCACCATGACCTTTCCTTTGTAAATAGCATATGGCGGTATGGTAACATCTCTCTCTCCGATCAGAATGAAACCATCCTTAATTGAGATATGAACCCGTCTCTCGGTTTCAGTATTGTTTTGAATGGAGCAGGTATAACGGTTCAGGTCTTTTACCGGTTGCTGTGGATCCCTGGAGACTACAACACTGATTGAAGGTCTTGTGTAGGTGAAAAAGAGAAGCCCCATCCCCATTATCAGAGTTACAGCCCCGACAAAAATGGTTTTCGGCCTGAGTATCCTTCCCCTGTACCCTATGAACGGGGAGATCCCTCTGGGCCTGGTCATACTGATACACGCATCAATACACTCAGCACAGGCGACACACTCCCTTCTGAGGCCCTTTTTGATATCCATCCTTACCGGGCAGACATGAACACACTTGTCACAACCCATGCAGCCCTCTTTCCGGTTTACGTCAAAGGCGATCACAAGGGTATTCCTGTCAAAGAGACCGTTCTGCAACATGGAATATGGACATATGGTTGTACAGAACCTTCTTCCAAGAAAAGCCAGTTCTGCATAAATAATTATCCACTGGACAAGGAAAAACCCAGTGATGACCTTTGAGCTGAAAAGCGCCCTGACCGTTTCCAGAGGAGGAACAAAGTACCAGATAAGGGTCAGCGAAACAAGGGCAGAAAGAGGCAAAAGCACGACTTTCTGGACGCTGTCTCTGAACCGGAAAGGAAAGGGCCTGGACAGATCACCGGAAATATCCAGCAGAACCGTCTGGGGACAGAGCCAGCCGCACCAGATCCTTCCGAATGTAGTTGTAATGAACACTATCAGAATGAGAAAGAACAGGACAGCGAGAAGGAAGAGATAGAATTCATTTATCCAGATGACAGTGCCAAAGAAATAGAGTTTCAGCTCAGGTATGTCAAAACGAAAGGCACTTGCCCCCCGGATTCTCAGAAACGGGAGGCCGACAATCACCGCTGCCTGAAACAGCTCTGCTACGCGCCTATATTTTTTCCACATCACTCAGTCCATTATCTGAAGACATCTCCACACCTGTATATGTACTCAGGGGCAGTGGTATATCACCAAAAAAGAGGAGGGCTGGTGCCCTCCCCTCATATGATTTTATCATACTTTTACCCAAACTGAGCGATTCATTCAGATACGGCACAATGTGAAGTCCTTTGCCCCTCTGCCTATACTGCAAAATCCTCAATTCAGGTTATACTCAGAGTGGTTGCAAGCGATCCATATATCTACATCAGTGTGGTTTCCCGTACTCCCTTACAGAGTCAACATACGCCAGGACCTTCCAGATCCTGTCCCTCCCTAACTGCTGACCAAAGGGAGGCATACCACCTCCTCTCCCTTTGGCAATAGACTCGAACTTCTTGTTGTCTGTTTCACCATACTTGAGGTGTTCCGTAAGGTCAGGCCCAACACCACCTTCAAGGTTATCACCATGGCAGACTGCACAGTTTTCAGCATAAATGACCTTTCCTTCTGCAATTGCCTTATCATTGTGTTCATAGGGGTTTTCGGTCGGTATAACCTTTGGCATTTTTTTAGCTTCGGCCATCTCCTGTTCAAATTTCTTGTAATATGACCATCCGCTGATCTCCGGTGTAAAAGAATAGATGTACCACACGAGCCATACAATCAATCCGATGAAGAAGAGTAACCATCCTCTTGGTATCTTGTTGTGTTCTTCCTGTATCCCATCAAATTCTGTCATGTGTACCTCCTGACACAGGTTATTGATTATTGGTTATTGGTTAATCATCATCCAGCATCCTGTATTTAGGCTCTTCCACATGCCTCTTTCTGCGAGGCTTGTAATAGTAGAAGACGATACAGGCAAAGACCGCAACCAGTGCACCACCAAATACCAGATATGCCCAGTCAACCCATTCCATTCTTATCTCTCCTTAAGACTTCTGATGTAAGTAATCACCTTCCAGATCCCTTCATTACCGAGCTTTCCCTTCCATGATGGCATACCATTGGGACGGCCTTCCGATATGGTCGTATAAAGATCACTATCGCTGTTTCCATATCGCCATTTATCATCAGTGAGGTTCGGGCCTATCCCTCCTTCTGCATCCTCACCATGACATACAGCACAGTTCTTCTTGAATATCTTCTCACCCTCCTCAGCAGCCTTCTTGCTGCCAGCAAAGGGGTTTCTCTTTGAAGCTGTAACAGGTGACGCTTCGGCAACCATTCTCATTTCCTTCTTTTTCAGAGCCTTCACATCCCTGCCCAGTTTCTGGAGATAGGCAATTATGGCATCCATTTCCGTAAGCTCTGAGCGCAGTTCAGGAGGAGTCACACTCTCCCTGACAGCTCTCGCAGGATAATCAGCAGAGGTTACTTTCTTCCTGTACTCCTCGATCTGGTTTCTTACATCAGACTCTGGATAGCCGTACCCGAGGATTGAGATCTTCCTAAATGTATACTTTGTGCTCAACTTTCTCTTTGCCAGCCAGCCATAGGCGGGCATGTTCGATTTTGCGAACATGCTTCGTGGATCATTCATATGCTTGTAATGCCATGAATCGGGGTATTTCCCCCCTACCCTGTTGAGATCGGGACCGGTTCTTCTTGAGCCCCACAGGAAGGGTCTGTCATAGGCGAACTCTTCCGGTTTTGAGTACTCTCCATAACGTGCAACTTCCGTTCTGAGGGGTCTCACCGTCTGGGTATGGCAGTTATTGCAGCCCTCGCGGATGTAAATATCTCTTCCCTCGAGTTCTATAGCCGTGTAGGGCTTTATGTAATCACTGACAGGCTGTGTTGAGGGAAGCAGCATGGGGATGAACATGGTAATCACGGTACCGACCAGTATCACCACTGCAGAGATTAATGCAAATGTAACAGGTTTCGAATAGATGCTCATTCTTCCCTCCTTTCTATGCAGTCTGAATCTGTGTTTCTGCTACTGTTTCCCTGGTACCCTTCACTGTCCTTATCAGGTTGTATGTGAAAACGATGATACCCAGAAAATATATCAGCCCTCCGATTAGCCTTATCTTCCAGTAGGGATAAAGGGACGTAACACCCTCAAGAAAGCTGTAGGTGAGAGAACCGTCAGGGTTGGTAGCCTTCCACA
>CAZITN010000037.1:0-26465 GCA_964542175.1 uncultured Thermodesulfovibrio sp. | reverse complement strand
GTCACGTTTCAACTGGATATAAGCAGGTAAAGATAAGCGTATAGCGTATGGCGGGTAGCGGGTAGAGAAGTGAAAATAGGTTAAGGTCAAGGCTGAGTAACCTGATACACCAATATACCAATATGCTATTTTCTGACTGGAGGTTTCATGAAAAAGGTTTTCATATTCATTTTATGTATCTTTATGATCCTGATATGGGTGGCTTTCTCCTGGGCAGGGGATAGCAGTCTTCACAACTGGAACCAGAAAGAGATTGAACTCCTGAAGGGTCTGTATATAGGTTCACTTCCACCTCTCCGGAAAGATCCATCAAATCGTTACGATCAGGTGCCCGAGGCGATCGCACTTGGGAGAAAGTTCTTTTTTGAGAACCGGTTCAGCGGGAACAAAAAAGTCTCCTGTGCTACCTGCCATCCCGAGAACATGAACTTTGCAGACAACCTCCCCCTTGCACACGGAATGGGTACCACTTCCCGGAGGACCATGCCCCTTCAGGGAGTGGCATACTCACCCTGGCTCTTCTGGGACGGGAGAAAGGACAGCACATGGTCCCAGGCACTCGGCCCCATAGAAAGCCCGGTGGAGCATGGCTTTACAAGAACACAGATAGCAGTCGTTGTGATACGTTTTTACAGGGATGAGTATGAAAAAGTCTTCGGACCGCTGCCGGAGATAGATATCGCTAACCTTCCCCTTCAGGCAAAACCCTCTCCGGATGAACCCGGTTCCCTCAAAGCCTGGGTAACGCTTCCTGAAAAAACACGTGAGGCGATTAACCGGGTTTATGTAAATATGGGCAAGGCAATAGGTGCCTTTGTACGAACGATAATGCCTACGCCTTCAAGATTTGACAGGTATGTCCAAGCCATTCTTGATGGGAATCTTCAGAAGGCGGAGAATATTCTTAATGATAATGAAGTCAAGGGGCTCAGGCTGTTCATTGGTAAGGCCGGATGTATAAACTGTCATAACGGTCCGATGCTTACTGATTATGACTTTCATGCCATCGGCGTTCCCGATGCGGAGGGCCTTCAGCCTGACGAGGGAAGGGCTGGAGGAATTCCCAAGGTGCTTACCGATGAATTCAACTGTCTGAGTATTTACAGCGACGCAAAGCCCCGTCAATGCAGGACACTCCGGTTCATGAGCACCGATGTGGTTAAGTACCGCAGGGCTTTCAAGACCCCTACGCTTAGGAATGTGGCTGAACGGGCACCATACATGCACGCAGGGCAGTTCATGACCCTTCACGATGTGCTGCACTTCTATCGAGATATGCCGGAGGAGAAACGTCCTCCTGACCTTGAACATGGAGGTCTGTCCGATCAGGAACTTGTATATCTTGAGGAGTTTCTGAAGACATTGAGTGCACCTCCTGTATTCTATACCGGTAAGTGATGAAAGAGGATATTATTGGATATCTCAAACTATTGCACGGTACTTACAACTTTTCCGTCTTTCTGTTTTTTCTGTATCAGGCATCTCTTGGCTTCAGGATAAGAAAAGGAAGAGATGCGATAGCAGTTAACAATGCATCAGTCATATCACGTCACAGAAAGATTGGTCCTCTTCTTGCGGCACTTGGGATTGGTGGTTATATTGCAGGGGTGTTGATGGTTTTTCTTGACAAAGGCCACATCCTTCATTATCCTCTGCATTTTATTGTAGGGATGCTGATTGTACTTCTAATCATGAGCACTGTCTTTGTATCAAGGCAAATAAAAGCAGGAGAAACTAAGTTCAGGAATATCCATTTCCGGATCGGAGCAGTCATTATTCTCCTATATATTTTACAGGTATCAATCGGGGTTGGGATTATAGCCGGCGTGTCTGTAAATCACTGATCAGGAGGTGGAACATGCTTAGAAAGGTTTCCATGCTATTGATTTCTATGGCTTTTCTATTTTTGGTTTTTCAGGCTTGCTCCCCTGCACTTAAAAGGTCTCTAAATGTTCCGAGAATTACTCCCGGGGAACTCCTTTCAAGGATTGAATCGGGCAGGGTGACGGTAATAGATGTAAGACGGGAGCGCGATTTTACAAAGACTCCATACAAAATAAAGGGTGCAGTGAGGGAAGATCCCTCTGACATTGAGTCATGGGCATGGAAGTATCCCAAGGATGCCTCCCTTGTTCTTTATTGTGCATGACCGGATGAGCTGACCAGTGCCGGTCTGGCACTGAGGCTGATCATGATGGGGTTTGAGGATGTTTCAGTCCTGAAGGGTGGCTGGAATGCGTGGTATCGAAAGGGATATCCAGTGGAGAAGAGGTGAGGGACAGATTGATCAGCAACAGATATATTTCAGAGTTTACAGGTGAACTTGCAGGAACATTCATCCTTGTTTTTTTCGGCTGCGGTGCAGTTATGGTAGATGTGCTTTTCAATGCATACTCAGGTCTTTTTCAGGTTGCCATGGTCTGGGGGCTGGGTGTCACACTCGCGATATATGCAACAAGGCATCTTTCCTGCGCGCACCTCAACCCGGCAGTGAGTGTTGCGATGGTTTTCGGCAAGAGGATGAGTGCAAGGAGGCTTCCGATTTACCTTGCAGGCCAGTTTCTGGGTGCCTTCATGGCTGCAGTGATTCTCTATCTCCTGTTCTCTCAATCTATAGCTGCCTTTGAGGGGGACCAAGGGATAATAAGAGGCAGCCCGGAATCTGTAAGGACGGCGATGATCTTCGGCGAGTTCTATCCAAACCCGGGTTCGGGTACACCTGCGGATGTTAGTGCACTTAACGCCATGCTGGCAGAAGGGATCGGGACATTCGCCCTCGTATTCATGATTTTCTCACTCACAGAGGGTTGCAATCTCGGAAGGCCGGATGCCTCGCTTGCTCCCTTGTTTATAGGACTGACCGTTACGGTTATAATATCGGTTATTGCGCCCCTTACGCAGGCGGGGCTCAATCCAGCGCGGGACTTTTCTCCCAGGCTATTTTCAATGCTTGCCGGATGGGGAAAGGCGGCCCTGCCTGACAGGAGTTACGGATTCTTCACTGTGTATATACTAAGTCCTGTACTTGGAGGCATGGCTGCCTCTTCGTTTTTCACCGGCGTGGTTGAGCCTCTTATGAAAAAGAGGGGTTTTGAAAATCAGTGCAAATGTAACGAATAGATACAACAGACAAGGAGGACAGGGATGGAGACATTCAGGAAGGAAGAGGGGCTGGAGGGCCTCAGACTAGAAAAGAGAAAAATCCGGACAGTTCAGATCAACCTGGGAGACCGGTGCAATCAGGCATGCCGTCACTGCCATATTGAGGCATCTCCCCGGGGCAGCAAGAACATGGACAGAGAAACTGCAGAGTTGATAACCTCCAAACTCATGGAATCAGATATCGGAGATATCGAATTCACAGGCGGTACACCGGAGATGAATCCAAATCTCCGTTTCTTTATAGAAAGTCTATCTGGCTACGGAAAGACCCTTACGGTCAGGACAAGCCTTACCGTTCTTGAGATGCCTGAATACCAGAAGTATCTTGACCTGTATGAACGGTACCGGGTCAGGGTTGTGGCATCGCTGCCGGGGCTTTTTCAGGACTCCATCGACAGCCAGCGGGGCAGGGGGGTCTTTGAAAAGAGTATAAGGATGTTGAGGAAACTTAATGAGAGGGGGTTTGGGAGTAACGGTCTCGGCCTTGACCTTGTGTATAATCCTGGAGGAGATCAACTCCCGCCTCCCCAGAAGGAACTTGAGAGGGAATTCCGCCAGGTGCTGAGAGAGAGATACAGCGTGAAGTTCAATAACCTTATATGCATAGTGAATTCACCCATTGGAAGATTCAGGCGGCACCTTGAAAAGAACGGTGCAGTTGAGTCATATATCAATGTCCTCAAGGATCATTTTAACGCCGAGACACTTGACCGGATCATGTGCCGGGATCTGGTAACGCTTGATTATCAGGGCTATATTTATGACTGTGATTTCAACCTGGCCCTTGGGATGAAGGTCCGGGGGTATGAGGACAACAGATTCTGGGAGATTGACCTTGAGGAGTTCCGGCCGTACATATCGCTCTCAGAACACTGCTATGCCTGTACTGCAGGGAGAGGGAGCTCCTGCCAGGGGGAAGTGGCTGATGCTTCAGGGGTGCGGGAATCCGTCCGTGATTACTACGGAGAGAATCTTAAATCCTCCAGCGACCTGAAGACAACGGCCTGCTGTCCTTCAGATGCCCTGCCCGTCTATGTAAGGGAGGTTATGCCCTATATAGCTGATGAGATAAAGGAGAAGTCCTACGGTTGCGGCTCTCCCATACCTCCCGCCATAAAGGGCTGCACTGTGCTGGATCTCGGATGCGGGACTGGAAGGGATGTCTACGTTGCCTCCAGACTGGCTGGTCCGGAAGGTTATGTGATTGGTATCGATATGACGGACGAGCAGCTTGAAGTGGCCCGGAGGCATATTGATCTCCAGATGGAGAGATTTGGATACGAAAGGCCTAACGTTGATTTCAGAAAGGGCTACATAGAGGACCTTGGGTCAGCCGGCATAGAGGACGAGTCTGTGGATATTGTGATATCCAATTGCGTAATAAACCTCTCTCCTGACAAGGACCGGGTTTTCAGGGAGATCTTCAGGGTCCTCAAGCCCGGCGGGGAACTGTATTTCTCCGATGTCTTCTCTGGCAGAAGGGTCCCCCCGCATCTGAAGGATGATCCTGTCCTGCTCGGCGAGTGTCTCGCCGGTGCGATGTATATTGAAGACTTCCGCAGGCTGATCAGGGACCTTGGCTGTATGGATTACAGAGTGGTCTCTAAGAGAAAGATATCCCTTGACAATCCTGAGGTTGAGGAGAAGATCGGGATGGTTGACTTTTATTCCATCACTGTCAGGGCCTTCAAACTTGATGACCTCGAAGACATCTGTGAAGATTACGGCCAGGTGGCTATATACAAGGGGACGATCACGGGGTTCCCTCATTATTTTGATCTTGACGATCATCACAGGTTCATAACGGGAAAACCGATGCTTGTCTGTGGGAATACGGCATCCATGCTCCAGAAGACCAGATTTTTTGAGCACTTCCGGATCGTGGGTGACAGGTCGGTACACTATGGTCCCTTTGACTGCGGACCTGCCTCAGAAAAGGCAGATGATGACAATAACTGTAGCGGCGGTGCTTGCTGCTGATGGAGGAGGTAGTATGAAAAGGCTTGTTTTTGTGGTGTTGAGTCTTGTTATATTGGTCATGGCTGGCTGTTCCTCCCTTGGGCAGAAAGGGGAATCGACCCAGCATCCCGGGCATCCGGGTCATGAGTATCATTATTAGAGGTCTGGCCAGGGGCACAAAGACAGGCTAAGGTCAAGGCTAATGGCCTAATAACCCATTAACCAATATACCAATATACCAATACACGGAGGTATTTACAATGGCCCATGAGATTGACTTCGAGATCTTCGGCGACGACATGCAGTTTGTGGAGATTGAACTTGATCCCGGGGAGACGGCGATTGCCGAGGCAGGTGCGATGATGTATATGGAGTCCGGAATATCGATGCAGACGATATTCGGTGACGGCAGTGAAGAGTCGTCATCAATAATGGGGAAAATCTTCGGTGCTGGTAAAAGGGTCCTTACAGGTGAAAGCCTCTTCATGACAGCCTTTACGAACTCCGGCGAGGGAAAACAGAGGGTTGCTTTCGGTGCTCCCTATCCGGGAAAGATAATACCCCTCGATCTCTCTAAACATGGTGGTGAGATGATCTGCCAGAAGGACTCCTTCCTTTGTGCTGCAAAGGGAGTCTCAATAGGGATAGCCTTTCAGAAGAAACTCGGGGTCGGTCTCTTCGGGGGTGAGGGGTTCATACTCCAGAGGCTCCAGGGAGACGGATACGCTTTCGTCCATGCAGGCGGGACTATCATAAAAAAGCTTCTCCGCTCTGGAGAATCCCTGAAGGTTGATACAGGATGCCTTGTTGCACTTGAAAAGACCATCAGTTATGACATAGAGTTCGTAGGGGGGATAAAGAGCGCCCTTTTCGGCGGTGAAGGCTTCTTCTTTGCCAGGCTCACAGGCCCCGGCAGGGTCTGGCTCCAGTCCCTTCCCTTCAGCAGGCTTGCAGACAGGGTGATATCTGCTGCTCCAAAGACAGGTGGAAAGTCGAGAGGAGAGGGCTCTATTTTCGGCACAATAGGAAACCTGATGGACGGTGACAACAGGTTCTGAGGATTGAAATAAGTAAAAAATGTGGGGGGAAGTTGGAGGAAATGGTCGGGGCGAGCCGATTCGAACGGCCGACCTCTCGCACCCCAAGCGAGTGCGCTAACCAGACTGCGCCACGCCCCGAACTTTTCTCAGGAAAGCTCCGAAATGATCTCCCGGAGACGTGCCTTTATACTGGAGAGTTTTTCATGGACTGCAGAGGCAGGAACCTCTGCCGGGGTATCTTGTTCATCATTGACTACATGAAGATGAGCCTCAGCGAATTTCTTTTTGACACCTTCAATCGTGTATCTCTCATCATACAGGAGCTTTTTTATCTCCAGGATCATCTCTATATCCTTCTTTACATAGAGACGCTGTCCTGAACGGCTCTTTCTAGGTTTCAGGAACGGAAACTCGCTCTCCCAGTACCTCAGAACATAGGGTTCCACACCAGTAATCCGTCCTACTTCACCGATCTTGTAAAAGAGTTTCTCCGGGATCGATTTTTCAGTGGTTATTTTCTTTCTTTTAGCTTTGATCATTCCGACTTAGCCTTTTCAACAGCCTCTTTCAGGATGTTGCTTGCCTTGAAACTTATGACCTTTCTGGCGGTAATCTCCATATCTTCGCCTGTCTGGGGATTTCTTCCCCGTCTTGGTGTCTTCTTTCTTACATTAAACGTACCGAACCCTGTTATCTTGACAGATTCACCCTCTGCAAGGGTATCCTTTATTGTATCTATGATGATCTCAATTATATCCTGGGCCTCCTTTTTGGGGAATCCCACTTTTTCAAATATTACACGTGCCAGATCTGCTCTCGTCATAAATGCACCTCTTATTAATTATAATATCTCGAGTTAAGA
The DNA here is from genome assembly GCA_964542175.1 of uncultured Thermodesulfovibrio sp. GTDB lineage: Bacteria > Nitrospirota > Thermodesulfovibrionia > Thermodesulfovibrionales > JdFR-85 > WFTX01. Next base: position 19,442 of record CAZITN010000037.1, on the reverse strand, counting down.
AAGTCAAGTTAATGTTTTGATTTTTAATCTTTTTTGTAGAAAAGGAGGTGATGGTCGTGTATGTCAAGACACTTCTGCCCCTGCTAGTACTCCTGTTCAGCCTCGTTGGAGGGATTCTTTTTGAAAAATGGGTCAGGAAAGACCCTGAAGAACGCCTCCGCCATATCGCAGGATTTTCCTTTGGTATAGGGCTGACAGCTCTGGTAATAGGTATATATATTGGGGAGATACTATGAAGAATTTAAAGTAGAAGATTAAATACAATGAAGGTCGGCTTTATGAAAAAATATGGTGGGCGATACTGGTTTCGAACCAGTGACCTCTGCCGTGTGAAGGCAGCGCTCTCCCGCTGAGCTAATCGCCCAACCGTAGCATATGTGCTCCGGATACGCTGAAATTATAAAAAAATCAAGGTGTATCAGTCAAATGATCAGATAAGTATTGTGCGCGGGATGGCAAATCCGTTGAATTCAGAGGCATACGAGATGGTATAGGCCCCGGCGGAAGCTATCAGGAGGTGATCGCCGATCATCGGCTCCGGGAGTATGATATCCTGGTCTATTACATCCAGGCTGTCGCAACTGGGGCCGGCCAGCTTCCATCTTTTTTCAGGAGCCCTGCTCCCAACAACACATGAGTACCGGATACCGCCAAGGACCTCCATCAGCCCGTTAAAGACGCCTGCATCTATATAGAGCCAGTTTTCCTTTCCCCTGACTGCCTTTCCGATGACTGAAGTAACAAATACCCCTGCATCGCCCACCAGTGCCCTCCCGGGCTCAACATGAATCTCTACATCAGGAGGAAACCTCTCTATTACTTTCGCATCTATCAGTCTCTCGATCTCTTCTATCTCTGCAACATCCCGGCGGTATCTTATTGGATATCCCCCTCCTATATTGAGTATCTTCATTTTTATGCCCTTTTTGTCTGAAGCCTCCCAGATTGACGCGACCTTGTCAAGGGCGGTCTGCCAGTTGTAGATATTATTACACTGTGAGCCCACATGGAAGGTGGTTCCGACTACACTCAGTCCTCGATCAACAGCCATGAGAATGAGAGAGAGTGCTTCATCAGGCTCGACGCCGAATTTTCTGCTCAGGGGCCATTCGCTCCCTTCATTCGGGACTGATACCCTGAGGTATATGCCGGCATCAGGACAGAGGGTTGCAATCTTCTCTATCTCCTCTGCCGAGTCAAAGGCAAAGTACTGAAGGCCGAATTCTTTTGCCTCCCTCAGGAATGAAGGGCTCTTCACAGGATTTGATGATATGATCCTCTCAGGGCCTATTCCGACTTCCCTCAGCAATCTGAGTTCCCCCTCCGAGGCTATCTCGAAGTTCAGTCCAAGAGAGGCGATGAGTTCTACAACCTCTCTTGCAGGATGGGCTTTCACTGCATAGAAGGTCCTGGCGTTTCTCAGGCCCTTACCGATGATTCCGGCCTTTTCCCTGATAACAGCGGCATCCAGAAGGAGGTAGGGGGTAGGGTAGTCGGAGGAGGCGATGAAGTTGAGTATTTTCCTCCAGGTTGATTTCCTGATTGATGCCTTCTCGAATGTTTCCATCAGAAGGGTTATTTCTTTCTCATCTTTACATATCTTTTGGCAGCAGTCCTCACAGCTTCAGAGACATTCTTGTTCTTTTCGAGAATAACAAGGTCCTGAAACCTGAGATGGGCGATAAATGGCATAGATACACCAGGGGGCGTTTTGGGATTTGAGACAAGGGCGGCTATGACAGGATACCTCCTTGTCCAGTCCCTCTTCTTGGCAATGTACCTGAGGGCCTCCTCAGGGACGGAGGGATTTCTTGCAATCATTTCCACCTCGCTCTCTGTAAGCTTCGGATTTTCAAGCACCTTCATAACCACTTCCTTGTTGGGATCCCGGATGAGAACGTTTCTGAGTTCCTTTCCCCCTTTGAGGGCAAGCTGTATCTTCTCGCCGATTGAAAGCCTCTGGACACGCTGAAGGACATTTTCTGTCCTCTGCATCCGGGCCTCTTCATCCTCTGGACCAGGTTCAAGCCTCGCTACTTTACGGTCGGCAATTACAGGTAGGCTGAGTAGCCGGGCAGCCTCGGAGTGGACATCATCAGGTATTGAAGGGTTTTCATAAAGGAGTCTGATGATTTCAGGCCGATTCCTGTTTGCAGAGAGTATTTCTCCGTAGACGGAATCATCGGAAGGATGCTCAAGAAGCATCTCTATCACCTCTGCCGAGGCGATGGAGAGATCAATGCCTATGAGACGTTCTTCACTCATGAATATGGATGAAGTATTCGGTGTTTCCCTTCTGTCCCCTTACCGGGGACTCAAAGCCCTCACTAACATGAAATCCCATACCGGACAGACGTTTTATTACCTCTTCCAGTATAAGTAGTCTTTTAGTTTCATCCCTGATGACACCCCCTCTGTCCACCTCACCCTTACCTGCCTCAAACTGGGGCTTGACAAGGGCGAGTATCTCCCCCTCAGGTTTAAGAACCCATCGAAGAGGGGGAAGTACCTTCAGAAGGGAGATGAATGAGACATCTATCGTAACAAAATCGACCTTTTCAGGTATAGTCCCTGCGGGCATTTTTCTGATGTTCATCCTTTCTATTACCACCACCCTTGGATCGGTTCTAAGCTTCCAGGCGATCTGACCATAGCCGACATCAACGGCATAGACCCGTATTGCACCCCTCTGTAACATGCAATCAGTAAAGCCGCCTGTTGACGACCCTGCATCCAGTGCAACCTTTCCCTCAAGGCCTATCTCAAAATGATCGAGTGCGGCTTCAAGCTTGAGTCCTCCCCTGCTCACATATGGGATGTCTTCACCCCTGAGAGAGATTGTTTTGTCAGGGCTGATCATGGTGCCAGCCTTCAGGACCGGCTGGCCCTCAACAAGCACTTTCCCCTCCATAATCATGGCCCTGGCACGTTCCCTCGACTGGCAGAGCCCCCTTGAGACGAGTATCTTATCGAGCCTTTCCTTCATCGGGGAAGGCTGAGGTCATTCCTGAATCTGATATTTGGTTGGAGCCTTTCTTCTTGACCTGCTCTCTCCCGAGCAGGGATACCGCTGTCCTGTATATTCCATCTTCATCCAGACTGAAAAGGCGTCTCAGTTCTTTCTGGGAGCCGTGTTCTACAAAGAGATCAGGAATGCCTATATTGCGTACTCTGACCGATGAGAGTCCCATTTCTGTCAGGGATTCAAGAACAGCGGAGCCGAATCCTCCGGCAATGGAGTTCTCCTCAATGGTAAGCAGAAGGCCGGTTCTTTCTGCAACGCTTCTCAGCAGGTCGGTATCAAGGGGTTTTATGAAGCGCGCGTTTATGAGTGTGGGCGCAATACCTTCTGCAATCAGCCTCTTTGCAGCAAGGAAGGCGGGATATGCTGTGTTTCCCACAGCGATAATACCGATCTCATCGCCTTCAAAGATGACCTCTCCATGGCCTGACTCAACAGGGACGGGTGAGACATCGAATTTTTCAAGGCATCTTCCCCTGGGGTACCGGATGGCAACCGGCCTTTCAAGGCTAACGGCATACCTGAGCATGGCACGAAACTCATTGGCATCCTTGGGAGCCATTACTGTCAGGTTGGGTATGTGCCGGAGATAACTGATATCAAAGACCCCGTGGTGGGTCGGACCGTCCTCTCCTACCAGGCCGGCCCTGTCTATTGCGAAGACAACTGGCAGGTTCTGAAGACAGACATCATGGATTATCTCGTCGTATCCCCTCTGGAGAAAGGTGGAATAGATGGCAACAACAGGGATGAAGCCCTCTGCAGCCATCCCTGCGGCAAATGTGACGGCGTGAGGTTCGGCAATACCAACATCAAAGAAACGGTCTGGAAACTCCTCAGCAAAGCCGGAAAGCCCGGTGCCCTCAGTCATGGCAGCGACAATTGCAATCAGGTTTGGTGTCTCCTTTCCGATCTCAACAATGGTATCACCGAAGACCTTGCTGTAGGAGGGGGCAGACTTCTTGCCCTTTGGAGAGCCTGTATCCGGTTCAAAGGGTCCGATCCCGTGGAAACACGAGGGATCATCTTCCGAGTATTCGTAGCCTTTTCCTTTTCTTGTGATAGTGTGAATCAGGATCGGCTCGGTGGGGTCCTTTACCTTCCTGAAGGTATCTATAAGAGTCTCAATGTTGTGGCCGTCAATGGGACCAATATAGTTGAATCCCAGTTCCTCAAACATCTGTCCGGGAAGGAAGAAACCCTTAAGTGCCTCTTCCATCTTCTGGGCGAACCTGGACATGCTATCACCGAACTTCGGGATGTTTTCAAGGAGGGATTTGGTATCCTTCTTGAACCTTCTGTATAGTTCTCCTGTCAGGATCTTGTTAAGATAATTCGAGATGGCCCCTACATTTTTGGAGATGGACATCTCGTTGTCGTTCAGGATGACTATCATGGGAAGACGGAGGTGGCCGGCGTTGTTCAGTCCCTCAAAGGCAAGTCCTGCCGTCATTGCCCCGTCGCCTATCACTGCAATTACATTATGGCCACCACCCTTCATCTTCAATGCAGCAGCCATTCCGAGGGCTGCTGATATGGAGGTGGAACTGTGGCCTGTGCCGAAGTGGTCATGGGGGCTTTCCGACCGTTTCGGGAATCCGGAAATTCCCTTGAACTGCCGGAGGGTATGAAACCTGGGACCTCTCCCGGTAATCAACTTGTGGGCATAGGACTGGTGTCCCACATCCCAGACTATCCTGTCCTCAGGAGAATCAAATACGTAATGAAGTGCAAGGGTGAGTTCAACCACACCGAGGTTGGATGCAAGATGTCCCCCCGTACAGGAGACGGTCTCAATTATCTTTTCCCTGATCTCTCCGGCAAGTTCCCTGAGTTCATCAAGGGAGAGCTTCTTAAGGTCTGAGGGGCTGTTTATGTTTTCAAGCATGCTATAAGTGTCCTTCCACGAAAAAATCAGTTATCCGTTATGTTCGGCCAGTGATATTTTCAGCAGATTCCAGACTGCATCTATCTATAATTATACCTTAATCAATTAAATGCAGTCATCATGGAAAGTCTGGATGGGCAAAGATAATTTGACAAGGCCTTCAAAATATGGGATAATTCTATCAATATAAATAGGAACTTCCTGAATGAACCTTTTTTGGGGGTAATAACCACTAATGATTGGAAGCCATGCCAGAGATTATGAACATGGATTGATCAGAATGATTGCAGAAGGGGACGAGGATGCCTTCAGGGAGTTGTATGACAGAATCTGGAAGAGGGTTTATTTCTATCTCTTCCGGATACTCAAGGAGAAGGAGGCTGCCGAGGATGTTATGGTTGAGACCTTTTCAGAGGTATGGAAATCTGCTTCAAGGTTTAAAGGAAGATCAAGGTCCACGACCTGGATACTCGGTATCGCACGGAACCTTGCCATGAACTATCTGAAGAAGGAGCGGCGCGCAGAGGATATTGATGAGTATCAGAACAGGCTTACAGTTGAAGCTATGTCTGTTGAAGACTGTGACAGACGTGAGATTATCAGACGTGCCTTTCTTGCACTCTCAGCCAGGCACCGGGAGGTCCTTGATCTGGTCTTTTATCAGGAACTAACCTATCCAGAGATTGCGGAGATGCTGAATGTACCTCTTAATACTGTGAAGACAAGGGTTTTCTATGCCAAGGGAGAACTTAAGAAGATACTTAATGAGATGGGAGTGGAAAGAGATGTCATCTGAAAGATATGAAGAGATGAGGGAAAAGATTCCTCTTTATCTCAATGGAAGGCTTTCTGAAAAGGAGGCTGTTGAGATGGAACAATTCATAGAGGAGCACCCGGAGATAGCCTACGAGATGAATGATTTTGCGGAGATTAGGGATTTGCTCCTGGACACCACGGATGTGGAACTGCCCGATCAGGAGAGGATATTCCGGATGGTCATGAAAAGGGTGAAGGAAGAAGAGCCACTCCCACACCCGGAAGAGAAATCCTTCATTAAAAGAATAATGAATCTCCTTACCGGTCCTTTAGTTCCATGGGTGGTCGTGGCAGCACAGCTTGCTCTGATAGTCTTTCTCGTGATTGCCCCTTACAGGGAGAACGGGTACAGGACCCTTACATCCTCTGCTTCCAGGACTGAGGTGATGCTGAACATAGTTTTCAATCCCGAAGCAAGGGAGATTGATATCAGGAGGCTTCTCAATAGCATAGGAGCAACCATTGTCAGCGGTCCTGATGAGAACGGGCTCTATGTGATAAAGGTAGAGGGAAAGGTGGATGATGTCCTGCAAACTCTGAGAAACTCAGGAATGATCAGGTTCGTTGAAAAGAGAATATAGGGTATTTCATTCCAGGACCTGCAGGTTGAGGGATAAATTTGCATAACAGGGTTTTTTGTGATAAACTTGAGGCATGTTTCTCACATTCATACATATTTCCGATGTTCCCGGAAAACCCGAACTTGATATATGCAGTACATGGTGGCCTGCCTTGTCAGTACCGGGGTCTGAAAATTCAGAATTCTGAATTTTCAGTGAGCGAGCTAATCTTTTTTCTAAAACAGGATAAGGGGAGGATTTATGGATGAAAAATCCGATTCAGCGTTAATATGCAGGGTCTTCATTTATCTCCTGTTATTTTTGTTGTTAACTCCGGTTCCGGGCCATAGTCAACCGGTGTCTCTGCCCTCAGGTGAACAGATGCCGATCCTGATAAGACTGCTCACTCCATCCATGGAGAGGACGGTCATCTCAAAGAAACCCAGCATCAAGTGTGCGATATCAGGGGAATATTCTCCCGGAACCCTTTTAGTTCTCCTTGACGGGGTGGATATTACCGGAGCGATCAGTATGGAGTCCGGCGGTTTTTCCTACCAGTCCGTCCAGATCCTCCCTGCGGGGCAGCACAACCTCAGTGTAACAATACAGAGCCCGGAGTTTGGTCAGATACAGAATTCCTTCACCTTCACGACCCGTCACACGGCGAGTTTTGAAGAGGCCTATTCCGGCAACAACCTCTCCCTGCTCTATGAAACTGTCATAGAGAAGCCCGAAGATGTAACGTCCGTGCCACACTCCAGGTTCCTTGCAAATCTGGGCAGCACTACAAAGCTTAAGGAAAAGGCCTGGACGGTTAATTTCAGCACCAACGTAAGATTTCTCGACCAGAACCTCCCTGTTTTCCAGCCTGAAAAGAAGGGACTCAACCTTGCCAATTATCTCCTTACCATCAAGTATGACCGGTCTCCCTTCATGATTGGAATGGATATCGGTGATCTCCAGTTGAACGAGACGGTCAATACAGTCCAGTATCTTGCAAGGAGGGGAGGAAGATTCTATCTGAAGCATGAGACTCTTCAGTTAAACACCTTTGTGGTCCACAGCCAGCAGGTCTTTGGCTTCCGTGAAGGTCTGGGGATAGAAGGGACTACGGATGACCATATCATGGGGGTATCGCTGGAGAAGACCTTCAGTGATGGCAGGTACAGGGTAAAGGCGGTTTATGTGACAGGAGGGGAACAGGGAAGTTCCTTCGGGATATTCGCCCCTGGCGGAGAGAAAAAGGGGGATGTGATAGGCATCCTCGGGAGCGCCAGTCTTTTTGAGGGAAAGCTCGCAGCCGAGGCAGAGGTGGATTTCTCGAAGTTTGATTCAGATACAGCCGATGAATTTGATGCAGAGGAAGACATCGCTTACAGGCTGAAGTTAGGCGGTTATGCAGGCAATCTCAATTACGGCGCTACCTATGAGTTCGTGGGAGCTGACTATGAAGTAATCGGGAACCAGGGACTCCAGAAAAACAGGACCGGCATCGCCCTTAACGGTGGACTGACCTTCAAACAATATCACTCCCTGAACGCAACCTATTCAATCTATCATGACAATGTGGATGACAATGAACTCTATCCCACGGTTTATACCTCACAGGCGATGCTGAGTTACTCCTTCAGCGGAATACCCAACATGCCCATCAGCCTGAGCTACCAGCACTCCCTGCTTGACAGCACAGAGGAGCCCGATATCATCTATACAGTCCATACCGATACTGATGTATTCTCGGCAAATGTGAGTTACATGAAAGACCGGTGGAACCTTGTCTTTCAGGCGAGCCATTCCATCCAGAACGACAGGACCGGCAACGGCAATGACTCGACCACCACGACTTTCACATTTACTCCCTCCTATTTTACGGATAATTTTTCCATAACCCAGAACTTTTCCTTCAACCGCTCAAGGTTTCCGAACAACAATCAGAGGACCGATACTTATACTGTGAATCTCGATCTCAGGGGCAAGACATACCACGAGCGGGTTTCTTATGAGGTTGCAGGAACTTATAACAGGATGAAGGCAAGCGACGGCTCTTCGGAACAGGATACCCTCAACTCGAATTTCAGGATATCCTATCTCCTAGCAAAAAATCTCTGGGGATATTTGAACCCTTCAGTGGGTATAAGGGGACTTTATAATAAGAGCAACGACAGGGTGTACTCCGGTGAAAATGAAGAGTTTGTCCTGTTGATGGTCTTTACAGCAGACATGCCATTTTCTTTCTAAAGGAGGAAAGGAATGAAAAAGAGAAAAAAACCAAGCAGAGTAGCAGTCCAAATAATATTATTAATTATATTCTTGATTCCTGCCGTCTCTATGGCAGTCACCGGAAGTGTCTCACCCTCAACGGCTTTGCCCGGCCAGACAATTACAGTAAATGCAAGCTGGGCTGATGACCTGGGAGGTTGTTCTGTAAGAGCAGACTTTCTTGACGGCACCGTACTTACTGTGCCCTGTACGAACTCTGTAAGTTTTGGTTGGGGCAGGACCTGTTCTGGCTCGGTTCAGCATAGTTATTCATACCCGGGATATTACCCTATTACGGTTTATACTAATAACTGCTCTCTGGATTCCCCACCGGACATTACGCTCCCAGTTACAATAAACTGTTCAGCCCTCAATCTCCTCACTCAGGGACAGTTGCCATCTGGATCGAAGGGACAGCCATATTCACTTCAGCTACAGACTTCGGGAGGTACGCCACCTCTGGCTTTTTCGCTGATTGGTTCCCTGCCACCCGGTCTTACTATTAATTCCTCAACCGGTCTGATCTCAGGTACGCCGACTGCTGAAGGTAGTTACAGTTTCAGCGTTAATGTAAATGACAGTTGCCCCTTTGGTGCGAAATTTGCCTCAGGCAAATATGCCATTACAATAAGCTGTCTTCCTCTCAGCATAACCACCCCCTCGACTCTTCCGTCTGGTACTGTCGGGATCCCTTATAACTTCGGACTTCAGGCTCAGGGCGGGTCTCTGCCTTACAGATGGCGTATTGTTGCAGGTTCTTTGCCGCAGGGGGTCAGCCTGGGGAGTACCGGTTTGATAAGCGGCACGCCCCGGTCTCAAGGGACATTCCGGTTTACTGCCTCTGTTGAGGACTCATGTCCATCGGGCAAGCAGGTTTCACAGAAAACATTTGTATTTCCTGTAACCCTCATCTGTCCTGACATTGTTTTCAACATGCCTCCGAGCCTGCCGGCAGGAGAGGAGGGCAAGTCCTACAGTTATAATATTATGACGTCCGGTGGAACACCTCCGCTGACATTCAGCATCAGCTCAGGCTCCCTCCCCCCCGGACTCAACATGAGTTCATCGGGGATTATCTCAGGGATTCCTTCAACAGCCGGGACATATAACTTTACTCTCCGGGCCACTGACTCATGTCCTGCCGGGCCAAAGACAAGAGATGTTAACCTCACCGTTGTGATCAAACAGAAGCCTGTTAATGTGAATGTCACAGTGAGCCCTCCTTCATTCAAGGTTCCAAGAGGCTCAGGAGGCTCACAGCCGTTATCATATACTGCCTTAACCATCCCCCCCGTCGATATGGAACTCAGATCCACTGAGGGGATATTTCTTGCAAATGGGCAGGAAATAGGAAGGATTAATACGCCCTTGCCGATATCTGTACATAACGGCACTGGTCGTGCCTTTGAAACAATAATATTTCCTGTGTCGGTACTGAAACGTGCTGAACAGGTTGGTGTTGCAAGAATAAAATTTAGACGAACATTTACCGAGACCACGCCGTCCTCAACTGCAATATTCAGAACCATGGGAACATCAATAGTAGTTGTTACTGAATCAGAGATGATCGTAACCACCGAAGCTGGTGCGGAACTCGGGATAACGAGGATGCAACTCTACTTCGATAATAAAAGGGCAGAGACTACTGTGAGGAGAAACGACCCAACACTGAAAGCCTATGTAGATATCAGGTTCACCGGTTCTGGTCTCCTTGAAGGCTACTGGGAAGTTGATGGTAGGATCCTTTCCCATGTTAAGAGACACATCGTTTACGGAAGAAGTGTGACCTTTGAAACCCCAGATTCATTGCCTCTTCCCACTTTTGATACAGGCACCCATCTTATCAGGTTTGTTCTGACCAGTCCCGGGGATATTCCTGTGCCTGAGGCCATATATTTCGTGACTGCCGAGGAGTTTACCAAAACATTCACAATCTCTCTCATCTCGCCGCAGAACCAGTCGGAGATAGGTTATGAACCACCGACTTTCACATGGGAAAAGCCTGAAGGCGTTTCAGTATATTTGATAGAATTCTATGAAGCCGGAAATGACAAGCCAGTATTCTCTGCCTACACGAAGAAGGAGATATATACGGTTCCAGCCAGGGTTTTCGAGAAGGTTTTCCGGCCAGATGCAAAATATAGGTGGCAGGTAAAGGGATTTGGCAAGAGTGATGTCTTCAAAGGTGAGAGTCCGTTATGGGAGTTCTCCTTTAGCAGGCTCAAGACTTTCCTGCCCGGTCAGATACTTGTGGTTACAAGTGATTCAGGCAGTGATGATGTAATAGAAAGGTTGACTGAAAGGTATAACCTCTCACTCCTGAAAACCTTCAATCTCCATACGCTCAACTACAGGGTTGATGTCTTGAAGACTGATCAGGATGTACCTGAACTTATAAATGAAATTTCTCAGGAAGACGGTGTTCTCCAGGTTCAGCCAAACTATATTTTCAGAACCATGACAGAACCAATGAGCGATATGCAGAGGATCAGAAGGATCCTTAATCTCAACAGCCTTCACAATCATAATCAGCTGAGAGGAAAGGGTGTTCTTGTTGCGATAATTGATACAGGGGTTGACCCTGTCCATGAAGACCTAAAAAAAAATATTAAAATAACTAAAAACCTGGTTCCGGACTCTCAATATACCGCTGAGATCCACGGTACTGCCATGGCTGGCATCATTGCGGCAGGCATCAATGGCTTCGGCATTGAGGGCATTGCCCCTGAGGCAGGGATCATCGCCATCAGAGCCTGCAGACAAGTCTCCGAGACGAGTGCAATGGGAGAGTGCTACTCTTCAACAGTGGCTGAGGCTCTTGATACTGCAATACAGTCAGGAGCCAAAATTGCCAACCTGAGCATCGGATCTTCAGTACCGGACAGCCTGGTGGTGAAGATACTTGAAAGAGGCTCATCGGCGGGAATTATTTTTGTTGCACCGGCTGGAAACTGGCCGTTTCAGACAGGTCTGGTATTTCCTGCATCACATCCTTCTGTCGTTGCAGTAGGTGGTATTGATGTTAAAGGTGCTTACTTTCCAAATGAGAGTGTTGGGGAAAAAACCGATGTTCTAGCTCCCTCTGATAATATATTGACTACTGTTCCCGGAGGCAGGCATAATTTCATCAGTGGAACATCCGTTTCATCTGCCATTGTATCCGGGATTTTAGCCCTTGCAGCCGGAGAGAACAACGGTATAACCAGGCAGAGTCTTCCTCCCCGCCAGAAGGATCTATGTAAATGGGAGGAGAGTCTTCTGAAAAGATCAATATGTAAATGAAAACACCTGTTGAACCTTTTTTGCAGGTAATGCCACTTATTTGTAAGGGAATATCTCAATGTAGAGATGATATTCCGAAAGCAACTGGGAGGGTCTGGTGATTTGACAAACATTACGGGCCGTTCTCTGCACCGCCCCACAATTACAAAAGGAGATAACCATGAGAGATCGGCCTTTGAGAAAGGGCAGAGTCTGCTTACCCCTGCTTTACATCTTCACTTCACTTGTTCTTTTCATTTCTGTTGAAGCTTATGCAGCAATCATTCAGGTCATAAGCCCCAAACCCGGAGAAAAATGGCTTAAGGGGCATACATACTCAATTGAATGGATTTCTTCAGGCACCCCAAAGGGGACAAAACTGAAGGTGGCCCTGAGGCACGGACAGGTGAAGGTGACGACCCTCGACAGGAACCTGATTGCAATCAACGGCAAGAAACAGAGTATCAAATGGAACGTTGCATCAAATACACCATCCGGTGAGTATTCAATAATAGTAAAATCAATGAACGGCGGATTAGCAAGTCAAAGTGTCAGTTTTACAATAGGCAGGGACTGGGTCAAGGCGGCGCCGGAATCAAGCCCTGCCGGACAAGCCCTTACCCCTGCGGTGCCTGCAGGTAAGATTATCCCGAACTTTATCAGGAAGAAATGCACTGAGTACTCCTATAAGGCCCTGCTTCATAATGAATTGAATAAATTGAAAAAATGCGGGTTTACCGGACCACGCTGGAATTCCGTGTATGACAGTCATTACAAGTGGTGTGTAAGCGGCAACAATTATAAGATGGCCGATGGAGAGACGAAATTCAGGGATGAAGCCCTTGATTTATGCACGCATCCCGGTTATGCTGTGAAAATTTATCTTGACAGGGTAAGGGTTACTGATGACTGCGACAATGTATCTAAGGGAGAGTGGGCGCTCTACCTTAAGGCATCTGCCGTTGACAGGCACGGAAAGAAACTGAGTATCGGGAAACAATGGCCCTCAAACGGAGGCGTAATGAATGTGGATACAGGGGCAAGGCTTTACCCGGGTATGCTGATTACCCTGATGGATGTGAAACCTACATCTGATATAGAACTTTATATGACTGGTGTTGATTGTGATGAAAACACAATATGGTTCGCCTGGGATTACAACAGTTTTCCTGCAGACTTCCAGGTTAATTGTCCGGATGAGGACTTTCCGGAGGCATCTGGTTCAAATGACTGGATGGGGGATGCCACGTTGAAGATATCCCCTCAGCAATGGCAGAGTCTCGGGGAGAAAGGCGGGCAGTTTGTTATTATGGCACCGAGGGGTACGCCATGTTCCGACACCAGCCCCTATTCCGCATATATAAAAATCCAGAGTTATAAGAAGTAAATCTTTATGAAGGGAGATAGAAAGATGAAACGGGTCGGGTTAATAATTATCTTTGTTTTTCTGGGATTGCTTTGTACAGGAATCTTTTATTCAGAGGCGGCAACGATCAAGATAACCAGTCCGAAACCGGGAGAGAGCTGGTTTGTAAACAATTCCTATTCAGTAAAATGGCAGGTTATCGGAAGTCTCTCTCCTTCTGCAAAGATAAAGATAGTTCTCAGGGCCGGAGGAGTGAAAGTCAAAAATATCTCGCCTGTTCCTTTACTGGCATCCAGGGGGGTATTCCAGTGGATGATTCCCCAGGGCCTGAAGGAAGGCAGCTATATGCTTTTAATAAAAACCGTTGACAACAGGACAAGGGGGACGGTTAACTTCAAGATAGACAAGCTGGTTGCCATTCAACCAGGGCCTGCACCTTCACCAGACAATAAAACGGGTACGATTACGAGTGTAACCGTTTATGATCCGACAAAAGGCGTATCTGCTCTGGTGGAGTATCAGAGAAAGGTCTGTGATGATTATGCAAAGCATTCCGTTCTCCAGTTCAATACAAACCAGAAGTATATGTGCGCCAAGTCAGGTCCCATGTGGCATGCGGATTACAGAAGGCATTATGACTGGTGTCTTGGTGTTCCCAAGAGTAAAAGTGACTCGGTTTTAAACTCAAGACAGAACGACATTAATAACTGTATCTCTACTCCGCTTGATGGCGACTTTACGATAAAAAGTATCACCCCTTATATAAACTATCAAACGGGTTTGCTGGCTAAGGTGGAGGTCTTGCTTGAGACAAGGAGCAGCAGTAACTGGAGGGTGGGTGATTATGGCAACCCCGCGTACGGGTCTCTATGGATGGAACTTCTCGTAGAAAATCCTTTCAATTCATACATTAAGAATATGCCTTTCAGCCGTAAATATCTTTTTTCTTTAAACAAGACAAATACACTTGCTTTCGTACAACCATATAACGGCCAGTCATTTCAAAAGGGTGTGCATAACCTGAAGATTGTTGCTGTCCCCACGCCGGTGATACGTGTTTTTATAACGAAGGAGTACTATTCAAAGGATGGCCCACCCCTGATGCCTGGTGAAGTGAAATTGAAATTCTCGTATCCCGTTATAACCACAAATGTTCATATGATTACCCGCAGTGGAGAGGTCAGCCACAACAAAAGTATCAAGATAGAAAGGGGGTATATTATTGAACCACAAAAATTGCCGTAATGAAGGATGTGCGATATTGGAAGTTCAATAAGTTTAAAAAGAGAAAGGATGATGTCATGCCGGGTATATACAGATTGAGTAAATCCAGGTCTGTTTGTGTTTCCATTGCGATATTGCTGTTGTTTTGCACTGCAGCCTTTGCCTCAGATTTTATCAGAGTGATTGCCCCGAACGGTGGCGAGGTCTGGCAGAAGGGAAGTGCCCATGTAATTTCCTGGTGGCGGGGTGATATAGATCCAAACAAGCAGATAAAAATTATAGCAAGAAAAGGCGGGCGGAGGTACAGACTGATAGCAACCAGCACGATTGGCCGGTCAGGATATCTCTGGCATATCCCAGAGGCACCTGATGATTTCCCGCCTGGAGATGACTACAAGATAGTCGTAAAGACCTCCGATGGCACACTCAGGGACAGTAGTGACAATAACTTTACAATCCTTTCAACCTCTGAAGGCCCACCACATGTTGATTCTTTCAGGATAAATAACGGCGCAGAATCAACAGGCAACCCTGATGTGATTCTCAACCACACGATTACAGGTACTCCTACCAGATATCGTGCCTGTGAGAACAATTCCTTTTCAGGACAGGGTTGTGGATGGAAGCCATATAACCCAACCCCTACTTTTACTCTCAGCACCGGCATTGGTACAAAGACTGTCTGGTTCCAGGTTAAGAATCAGGCTGGAGTGTCAAATAAGATGAGTGACAGCATTAGTGTAGTATTGGCAAGAATTGAAGTCCCGGGCACTGTTTCCCCCATAAGAGATGACCCTTCCATAAAAAATTTCGACCTTTTGGTAAAGAAGGTATATGGAAAATACAGTATAGACTTCGATTATGAAGTGAAGGTCCCGGCAATAACTCTGCCAGGGAACCTGGCACAAGGGTTGAGGATTATATTAGAGGCAATACCGTACCGTCCCACTGGAAGAGGTGTAGAAGGGCCTGTTGTGCTAAAGACACTGGAGTATGTTGCCGGCAGTCCTTCAGGCAGCGATATAATTCACAGGGGCAGCATAACTTATCACTTTTCCAGGATCGGTCCCCCTGACGGGGTGCAGGGCGTAACCATAAGAGCAAGATTGGAGTTGCTCGGGATGCTCAGGGATGCCAACACGAATAATAACAAACGGGAGTATAATTTTGGATGGACAAGAAAAAACACAATCAGCCTTTCGCATGATATAAAAACCTGTCTTTCAAAGGATGACTGGAGTTTTACTCCGGATATCCCTGGATCCAGATGGATAACGGGGAGCTACCTCGAAGTGTTGAGATACGACAGAGCCTATTCACCTCTTACACCGCGTGGTATGGTCAAAACCACGGTTTATGACGAAAGTGTAGAGTATGATGCAAATGGGAGCCTCCCTCTTGGAAGATACGGTTACCGATGGATCAAACATCCAGAAACAGATTCACTAACCGGGAAGGTCCATGCCTGGTGTGAGGGAGATGAACATCATGGCTATACGGTGCTGATAAATTATTATGAAGTTGTCTTCTGAGATGGATGTCAAGTAATTTCCTGCAGAAAGGAGCGGAAGATGTCCAGATTAAAGCGATTCCTTTTTGTGATAATGTTTTTGGCAGGGTTTGTCTTTTCTGCTATTTCTGTTTCGCACGGAGGAACTGTGAATGTCCAGTCCCCCCAAGGGGGAAAAGGTTATGAGCTGGGAAAGGACCTCACAATCTCCTGGGACTGGGCTGGGCCGCCAGCCAATGCAAGGCTTCTGCTTTATAAAAATGGTCAGAAACTTGGTAAGATTGTAAACAACATTCCTGCAGGTATTGGGACCTATACCTGGAAGGCCGGGCTATTTAACGGTGGTGTCGCCCAGCCGGGGCCGGGCTACCAGATCAAGGTGAACATACTGAATCAGCCCTTTATGGGAATGAGCGGTGTATTTGTGCTTGAAAAGCCCAAGCCGCTTGAGATTGCGACAGGAGGAAGCAAGTCTGGTATACAGATATCACCGGGCATGCCTCTCATCAAGCCGGCAGAGCTGGAGATAGCTAATATAGGCGGTATCCCGCAGAAGGTCTGTCCCGGGACTACTTACAACATGACTCTTACTGTCGTCAACCACGGTGAAACAACTGGCCTGTTTAATATCTGCACAGTTGGGTCAAAGGGATTTTCTTGCAGTTTAGGCTCTCCTGCAGTGTATGAAGTTCCTGGGAAGGCAACAAGAGTTTTCAATATCACCATAACACCTCTCAAGGAGTATTTTGAGAAGGACATATGGCATGGAAAGGTCTTTTTGGGCAAGATAAAAACATCTTCTACAGATCAGACGATAACTGTTCAGGGCAGAAGTTCGCCTGACGGTTCACAGATATGTAATGTCGGTGTGAGCACATCCTGGACTGACCAGCCGGGACTGATGGCTGGCACGCTCTACTGTGACTCTAACATGGAGAACCATCTCAGAATTCTTGAGATTGACCGCGATTCTCAATGCCTCAACCTTCATGACATAAAGAGACCTTTGAAGTGAAGTTGAGAAAGGGGCCCTTTCTTTGCTGAAAACGGAATCCATTGAACCTTTTCCTACCGCAAGACCACTCATAGACAGTGGAGGAGAAGATGACGGTAAAGGAACTCATAGGGATACTGCTTGAGTCGCCCTTTTATCCTGATCTTTCTCTCAGGGAGAGGTTGGCTTGGTGAAGATGTTTCATTATGACTCTCTCATAGCAAGGGGTCTTTTCTTGAAATATCTTATGGTTTGTGATATATATAACATAGGGGGATAAAGAGGCTGATTGAGGTATATTATCATGAAAACGACAGGAGGATAAAATGACTGTATCGGAAAATATCAGGAAATTGTTAATGATAATAGTCATGGTTGTGGCTTTAATAACGACCATCTCTATAAATTCATATGCATTTCAGGGGGGCCCTGGAAGTGCACCAACGGTATCACCGATGTTGCCGCCACCAGACGGTGGTGGAGGCGGTTCTGATCTGGGAGATTTGCCTGTATTGGTTCCTCTGAACTGTAAAGACGAGGAAGGTTTCAGCAAATGTTATCACAACAAATCCCTGAATTGTGCCAATGAACCTGAACTCCCATGATGGGGACCGGAAAAATGCTACCAGGATGCTTATAAGTATTGTGAAGGATATTGCAAATAAGAACTGAAAGGAGAAACACTGAAATATGAAAATCATATTAACAATAACCATACTATTGCTGATGGTGTTTTATGTGCCTGTCCCTGCCCATGCAGGCTGCCTCACTGTGAACTCGCCGAACGGGGGGGAGTCCTGGGTTCTTGGGAGCACACAGAACATCACCTGGACGAATACCTGCGGTAAGACTGTGAAATTGATTCTCAGAAAAGGTGGACTAAAGGTTGGAAACATCGCAACCAGTCTTCCGGCAAGCCAGACAGCCTATTCCTGGCATGTAGGGGATTACCAGGGAGGAACGGCAGGGACGGGAACTAACTACAAGATAGTTATCAAGACCATGGATGGGAGTGAGTCTGATGCAAGCAATACATATTTTTCCATAATACTCCTTGAGATCGTTACTGACATAAAGCCACAAGTGGTAAGGTGGCCTGTTGACCTGAAAATGGAGAATATCTTTTCTGATTCATGCCCCTACGGGCCAGACCTTTCAGGCGTTGATGCCTTTTATGCTGGAAATATAAAGGTGCACCTCAAGAATCTCTCTTCCCGTGAAATCAGAGAGTCTAGGGTTCGCATCGCCTTTTACGATCTCGTCAAGCAGAAAAACGAGGTTGTTACAAGGAATGTAAAGGCCATCCCTCCAGGAGAGGAAATGATCGTTGAAATAGTCTCCACACCTCTGCTCATAAGAAAATCCTCCGGCATAAGAGGTGCGGCGATACCTCTTGGCCTTTATACGGACACCAACATGGGCAACAATAACATAGGGGTTATCAGGTGTAACACAAGGATCTCAGATGGCGGTGGGGTGTTGGAGAACCTGCTTGATAGTATCATGAATACTCCTTGAGATCGTTACTGACATAAAGCCACAAGTGGTAAGGTGGCCTGTTGACCTGAAAATGGAGAATATCTTTTCTGATTCATGCCCCTACGGGCCAGACCTTTCAGGCGTTGATGCCTTTTATGCTGGAAATATAAAGGTGCACCTCAAGAATCTCTCTTCCCGTGAAATCAGAGAGTCTAGGGTTCGCATCGCCTTTTACGATCTCGTCAAGCAGAAAAACGAGGTTGTTACAAGGAATGTAAAGGCCATCCCTCCAGGAGAGGAAATGATCGTTGAAATAGTCTCCACACCTCTGCTCATAAGAAAATCCTCCGGCATAAGAGGTGCGGCGATACCTCTTGGCCTTTATACGGACACCAACATGGGCAACAATAACATAGGGGTTATCAGGTGTAACACAAGGATCTCAGATGGCGGTGGGGTGTTGGAGAACCTGCTTGATAGTATCATGTAACCAGGAATTATTGGGTAGGCGACGGAGGTTGCCCCCGCCGCCTACCCGATATTATCAATCAAGGGATGCAAAATCTGCTGCTGTGTCTGTAACAGAGGGTGTAATCCCGGGCCAGAGAACGTGCTGTCCTGCCCCCATCCGGAAACCCCCGGCCTTTGGTCGTGGAGATTCACAACAAAGGAAAGTCCTTGGCAAACAGGTCATTTTCTGATATAAAGAAACCAAGAGGGTACGGGGCCATAAAAGGCCAGGAGGTTGGGGTGGTGAAACCTGCCCGGATCATATCTGCCCGAGCATTACGGCCCATCCTAAAGAACTCCATCCTCTCCTGCCCATTTCTCCATGCAGATCAAGGATTTCATTTATGAGAATGAACCTTTTTCACTGATTTTGCCACTTAGAAACAGAAGTAGTGCAATAGAAAGGAGACAGGAAAATGAAAATGAATAAGAGACTCATGGTCCTGGTAGCAGTGGCATTTCTGCTTCTGGGCAGTTATGCCTATGGGGGATGTTTGACAGTGGTATCGCCCAATGGCGGTGAGGTCTGGCCGCCCGGGACTTCCCACAATAT